>JBEAQD010000034.1:0-12949 GCA_041164045.1 Candidatus Parcubacteria bacterium
GAGGCTATTTCTTGGCATTTGGCTCATATTTTGAAATTAAAACCTAGTTCAGCTAAGCGAATGGTATTTCACGAGATTACAGAGTCAGCGATTAAAGAGGCTTTGGCTAACCCTAGATATATAGATTTGAATTTGGTAGATGCACAGCAGGCTAGACGGGCTCTGGATCGTTTGGTTGGTTATAAATTGTCTCCATTTTTGTGGAAAAAAGTCCAGCGAGGGCTCTCAGCAGGGCGAGTGCAGTCGGTGGCTTTGCGGCTAATTGTAGATAGAGAAAGAGAAATTGAATCTTTCCAATCGCAAGAATATTGGACAATTAGTGGTATATTTAATTCTAATAATGACAAGAATCTCGATATTAACTCTACTTTGACTCATATAGATAATAAAAGATTAGATAAATTTGCATTTAAGTCCGAGTCGGAGTCTCAGAATTTGGTAGATAAACTCCAAACTTTGTCTTATAAAGTCAAGTCTATTGAGAATAAAGCGGTCTCAAGGAACCCATATCCACCTTTTATTACTTCCTCACTACAACAGGATGCAGCTAGAAGATTGTATTTCTCAGCCAAACAAACTATGATGATAGCTCAGCAATTATATGAGGGTATTGCTATTGGTAGCCGTGGGCAAATTGGACTTATCACTTATATGAGAACTGACTCCACTAATTTATCGGCTCAGGCTATCAGTTCTGCTAAGAGTGAGATTGTCAGACAATTTGGGGAGAAATATTATCAGAGTAGACAATTCAAGACTAAGTCTAAAAATGCTCAAGAGGCTCATGAGGCTATTCGCCCAACTGATCCTAGTATTACACCTGAAGAGGTTAAGCCATACTTAGATGATAAACAATATAAATTATATACTCTAATCTGGGGTAGATTTATGGCAAGCCAGATGAAACCGGCTACCTTTGAGACTATGAATGTGTCTATACAAGATATAGAATCTAGTAAATATACTTTTAGCACTAATGGGAAGAGACTGGTCTTTGATGGGTTTATGCGAGTATATGATTTGAAATCAGAGGATGTTATATTACCAAATTTAAATGAAGGTGAAAATTTAGCGACCAAAAAGATTGAAGGGGAACAGCATTTTACCCAACCTCCAGCTAGATATAGTGAAAGTAGTCTGGTCAAAGCCTTAGAGACTAATGCTATTGGGAGGCCATCCACCTATGCCTCAATTATATCTACCATACAGACTAGAGGTTATGTAGTTAAAAACGAAGATAGACGGTTTGCCCCTACTGATATTGGCAAAACTGTAACAGATATGTTGGTAGAACATTTCCCTCAAATTGTAGATATTGAATTTACAGCCAAAGTAGAAGAGCAATTCGATGAGATTTCTCTTGGGAAAGACACTTATCAGAAGGCTATGGCTGATTTTTATAATCCTTTTGAACAAAACTTGAAGTCAAAAGAAAAAACCGTAGAAAGACATCGTGAGATAATAACTGATAGACCTTGTCCAGAATGTGGGGGGCAATTGGAATTAAAACGCAGTAAATTTGGGAAATTTGTGGCCTGTACTAATTATCCAGAGTGTAAATATACTGATAAAAGTGATGAGGAAAAGCAGCTTCAAGCAGATTTTGGTGGAGAAAAATGTCCTAATTGTGATGATGGTGTGATGGAGGTAAAAAGCGGAAGATTCGGACCATTTTTGGGATGCTCCAATTATCCTACTTGTAAAACTATCAAAAAAATTGAAAATAAAACTGGGGAGAAATGCCCAGAATGTCAAATTGGTGATATGGTGTTCAAAAAAGGTAAAAGGGGACCGTTCAGAGCTTGTAACAGGTATCCAGAATGTAAATATATCGAAGGTGCTAAAAAGAAAGCAGCTTCAAGTTATAAGTCCAAAAAACCTACTAAAGCTAAGGCGAAATAGGGTTAGGATGTAAGACAGGTGTGGACTGAGCTAAATTCCCCTCTCATCCCTACGGGAGATAAATTGAGGGGTGGCGGGCTTGCCTGACGGGGTGGAGTGTTTTGCAATTTGCTTTATATCCTCCTTAGGAGGAGGTGCACCAAAGGGGCGGAGGTGGATTAAGTTAAAAATTATATTCTATCCACCCTCCCCCTACGGGTACTCCCTCCCTGCCTACCGCAGGCAGGTAAAGGGAGACAAAATACTTACAAGGTCGCACCTACGAAAAAACCACGTCGGCGTGGTAGCCGACTCTACGAAAAAAATTACCTAAACCCCTAATGGGGTTTTTATTTTATAAAATGTGGATAAATTTATTTGACAAGGGTTAGAAATGAGTATATAATGGTAAAAAGTGGTAGAAAATGGAAATAAATGGTGAATAAATATGTTTATAGGTGAATATAGCCACAGTATTGATGATAAGGGACGACTTGCAGTCCCTAAAAAGTTTCAAGAGGATTTGAAAGCTGGGCTTGTTGTTACTAAAGGTTTGGATAATTGTCTCTGGGTTTATACCTATGAATCTTGGAAAGAACTTGCTACTAAATTGAGTAAATTACCTATTAGTAGTAATAATAATCGAGCTTTTAGTCGGTTGATGTTAGCTGGAGCTATGGATGTAGCTCTAGATAAGCAAGGTAGAATTGTTTTGCCTGACTATCTTAGAAATTATGCGAAGTTAGGTAAGAAGGTTGTAATCACAGGACTCTTTGATAGATTAGAAATTTGGGATGAGTCTGAATGGCAGGCTTATAAAGAAAGAACTGAGGCTGAGTCTGGTGAGATTGCCGAGCAATTAGCAGATTTAGGAGTGTAATTATGTCAGAATTAAAGCATATTCCAGTTTTAATAAATGAAGCGGTGCAGGGCTTGGCAATTAGAGAGAATGGAGTCTATGTAGATGCTACAGTTGGATTTGGTGGATATACTGAATTGATTGCAGAACATCTTGGTTCTGGAAAAGTAATTGGAATTGATGCTGACAGGCAGGCTTTGGATTTGGTAGAGCAGAGATTGGCTTCTCAAATTGCAGAGGGTAAAGTTATCCTGAAGCATAGTAATTTTAGACTTATTGAACAGGTTTTGGCTGAATTGAGAGTGATTTCGGTTGATGGTATTGTAGCTGATTTAGGGTTATCTTCAATGGAATTAGATGATGTCTCAAGAGGATTTAGCTTTAAGGAGGAGTCTCCGCTTGATATGAGATTTGATACTAGTTCTGATGGTTTGACTGCTGAAGAGATTCTGAATACTTATTCTCAAAATGAGTTAACTGATTTATTTAGAGATTTGGGAGACGAGCCTTTTTCTGGTCGAATAGCTAGGGTTATTGTTGAATCTCGTAAAACACAATCCATTAAAACTACTACTGAACTTGTTAATTTAATTTTATCTATTGTACCTGGTAAATTCGCTAAAAAATCCATTCACCCAGCGACTAGAGTATTTCAGGCTTTGAGAATGGAAGTGAATGATGAAATAGGAGCTCTAAATTCTCTATTAGCTTCATCTTTGAACTTATTAAGTTCTTCTGGAAGATTGGCTGTAGTTTCTTTTCACTCAGGGGAGGATAGAATTGTAAAGAATGTATTTCGTGAATGGAGGGCTCAGGGGTTTGTAAATATACTTACCAAAAAACCCATCACTCCCTCTGAGATAGAATTGGGCGCGAATCCAAGGTCTCGTTCCGCTAAACTCCGTATTATTGAAAAAATCTAAACTTATGAAAATCCAATCAATCTACACATTAATTTTTATAGCTCTCTTATTAGGAGTGGTTTATATTGCTGAGACTAATAGTCTTTGGGTAGGTAGTTATACCTTGGCTGATAAAAAGCAAGAATTAGCCGATACTAAGCATAATTATACTCAAATCCATACTACTATTGCTCAATATAATTCTATTGGTAATACTATGTCCAATCCAGATATAATAGCTATGGAAAAATCTAACTTTATTTATATAGATCAAAATGGAGCTTTGGTAAAAAAGTAATTTATGTCTATTAGGAGAGCAAAAAGGAGGGCTACAATAGCTACCAGACCTCAAAGTGAAACTTGGAAATTTTGGGTATTTGTAGCTGGAATTAGTTTATTATTTTTGATAGTCCTTATTCGATTATTTCAAGTCCAAATTTTAGCTCATAGTGAATATAAAGCTAAAGCTGATAATAAGCATCAAGCTAGAGTTGATTTAATTGGGGATAGAGGGAATATTTATTTTCAAAATCTAAAGTCTGGGTATAATTTTCCTGTTGCGATTAATTTGATTACCTATGATATTGGATTTGATGCTAATTTTATAAGTCAGACTAATGAATCTAATAAAGCTCAGATTAAAGAATTTATTGACCAAAACTTTCCTGATATAGATAAAGTTAAGTTGGAAGAAGAGTTTAATAATAAAGATAAAAGGTATTATATTTTTGCAAAAGATGTGCCTGAGAATATTGTAGAGCCTCTAAAGAAGAAAGCTCTGAAAGGAATTATTTTGGAGAAAAAATCAGTCCGTCACTACCCAGAGAAAACTTTGGGTTCTCATATTTTAGGTTATTTCTCAGAATATAAGCAGAGAGGACAATATGGTGTTGAGAGATATTATAATGAACAATTAAAAGGAGAAACTGGCTTTGCTAATGTAGAAGCTAAGGATAGAAGAGGAGTCTGGCTAGCCAATACAAAAATAGAAAAGCAAGATGCTATTAATGGGGCTAATCTGATTTTGACTGTTGACCATACTATACAATTTAAGCTGGAAGAGATATTGGCAGAATTATCATCAGAATTTAAGCCTAAAACGGCCTTAGGTGTTATCATGGATCCTACAACTGGAGATATTTTAGCCATGGCTGCTACTCCTAATTTTAATAGTAATGAATATAATAAGGTTGAGGACATAGGTGTCTTTAGGAATCCTTTGGTAGAAAATTTATACGAGCAAGGTTCTATTTTTAAGCCAATTACAGTAGGAATAGGTTTAGATAAGGATGTTATTACTCCGAGTACTACTTATGAAGATAAAGGAACAGAGAGAATTAATGGTTTTGATATATCTAATTGGTCCAATAAGGTATATGGAACTCAAACTATGAGTTATGCTTTGGAAAATTCTCTAAATTTAGGCATGATTTTTATCCAAAGAAAATTAGGACGAGAAGCTTTTGTCTCTGGAATCATAGACCAATTTCAGATTGGTAGAGAAACTGGAGTAGATTTACCAGGGGAGGTTAAAAGTAAGACTGATAATTTGACCAAACAAGCTCGAGATTTAAGAGAGGTAGATTTTGCTAATGCCTCTTATGGACAGGGAATATCTATGACTCCTATTAGGATGTTAACTTCATTTAACAGTATTATCAATGAAGGTAAAATTATGAAGCCAAGAATTGTAAAGTCAATTCAAGGTCCAGATGGAGAAATAACAGATATTGAGCCAGAAGTACAAGGTCAGTCTATGTCACCAAATAAAGCTAGAGAATTATCTGAAATGTTGGTAGATGTGGTGGAGAATAGCTCAGCTAGACAAGTTATGGTGGATGGTTATAGTATTGGTGGTAAAACAGGAACAGCTCAAATTGCAGGTATTGGTGGATTCAAGAAGGAAGGTGGAGAAACTCATCAGTCGTTTATACAATTTGCAACATTGGATAATCCAAAGTATACTTTACTTATATCTCTCAATGCTCCTCAAGGTTCTAGATTTGCTGATACCTCAGTTGTTCCAAAGATTAAGCCTTTAAATGAGTTTTTATTGAGTTATCTTAATGTATCTCCAGATAAATAAATCTAATATAGTCTGTTATGAAATCTCTGATATATCAAATTTTAAAATATTCCAGTAAAAAATTATTAAAAAGATATAATCCTACAATTATAGGTGTTGTTGGTAATGTTGGTAAAACTAGTATGCGGGCTAATATGGTTTTATTTTTAGAGCAATTTAGTCCAGTTGGTACTAATATTGATAATTATAATACACCTATCGGTATTACTTTATCTTTTATGGATGAAAAATATCCGGGTAAGAATATTTTTGCTTGGCTTAGAATTATATTCAAAGCTTTATCTAAATCTTGGTTTGGAGACAGTGAATTTGCCCCAATTTGGGTTCTGGAGATTGGGGTAGATAGTCCAGGAGATATGGATGAGTTTATTACTGATTTCTTGGAATTTGATGTAGTTGTATTTGGGTTTATTGGAGAACATCCTGTGCATCTTGCCCAATTCAAAGATAAAAAGCAGTTGATTAAAGAAGATGCCAAAATCTTAAGAGCATTAAAATCTGATGGAACTTTGATTATAGATGGTGATGATTCGGTATTAAAATCTATTTATCGTAAAAGAGATAATGTAATTACTTTTGGATTTGGAGACTCTAATATTAAAGCTTCAGATTTCAAGGTTGCAATTGAAGTTATGAATACAGAAGATAGATGGTCTAATTATCATAGTAGTATAGTTCCTAAGGGTAAGTTTAAAGTTGAATATAAAGGAAGTAGCATTCCATTTCAAGTAGAATATGTTTTGGGTAAGCATCAAGTTAACTCAATTTTACCTTCAATAGCCTTGGGTCTAGTAGATGGTATGAATTTGGTTGATATTTCTCAACAAATTAAGACAACAGTCCCTGTAAAAGGAAGACTTCGATGCTTGGAGGGTATCAAAGATACTTTATTGATAGATGATACTTATAATGCTGCCCCTGCTGCGATGGCTATGGCTTTGGATGCTATCTCTAGACTAAAGGCAAAGGGAGTTCGTAAATTAGCTATTTTGGGTGAAATGAAGGAATTAGGTAGTGAATCAAAATCTATTCATCAAGATATAGGTGCTCTTGCAGCAGAGACAGTGGATGTTTGCATTGGTGTGGGTGAGGATACCAAAGATATATTATTATCTTTTCATAAATATAATCCTAAAGGTTTATATCACTGGTTTGCTAATTCTGAGGAAGCAGCCTCGCAAATAGTTGACTTTATTACCTCAGATGATATTATATTAGTAAAGGGTTCGCAATCCTCGAGAATGGAGAAAGTATCAGCAGTATTATTGGCCAATAAAAGATACAGAACGGAGTTATTGACTAGACAGTCAGCTGAGTGGGTTTAAATATAGATTAGAAATATATGAAAAAAACAGATAAATCTTTCAAACAGGCTTTTAGTCAATTAGAACAATTGACTCAAGAATTAGAGAATAATGATGCTCTTGAGTTAGAAAAAGGAGTTAAATTATTTGAGCAGGGTATGGAGCTGGCTCAAATATGTAAATCTAAGCTAAGTATAATGGAGAATAAAATTATTAATATAAAGAATAAATATGCCAATAACAATGAAAAAAATTAAAAATCACCTATCTATATTAGTTTTAGCCGCATTTATCTATCCTGTACTTTCTTATGCTCAGACCTCAGATAATGCTATTGTTTATACAAAATGTGATATATCTAGTTACGAGGAGCAATTAGCTGATAACTTTTATTTAGTTGATAAAAATGATATAAAACAAAGCTGTGTAGTTAAGTCTACTCCAGACCAAAGGATATATCTAGCTGCCAATGATACTGATTATGCTAGTCAATGGTCATTGAGAAACACAGGTCAGTCTATTTTGGGTCAGTCTGGAATATCTGGAATAGACATTGATTTTAACAATGCTTATCCCAAAATATCTAATACGTCAAAAGGTAATACTAAAGTGGCGGTAATTGATACTGGAGTTAGTATTATCCCAGAGCTTTCAGGTCAAGTTGTATCTGGATATAACTTTATAAATAATTCCAGTAATTCAATTGATGATAATGGTCATGGTACATTTGTATCCAGTATTATTGCTTCTAAAATCAATAATAACTCAGGTATTGCTGGAGTTAATGACAATGTAAATATTATTCCAATTAAAGTTTTGGACTCTGAAGGTAAGGGATTTTTGTCTGATTTGATTAAAGGTATTCAATATGCTATAGACCAAAATGCTAATATTATTAATCTTAGTCTTGCTTCAACTTCATTTGATCCAGTCTTAAATAATATTATTGAATCAGCTTATCAAAGAGGTATTATTGTAGTAGCAGCTGCCGGTAATTCTGGTAATAATATTACCTCACCGAGTGTCTCACCTCTTAATAATGACGGGAATAAAAATTGGGTAATTGGGGTTGGTGCAATAGATAATAAAAATAATAGACCTTATTATTCTAATTATGGTTTAGGAATAGATGTGGTGGCGCCAGGAGATAAAATTTTAGGATATAATAACAATAATAATTTAGAATATAGATCAGGTACATCTATGGCATCAGCTGTAGTTGCAGGTGTGTTGTCAGTCTGGAGAGATTATTATGGCAGTCTTAATACTGATGAAGCCCATAATCTTATTAATAGCACTAGTAAATCTGGTAAACTAATTTCTATGGATAATGCAATGATTAGAAGGAGTTATCCAAATGGTTCCCTTATAAGAACATCTAATTCTGGAGTATATGTGGTAAAACAGGGGGTAAAAAGACCAATTATTGATCCAATAATTTTCCTTTCATATTATTATAAATGGCAAGATATTGTTGTTATAAGTGACTCTAGTTTCAACTCTATTCCTACTGGTGAAGCCATGCCTTTAAGAGAAGGATTTTTAATTGCGGATAGAGATAAAGTATATGTGATAGAGCAGGGTATGAAAAGACCAATTGCATCTCCTCAAGTATTTTTGGGATTAGGATACAAATGGGGGAATATAGCTACTCCTTCTAATGCAGTACTTAATTTACATCCTACTGGTTCTATTCTGTCAGATATAAATCAAATTCCAAATGGGAGTGTTGTTTTTGCCGAAGGTACGGGGGCATATCTTATTGAAAATGCTAAAAAAAGACCTTTTTCTACACCATATACTTATTTGACCAGATATAGCTGGAACGATTTGATGAAAATAAGACGTGACTTGTTAGATTCTTTTCCTACTACTACTGAAGTTTATCCACAAGAGGGGTCAATTATAAGAGATGAAGGAGCTGTATATTGGGTAGAAAATAATACAAAAAGACCATTTGCCTCACCTAGTGCCTTTCTCGGGCTTGGACTTTCTTGGGGTAGAGTCATATATCCTCCTTTGACAGTATTGAATAGTCTGTCTAGAGGTGATATTATAAGATAAATATTATTAGTAAAATATATATTATGAAAAAAAGAATAGCTATTAATGGTTTTGGTAGAATTGGAAGAACAGTATTGAAAATCTCTCTTTTGCCACCATATAATGATCAATTGGAGATTGTAGCAGTTAATGATTTAGGTGATGTACAAAATTTAGCTTATCTAGTGAAGTATGACTCTGTATACGGTACGATTCCACAGCAGGTGTCAGTAATGGAAAGAGAAGGTAAGTCATATATCAAAATTGATGAGCAGGAAATATTAGTCTGTTCTGAGAGAGAGCCTTCTAATTTGCCTTGGGGCTCCTTAGGTATAGATGTTGTGATTGAGTCAACTGGCTTCTTTACTAGTACAGAAAAATCTCAAGCTCATATTAAAGCTGGAGCAAAAAGGGTTGTTATATCAGCTCCTACAAAAGATGAGACTCCAATGATAACTCCTGCTTTGAATGAAGAATTGCTTAAAGATGTAGCTATTAGCTCAAATGCTTCTTGTACTACTAATGCTACAAATCCAGTAGCCGCAGTAATTCATGAGGCACTAGGTATTGAGAAAGCTTTGTTATCAACAGTCCACGCTTACACTGCTACTCAGTCATTGGTGGATGGTATGGCTGATCCTAGTGATTTGAGAAGAGGTAGAGCTGGGGCTCAAAACATTATCCCATCAACTACTGGAGCTGCAAAAGCTGTTAGTAAAGTTATTCCAGACTTAACTAATAAATTTGATGGGGTAGCTATTAGAGTTCCTGTTATAGCAGGTTCATTGATAGATTTGACAATGTTAGTTTCCAGAGATACAACAGTTGATGAAATTAACCAAATTTTAACTAATGCTTCTGAATCAGAGAAATGGAAGGGGATACTTGGAGTAACTACAGATCCAATAGTATCTACAGATATATTAAAAACTTCTTATGGTAGTTTGGTAGCTCTTGATATGACTCAAGTAGTGGATGGAGATTTAATTAAAGTGATGGCTTGGTATGATAATGAATGGAGTTATACTTCTATGTTAATGAAGCATGTTAGTACTGTACTTAATTTATTGTAAGAAATTTATATAAATTATGGTATAATATATAAAATATTAGATATTTTTTGATATGTCTACTGTATTTACAAAAATAAGAGAAGGAGAAATACCAGGATTTATATTTGATGATAACGGTGAATTCTTTGTAATTCATACTAATAATCCTATTCAGTTAGGTCATTTGTTAGTTATTCCATATCTGGAGATAGATTATATTTTTGATTTAGATAATGGTACATATAATAAACTTTGGGAGTATGTAAAAAATATCTCTATTCGTTTACAAAAGATTACTAATGCTAAAAAAATTGCAATCAAAGTAGAAGGTTTAGAGGTAAATCATGTGCATATACACCTAATTCCAATTAATAATCCTGGAGATTTATTAGTGCATACTAATGTTACAGATAAGGAAATCTTAGATTTAAAGAATAAATTCACAAATTAAGCTATGCCTAAAACTCAGACTAATTCTAAACCCAAAATAAAAACTGAAGCTAAAAGGACTATATTTGGTGTTGTCTTCGTAGCCTTTGCTATATTAAGTTTTTTAGCTTTTTTTTCTTCAGCTGGAATTTTTGGTAATAGTATTAATAAAGGATTTGGGTTTTTATTCGGGATAGGGAAATTCATACTACCATTCGTATTATTGTATATAGGTGTTAAATTATTAATCAAATCAAAGACTGTTACAGGTTTATATTATATTAAACTAGTATCTCTTTTTATTTCATTTATTTTGTTTTTAGGTTTGTTACAATTCTTGCAGTTTGACAATTCAGAAGAAGCTTTAAATAATGCTAAAAATGGTATAGGTGGAGGATATATAGGATATTACACAAATTTTTGGATAAGATATATATTCGGTGAAGTTGGTGGTTTCATAGCAATGATGACAGGGATAAGTATAACAGCTATTATTGTTCTTAACAGAGCTATACACATTGATGGCATTATTGAATGGGGTAGTAGTTTGTTTTCTAAGAATGAATCAATAGATAATCCTAATGAGGAAGAAAAGGTAGTCTCTAATGTTCAGCCTAGTAGGATGTTTAATCAAAAATCTGAATTAGAAGAATTACCAGAAAAATCTAATCCAGAAAGTACAAAATCTATCATTAATAAAACTCCTGAATGGATGAAAGAAAATCAGTTTAGTTTGCCGACAGTAGATTTATTAGAAAAAGGAAAATCAGATGATGGTCCTAAAAGTGGAGATACCAAAAAAAGCTCTGAAATTATTAAGAATACATTATCCACCTTCGGAATTGAGGTTGAAATGGGTAAAATAGATGTTGGTCCATCTGTGACTAGATTTATGCTCAGGCCTTCTAATGGTATAAAGTTGTCCCGTATTACTTCTCTACAGAATGATTTGGCTTTAGCTATGGCTGCTCAATCTATTCGTATTGAAGCTCCAATTCCAGGTATGTCTTATGTTGGTGTGGAGACTCCCAATGCAAAACGGGCTACTGTGAGAATGAGAGAGATTATGGAATCAAGAGAATTTAATGATAATGATTTTCATTTGCCACTTGCATTGGGGCGTGATGTGATGAATAAAGTAGTTGTATTCCCTCTAGAAAAAATGCCACATTTATTAATTGCAGGAGCTACTGGTGCTGGAAAGTCTATGGGGCTAAATGCAATGATACTAAGTATGTTATACAAAAATCCACCTTCTAAGTTGAAGTTTATATTTATTGACCCTAAAAGAGTGGAGCTATCAACCTATAATGGTATCCCTCATCTCCTTACTCCAGCTATTGTAAGTCCTGATAAAGCTATGAATGCTTTAAATTGGTGTGTTGGAGAAATGGAAAAACGATATGAAACTTTAGCAAGAGTAGGAGCTAGGAATATATTTACATATAATGAAAAAATTGTAGCTGGAACTCTAAAGTCAGAAGATGGTCAAGAATATGAGTTAATGCCTTTTATTGTTGTTGTAATTGATGAGTTAGCCGACCTTATGAGTAGCCATAAAAAAGAAGTTGAAAGTTCAATTGTGAGAATAGCTCAAATGGCAAGAGCTGTAGGTATACATTTAATTTTAGCAACACAGAGACCATCAACCGATGTTATTACAGGGCTGATTAAAGCCAATCTGCCATCTAGAGTTAGCTTTCAGGTAGCATCTCAAATTGACTCTAGAACCGTACTCGATATGATGGGAGCTGAAAAATTATTAGGAATGGGAGATATGTTATTTTTGGGTGGTGACTTGGGTAAACCACAAAGAATACAGGGACCTTTTGTGCCTGAGAATGAAGTAAAATCAGTGGTCAAATGGCTCAAAAGTCAAGGAGAAAATGAATATAATAACTCTATTACTGAGTCTGAATCTCCAAAACAAATTTATTATGACGGAGGAGTAGACTATGGTGGTGAGGGCACAGATACCTTATTTGAGGAGGCTAAAGATTTAGTTTTACAAACTGGGAAAGGTTCTGCATCTCTATTACAAAGAAGATTAAAAATAGGATACGCTAGAGCAGCTAGACTATTGGATGAATTGGAGGAGTTTGGTATTGTTGGGCCTGCAGAGGGTTCTAAGCCTAGAGATGTATTGATTGATAAGCACACTGTAGATAATGAGTAAACAGAAAATAACTTTAGGATATATATTAAAAAAATATAGGTCTAAATATAATTTAGATATAGATAGATTATCTCATAAGATATCTACAGAAGTAGACTATATTATAGCTTTGGAGAAAGGAAATTATAGATTTTTTACATCTTTTAATCAAGCCTTACCTATTATTAGAAAATTAAGTTATGTTTTGGGTTTGAAGTATCAAAGTTTAGTTGATTTA
>JBEAQD010000035.1:0-22146 GCA_041164045.1 Candidatus Parcubacteria bacterium
ATAGACTGCTCTTTGTTAGTAGCTTTGTCCTTAGCTGTAACTTTCAAGATTCCATTAGCATCAATATCAAAGGTAACTTCAATTTGAGGAATTCCTCTTGGTGCTGGTGGAATTCCATCTAAGATAAATCTTCCTAATGATTTGTTATCTTTAGCAAATTCTCTCTCTCCCTGAACAATATTGATATCTACGGATGGCTGATTATCGCTAGCTGTTGAGAATATTTGAGATTTTGAAACTGGAACTGTAGTATTTCGCTCAATAATTTTAGTAGCGACACCTCCCATTGTCTCAATTCCAAGAGACAATGGAGTTACATCTAATAATAAGACATCTTTGACATCTCCCTGAAGAATTCCTCCTTGAATTCCAGCTCCAATAGCTACAACTTCATCTGGGTTAATACCTTTATTGGCTTCTTTTCCAAATAATTCTTTCACAAATTCTTGAATAGCTGGCATTCTAGTTTGCCCTCCAACAAGAATTACTTCTTCTATATCTTCTTTTTTGAACCCTGCATCAGCTAAAGCTTTCTCACAAGGAGCTTTAGTTCGCTCAATTAAATCCTTGACTAATTCTTCCAATTTAGCTCTAGTTAATTGAATATTAAGATGTTTTGGTCCAGTCTCATCATTAGCAATAAATGGAATACTGATTTCAGTTTGAAGAGAGCTAGACAACTCAATTTTAGCTTTCTCAGCAGCTTCTTTTAGTCTTTGAATAGCTAGACTATCTCCTGATAGGTCAATTCCTTGGTCTTTTTTGAATTCACTTAATAAGAAATCCATTATTCTTTGGTCAAGGTCATCTCCTCCTAAGTGAGTATCTCCATTGGTAGATCTTACCTCAATAGTGTCTTCTGATACTTCCAGTACAGATACATCAAATGTTCCACCTCCAAAGTCATAAACTACAATTTGCTGATCTTTTTTCTTATCAAAACCATAAGCTAAAGCAGCGGCAGTTGGCTCATTGATAATTCTTTTTACATCAAGACCGGCGATTTTACCAGCGTCTTTAGTAGCTTTTCTCTGAGCATCATCAAAATAAGCTGGTACAGTAATCACAGCTTCAGTCACTGGAGCTCCTAATTTTGCCTCAGCATCAGCCTTGAGTTTTTGTAAGACAATAGCTGCGATTTCAGCAGGTTGCTTCCACTCTTCTCCAAGTTTAATCTCAACTCCACCGTTAGAAGCTCCTCTAATTTCATAAGGTAATAGAGCTTTGTCTTTCTGAACTTCAGGATCAGAAAAGTTTCTACCAATCAATCTTTTGGCTGAGAAAATTGTATTCTTAGGATTTACAACACCTTGTCTTTTAGCTACAATTCCAACCAATCGCTCACCGCTTTTGGATACTGCAACTATAGAGGGAGTTGTGCGACTTCCTTCAGAATTTTCTAAAATTTTATGAGAACCTCCTTCAATCACAGCTACTGCTGAATTAGTAGTTCCAAGGTCAATACCAATAATTTTACTCATACTTCAATATATTAATTTTTACATATTCATTATATAACAATTAGCAGTCTATTGTCAAGAGTGCTAATGATGTTAATTCACCAATCTAAATTTTAAATGCTTCTTTAGCATTATTATCCAAAATATTAATTAATTCCTGGTATTCTACTTGCCTCAAATTAGCAATTTGCATAATATTATATTCTAAAAATAAAGGAGTATTCTGCTTCCCTCTATGTGGGGCTGGAGCGAGATAAGGAGAATCTGTCTCTACTAATAACCTGTTCTCTGGAACAATTTTGACAGCTTCTTGAATATCTGTTGAATTTTTAAATGTAATAATCCCAGAAAATGAAAAATATATGGTATGGGCTAGCTCAGTAAATTTATTTACCCAAAACACATCTCCAGTAAAACAATGTAAAATTATAACTAAATCTTTATATTCTGACAAAACACGATAAGTATCCTCAAAGGAATCTCTAGTGTGTATAATAATTGGTTTATTATATTTTAATGCTAAGTCTAAATGTAGTCTAAATAAATTTTCTTGTTGTTCTTTAGCTTCTAGAGACTGATGATAATAAAAATCAAATCCACATTCTCCAATTGCAGACAAATATTCACTAGACAATATATTATCCATCTCTTGCTTGACAGTATTAATATCAATCACTTCATATTCATGGGGATGTACTCCTAATGAAGGATATAGAAAATCATAATCTTTAGCAAGTTTTATGGCTTCTATACTGTCTTCTATACTAGTTCCTACTAATATTGCTTGAATATTATTTTGTTTTAATTGAGATAAAATTTCTCCTCGGTTATTATCAAATTCTTTGGAATGTAGATGACAATGAGTATCAATCATTATTTAATAATTTTATTACTAGTTGTAACATTACCCGATGTATCTGTGGCTTTGAGATAAAAACTAAAGTTACTAATTCCAGCTGGTGGTTTATAATTATATGTAAATGTCTTAGGGGCTGTTGTTGGTTTTTTGAGAATAATTAACTGCCCCTGAATATCATCATAAAATTCTACTTGAGCCACTCCCTGAACATCTGTCACATTAGCTGATAGTATGAAGCCTGTAACAGCATCTCCTGACACATTAAAGCTTTCGACCAATGGGCTAACTGAATCTAATTTGATATTAAGATTAATTGTAGTCTCAGATTTATTTAAATAAATATCAAAGGCTCTGACTGTGAGTTTTTTATCTCCACCCGAAGGAGAGATAATGGTTTGATTAATATCACCAGATTCAGTAGAAAGTACAGCAACATCATCTATATATATATCTACCTGTTTCAAACCTTGAGGAGCGGTAACTTTAATATCTAAAGGAATACTATTACCATTAATTGTGCTTCCTTTTGTAGGACTGTTTATAATAATATTAGGTTTATTATCTTCTGTATATACATTATCTCTATCATCAGGAATATTAGTAATATAGCCTTTTGACCTAGCCCAAGCTAAGACTGGTTTTTCCCAATTATCAAATTGAGGATCTTCCTGTGGTTTCTTAGGCCACTCACCCAAAATATCATCTAGTTTAACATAGTATAATTCACTGTGTACGGTTTTTACCTCTCTTTCTTCGATTAATTCTGGTGGTGTAGCATCAGTAGCAATTTTACCAGTAGCCCTATTGATCTTAAGTTTTTGATTGTACTCAAAGCCACCTGTATTAACCATAGGCTTATTACCTCTTTTTATTTCAGGTTTTGTAAATTGACCTGGCTTTCTACCGCTAGCAATAGCCTCTTTCATAAATCTATTCCAAATTGGTGAGGCTACAACTGATCCATCAGCTCCATTTCTCATAGGCTTATTATCATTACGTCCAACCCAAACTCCTGCTACTAAGTTAGTGGTATAACCTACCGTAAGAGCATCTCTAAATTCCTGACTAGTACCAGTCTTAGCAGCAGAATCTACTCCAGGTATATTAAGATTATTTGTAAATCCAAATACTGGTGACCTTGCATTATTATCAGCTAGAATATCAGTAATTTGTCTTGCAACATTAGCATCCAAAACCTGCTTTTCATCTCTCTCCCAAGAATACAATACCTCTCCTGATGTACTAGTTACTTTCATTAATGGAGTAATTTTATTAAATTTACCATCATTGGCAAAAGCCGAGTATGAACCAAAATGTTCTAATAGTTTCAACTCAGCTCCACCTAAAGCCATAGCTAAACCAGATTTTCTATCTCTTGTATAATCAGTAATACCTAATTTGCCACCTAATTCTAAAGTATCTTTAATACCAGCCAAATATAAAGCTTTTACAGCTGGAACATTCAAAGATGTTGCCAACGCTCTTCTTACACTCACAGGACCATTAAACTGCATATTGAAGTTATTTGGCTCATAGGCTGGAAGACCTGGAGTTGTCTCAAAATTTGTTGGTAAATCAAAGAGATATGAGTCAGGATTATAACCTTTAGAAAAAGCTTGTGCATAAACTAGAGGTTTTATAGATGATCCTGGTGATTGTTGAGTAGTTAATACATTAACATTACCATCCTCATCAGTATTAAAGTAATCTTTAGACCCAACTAAAGCTAATATATCTCCATTAGTAGGATCAATAGCACTTAATGCTCCGTTTCTAGTATCATATCTGGATCTAGTTTTTTCAATTTCCTCCTTTACCACCTTCTCAGCTATTTGCTGTAAATTCCAATCTAATGTGGTCTGAACTTTCAACCCTCCTTGCTCTAATACTTCCTCTCCAAATTTTTCAGCTAATTTTTCTCTTACATAGAATACAAAATGAGGAGCTTTAATATTCTGTGCAAATGGTTTGATAGTTAATTTCTGTTCTTTTTGCTGATTATAAGTTTCCTCATCAATATAACCCTGTTCTCTCATCTTTAGCAACACAAATTGCTGTCGTGCTTCTAATTTTTCAAAATTAGAACCATATGGTGAATAAAAAGTAGGTCTTTGTATAATAGCAGCCAACATTGCAGCTTGATAAGGCTCTAGATCCATAGGTTTTTTACCAAAGAAGTTTTGGGAAGCTGATTCAACCCCATAAATATTTCCTCCAAATGGGATTTCATTCAAGTAAAAAGCTATAATTTCATCTTTGGAATATTTTTGTTCAATTTGAATAGCCAATATAGCTTCTCGAATTTTTCGCATTATAGACCTATCGCTAGTCAATAAAGCATTTTTGACAAATTGTTGAGTAATCGTAGAACCTCCTCCACCAACTCCCTTACCAGTAACATTTTGAAATGCTGCTCTTACAATAGCAGTTGGTCTAACACCCCAATGATTATAAAACTCCTGATCCTCTATGGATATAAAAGCTTGCTTTAAAATATCTGGAATTTGGTCTTCTGGAATAATAGTACGATTCTCATTGCCAGAAATCTCATACAATAACTCCTGTCCAGTTCTATCATATATTTGAGTAGATTGAATAATTTTTCTATCATCCAAATTAACAACACTAGGTAAATCTCGGGCTACATAAGCATATAACCCTATAAAGGAAATTAAAAATAAAACTAAAAGCCCAAGTAATCCCCTATATGTAATTTTTACCCACTTTTTACTCCAAAGTGATGGTTTTTTATAAACCACTTTTTTTAAATCCTTAGATTTTTTTTTGCTAGTCATAGATAATCAATTCTATAGAATTAAAATCTTTATAAAACAGTTTCTTCTGCTTCAGGCAATATTTCTAATCTTCTCTCATCAATCAACTCTCCAGTGTAAACATCTCTACCATAAGTCCCAGCCTCAATTCTCTCCAAAGCTCTATCAATAGCCTCTAAAGTTTCTTCTAGAGTACCTTCTACTAAAATATCTCGTTCATAATTAGCCTGTTCTTGTATGTTATCTTCTTCATCATCGCTAATATTTTCATATTTAGCTTCATAACCCGAGGTTAGATTGTCCTTAACAGCAACTGCATTAAGCTCAAATAAAATCCTATCTTTCTTTGCTAATAATTTTTGGCGATAATATTCTAATTTTTGTGAATCCATATATTTAATAAGTTATATCATATATTATACCATATTAAGGCAAAGAAGTAAATATAAGACTTAATGACAAGATAAATACAAGTGATACTCTAGATAGTATTTGTTTAGAATTTAATTTGCGCTGATAAATGTCTCTAAAGATTGAAACTGAAAACAAAAGATATGTTGTTAACAATATAGATTGTGTCAAATGAGTAAATGGTAAAATCCTTAGTCCAATAAATATTTGGGTTATACCCATAGCACCTATAGATGCAATTACAATATAATATTTAGCGTCAGTATTATATATCCACAAAATATATGTGATTATATTAAAAGCTGATAAGAATGCCAAAACACTCAAAATAATAGGATGAATATTAGTAATAAATATAGCTCCAAATAAATATGCATAAGTTGCAAAAGACATAAATACAATCCCAGACAACACTATCTGTCTCATAATTTCAGAGCTTTTATATTCTTCATTGGAAATAATATCTTGTACAAAAAACAGAGTCATCCCCAAAACTCCAACAATAACAAATAAAGGAATTGTATCACCCTTGATAACCTTCATAAATAAAATAGAAGCTATAATAAAGTGCAATGGTATCTGATAGAATCTAATTTTATATTTATATAACCAAAATAGATAAGCGAATAGAATTAAAAAACCAGCTAAACTAAATACACTAAATAGCTGGAATCTAGTTTGCAACATATAGAGATAGGTGGGAAAAAACAGAATTAAAAATACAATATTCCAAGTATTTTTATTTAAAACTATATTTAATACTTGATTAGATGACATATATTATTTATCAAAATTAATGGATTTACCTCTAGACATATCATTTTTTTTAATTTCTTTTTCTACCATTAAATTTGATTTTACCTCAATCAAAAGTTCGTCTACCAATGAGGATATACTAAGACTAGTTTCTGTAGAAGATTGATTCAAACCTTTGAGTAATTTTTCTTTAATCAAATATTCTGAATCTCCATAAGGTGAAGTAGACCTGCTAAATACTTCCTTCAGTTTTTTTGCCATAATGGGATTAGAATATTCTTGAACCTCAGATTTATCTGCTATATCTTGATTTTGTGCATTGGCTGGAGAAATCTCTTCAACTTGAGTACTTTTTATTTCTTTATTATCTGTAGTAACTGTGTTATCAATTTTATTATTATAATATTTTTTATTCTGAGATAATTTATTATTAGATTTAGATTGATTGATATTTTGATTAATATTTTCTATATTATTGGTTTTAAATTTATTTTTAGTATTTTTATTCACCTCATCTTCAGGAATTGATTTTTGAAGTGAAGACTTAGCTCTTCCATAAGTTTTACGGGAGAATTCTATGATTTTATATCTATTAGAAATAAGTTCTGGTTCAGGATCAGGCAAAGTATCAGCACTAAATGGCTGACTGGTTACTCCGTCTATCATAAGTTTGAGGTAAATTTTCCATTTTGGCAAATTCACTAAATCCTCAATTGTAAGTACAGGAGTAAATTCTCTCTCCATAAATTCAGCATCTGCAGCTCCAATTCTAAATACCACAGTAGTTCCAACATTACCAAATACAGCTCCTCTAACCACTTCAGATAATTGCTCTACATATTGGTGAGCCAAAATTAAGCTCAATCTATATTTACGGGCTTCGGATAAAATTTCAGCAAAAGAATCTGTTGAAAAATTCTGAAACTCATCAATATAAGCATAAAAGTCTTGTCGTTCACTCTCTAGGATATCCACCCTACTCATAGCAGCTAATTGCATTTTGGTAATCATCATAGCTCCTAGTAATTGAGCTCCTCCTTCCCCTACTGCACCTTTGGAGAGATTCATAATTAGAATTTTTTTCTGGTCCATTATATCTCTCAAGTTAATAGAGGATTTAGCCTGTCCAATAATATTACGAATCAGCGGGGAGGAAGTAAATTGACCGACTTTATTCTGGATTGGAGAGATAGCCTCTACTAATAATTTATCAGTATATCCTTCAAATTCATTCAACCAAAATTGTTTAAGCACTGGGTCCTGCATTTTATATACAATATTAGCCCTAAAATTCTTATCTACCAAAATTCGCATTATATCTAATAATGTACTATTCTCATTCTCTAATAAAGTTAGAATTGTATTCCTCAGAATATACTCTAATCTAGGTCCCCAAGAATCAGCCCAGATTTTTTTGAATACTCCAACAAGCCCATCAGCTACAATATGCCTCTGATTTTCTGACACATCACCAAGCACATTGAAAGCTATTGGATAATCCAAATCTTGGGGGTTAAAATAAACTACATCCTTTATTCTATGCTCTGGGATATAATCCAATAGGGCATCAGCCACATCACCATGAGGATCTACGAAAGCTAAACCAGAGCCATTTCTAATATCAGAGACAGCCATATTCAGTAAAAGAGAGGTTTTACCCATTCCAGTTTTACCTATAATATGCATATGTCGCCTTCTATCGTCTCTTTTGATTCCAAAAAGCCTACCCTGACCATGAAAATTGGTTTTGGCTAAAATAGTTATATCCTGATTATTATTAGAATTCATAAATCCTTTTTATTCGTTATCAATAATAGGCAAACCAATCGGTGGAGTAGCTTTTTTGGCTTGTACTCTCTTCAAAGTAGAAGTTGTAACTGATCCACCTGGAAAGTGAAAAATCGTCGTCAATTCTTCAGTATTAAAGATAAATTTTGTACTAGCAATTTTACGCTTTACATAATTATCTAATAATAAAATTTTTCTAAGTCGCTCTAGCCCCCTCTGAGGCCTATTAAAGAAATCAGTAACCGATGGAATACTATTTTCATCAGGTTTAAATGAATTAAGATTGGCATCATTGAATTGTTGTAAAGATGCTAATACAGACTTAACAGGAGATGGATCAAAGGTAGCCTTGGGAGCTATATAAACAATTCTAAATGCAGTTATAAATCCAGGTTTACTCATACTATATTCAATTATCTCAATCATATTCTTCTTACCTGGAGTTAAGTTTTGATCTATTCCAAATTTTTGTTCTTTTGGAGACGGCGCTTTGGGTGCTGGGACCAAACCAAAGGATATAAACTCTATAATAGGAGCTATATATTTGTCTATAAATGTTCTTTTGTCTTCAAAATCTCTATCTAAAATTTTATCTAATTCTTTTTTACTTACTTTAGTTAGTGCATCATCAAGTGGAGAAATTGGTAATTGAATCCAAACTTGCTCATTGGGTTCAATATTAGCCATTACTTCTAAAACCTGAGCCAAAGGGTCATTAATTTGAGCATCAACATTAGGATCCAAAAATTGCTGATAAGTCCTAATTGGATAGGCATCGTTCTTAGCCATACCTAGATCCATTCCAAATAAGTCATATTCAACCTCTAATTTATCATTTTTATAACCTTGAGTATAATCTGATACTTCTATAATTTCAACCTCTGGAAAAGCAGCATAAATACCACTCTCTACCATTTTTCTATACTTAGTATGAGTACGAATCAAAAAGTGTAAACTACCACCAATAGACACTATTTCCAAGGAAAACATATCAGGCAATGCCCCCTCTACATTGGTCTCCCACCAAGAATAAGATGATTGTCCTCCATGTAAAGTAGTCAGAAATTGTTCCATTGATTTTGGAGTTTTCTCTTCATTTTTTTCTAATACTATTTCCAATAGTACAAATTCCAAATTTTTAGCAATCCAATTCCCTCTTATATAGTCATAGTATAAAGTTTTGAGTATTGTCCATAATATAATAGGCAACCAAATCCACCAAGCCCAAGCAATAGCTTGAAATAAGAAAAATGGATTGTCTATTGATATATATTGTCCAATTTCATTAAACATAAATTGATATATTTTATATAAATTAAGTATATCATATTGTCAAAAAAATAGAAAATAAATATTTTAAAATTATAATTTTAAAATATTGGGGATAAATTTGCTTTTAATTTTAAATTAATACTTATTAATTTAGATATAGATAATTAACTCAATATATCTATAATTTTTTGGTTTAATTCTTTACCTGTTGTATGTATATCCTTGTCTGAGGGGTAATTATAGACTAATATTCCTTCCTGATACTCCCCTTCTAGATGTGATTGTAAATTACTCATATCAAAGTTAGGCATATTGATATAACCTTGTTTACTGCTTTTAGTATTATCCACTAATATATGTAGTCCAACAATATCCTTTGGCAAATATCTGAATAATTCTCTATTAATAACTATAATATCTTGCTCAGTTGTATGAGTCTTTGTAAAATCATGAGTGAATAATTTGGAATAGGCATATCTAGTGGACTTTCCATCTTTCCCAAATTCTATAAATTCAAGATGAGCTAATATTCTACCAATTAATAATATTTGATTATCTGAGACTATAGACTCTAGAGCTTGAATTATTAATTCATAATCATTTGGTAATTCTCTTAATTTGATGATGGTTTTTTCTAAATTCAAATTTTTATTATTAGATAAAATTAATGATAATAATAAGCTGTTTATTATATTTTTATCATTTAGGCTATGTCTTGAATATGTTTTGAGATATTCAAAAATAATTTCTGCACTAGAAATATATTGATTTTCAACTATAGTGCTTTCGGAATATGGGTGAGGTATATCCATAGCTGAGATTGCCAAAGATGGAGTCTCTAAGAATATATGTGGATAATTTAGGAAATGACTACCTAATTGAGTCCAGTTTTTGGTATCAAGAGTCATCACTAAATCATAAGGATATTTACCTGGTTGAATTGAAACCAAATCGGATTTGAATTTATCGGAAGGCGAATTAATATAAATTCTAAGTTCAGTATCTGTCTTATCATATTTGATAGATTCTACTGGATATTGAGTAATATCTATGCTTATTATAGATTCTACTGAACCTTGTATTACTGAGGTTATACTTGATAGGTCTATAAAATTTAATGAATTTTGTAAATTTAGATAAGAAGACAAGATAGTAACATTTTTACCTTCTGCTCTTAATAAGGCAGAGAGTGCTAAAGCAGTTCCCAAAATTTGTTCCCCACCAGTTTCTGGAATTGGTATTAAAATTGAATTAGCTTGTTTCAAGGTATTATGTATCAGTTCTAAATTCTGTTCAGTCATAATTAAGATTATTAATCTTTTTTATACCAAGCTCTATAAAATACTATTAAAAGAGGAGAGGCTATAAAGATTGATGAATATGTACCAAAGAAAACTCCCAAGAATAAAGCTAACGCAAAATATTGTACTGAAGCTCCACCATATAAGAATATTCCTCCCAAGACTACTAACAATGTCAAAGAGGTATTAATTGAGCGAGCTAAACTCTGATCAATACTTTTACCTACTATTTCCTCGAATTTATCGCCTCCATAACGCCTGACATTTTCTCTTACTCTATCAAAAACTACAATAGTATCATTGACAGATGAGCCTAATATAGATAGTAAAGCAATTATAAATAGAACATCAATTTGCAAAATTCCTCTATATGACAAATAAGCAAAAATACCAGTTGGGATAATTATATCATGTATCAAAGCTACAATAGCTGTGAATCCATAAAATCTTGACGGAACTGGATATGATATTCCTTTAAAGACATATGTCATAAATATTATAATAGTCACTAATACTACTATAATTGCTATTATTACTCTATTCCTGAGTTCTTCTCCAATACTAGAACTTATTAGAACATTTGACTTTTCCTTGATAATGTCAGCTTTAGAAATATCTTCAGTGTCATATTTGAGTGCAATGGCTTCTTTTAACTTGGTATAATCTTCCTCATTAATTGGTTCTAGTTCTATCTTGAAAGTATTATCTTGTTTAGTAATCACTCTTGGAGTTTGACCGTTCTCTATAAGTACCTGTTTTAACTCATCACTTGATAAATCTGACTTACTTATAATTTCCCATTCAATCGTTCTTCCCCCTACAAAATCTGGTCCGAGCTTTAAACCAAATACTGCAATACTAGCAATAGAAGCTATAATTAAGACTAGTCCTAAGATCAACCATATTTTAGTATATTTTATAATCCACATAATTATTTCTGTAATGTTATAAATTTACCAAATTTGGTCTTTAGTAACCAATTCTGATAACCTAATAAAGTTATAAATAATCTACTGACAGTAATAGCCGTAAATAAACTCACAACTATACCGATAACTAAAGTTAACCCGAACCCTCTTACTACTCCTGATGCTAAATAGAATAAGATCAAAGCTGAAATCAAGGTAGTAACTTGAGAGTCACGAATAGATTCCCAAGCTCGCTTGAATCCTTCTTTAGCACTAGCTTCGAAATCTCTACCACTTTTTAACTCTTCTTTCATCCTTTCAAAAATCAGAATATTCCCATCAACCGCTAGTCCAATACTAACTATAAATCCAGTAATACCCGCAATAGTCAAAGTAAATCCGAATAAATTAAATATAGCTAATACTAGAATCGAATATACAAGTAAAGCCAATACAGCAATCACACCCAAGGCTCTATAGAAAATCACCATAAATATAGCTACCAATAACAAACCAGCTACTCCTGCTCTAATACTTTGATATAAAGATTCAAGACCTAGGCTAGCTTCTACGGTTTGTTGAGAAGCGATAGTAATAGGTACAGGCAAAGCTCCAGCATTCAAATCATCTACCAATTCTTTAGCTGATTCAGCTGTAAAATCTCCAGAAATTGTAGCCTGTCCATTTGGGATTTCTTGATTGATACGAGGAGCACTGACTACATCCCCATCTAAGAGTATATATAATATTTCTCCAATATTATTCTTTGTAAATTCTGCAAATCTTTGTTTACCCTCATCATCAAAGCTAACTCCAACTTGTGGCTGTCTAGTTTGCTGGTCAAAAATAACCTCGGCTGTTTTGACATTTTTTCCAGTCAATACAGCAGGTTCTCTAAAATAAGGATTATCAAAGTTCTCAAAATTTCCAGCTTGGAATTGTTCTAATAATTTTTGAGTTTCCTCAGCAGGCCTTGCTTGGTAAAAAGTCAGGGTTGGAGTTTGACCTATTCTTTGTACAGCTTCTTTGGAATTTTCAATACCCGCTAATTCTACTACTAATCTAACTGTATCTCCCTCTTCCAAATATATTCTAGGCTCACTCACCCCAAAGCTATCTACTCTCTTAGTGACCACTTTTTTCAAACTATCCAAAGCCTGACTTCTATCCGAATCAGTTACTGAGCTAAGATCAATATCATAGACCACTCTTACTCCTCCTTGCAAATCTAATCCTAGAATGAAAGTATTATCTGGTAATTTGGGAATTCCTCTTTGATCTAACCATTGGTCAAAACCTCTTAATTTGAAAGGTAATTGCTCCCATTTAGATAATTGGTCAATTTTAGTATTAACATAATCTATAGCTAAATTCGCAGGTTTTGCATAAATATAAAGTAAAGCTATTATAGATAACACAATAATACCAATAGATTGTCTTATGATATTTCCTTTTTTAGTCTTACCCTTAACACAGTACCATATAAGTTTGAATACCATTTTAAAAGGCAGCCATATTAAATTCAGTACATTCTTAGGTAGTCTTTTCAGCCAGTTCAGCATAATCTTATAATTGTCTCAATTTACATCCCCATTCCCATTTCAGCAGCTACTTCTTTTTGCAAGTCTTTTTTGGCTGATTCAATAGCCTCAACAATTGTTTTCTCTAATTTTGATTTATCCTGCATTAATTCATCACTGATTTTGAATTCTTTGATAGCCTGAGTGCCATCCATAGTAACGGAAACTCCCTTATGCTCTTTGGTAATTCTTTTTTTAGCTAATTTCTTTTGTAATTTTTGCATCTCTGAGAATTGAGAAAACATTTCTTTTGCTTGGTTAAATCCATCGAACATTCCCATATTAATATCTATTAACTATTATGAAATAAATTATATCATAAAAATTGATTTTTGAGAATAGATCATGTAGATTTACATAAAAAAGTATATTACTTATTTACCTGCTATTGTTCTAAAAGTAGTTTTTTATAAACTCTATAGGTTTGTTTGACCATATTCTGCCAAGTAAATGCCTTAGCTCTTTCTAAACCTTTTTCTCTATACTCCTTGGCTATTAGTGGATTATGGACTAATGTGGTAATAGACTTAGTAATAGCCTCTACATCATATGGATCAACCAGAATACCAGCGTCGCCCACTACTTCTGGTAGACAGGATGAATTGGAGCTAATCACTGGAGTATTTAGACTCATAGCTTCGATTATAGGTATCCCAAATCCCTCATAAAGACTAAGATACATAAAGGCTTTAGCTTGTTTTAATAATAATATTTTCTCTTCATCGGTAATAAAACCAACAAATATTACTCTATCTTGTAAATTGTATTTAGAGATTGTTTCATCAATTTGAGTATCATAATTATACCCCTTACCTCCAGCTATTATAAATTTGAGCTTACTGTCAGGGTTAGATTCAATATATTTAGCAAAAGCTTGTAGTGCTATTGGTATATTTTTACGAGGTTGTAGGCTTCCAAGATATAGTATATATTCCTTTTTTAATGCCATTCCTACTTTTTGGGAGTTACTAATTACTGTTGGTATATTGGATATAAGGCCTCCATTATAAATATTATGAATTTTATTAAAATTAGTCCCAAATATATTTTGAATTGCATATTTTGAATGCTTGGATACTGTTATTATTGCATCTGATTTTTGAATAGATTGTGGTATGAGAGTATTTAATAAAAACTTATCTAAAAATTTGATATGCTGAGGTACAAATTTCCAAGATATGTCATGAATTGTATTTAGCATCTTGGTATATTTTGGCAAACCAAATAAAGGAGCTATATATTGAATATGTAATAAGTCTATATTATATTGATGACAAGCTTTTGGTAAGAGATATTCCGTCCAGATTAGTTTTGACTTTGGTAATAGCGGAATAACCCTCCAATTATTAGGCAAGTTCTTTAGAGTTGGGACTTGATACCAATCTTCGGTATCTGTGAATAAATAAAATTTATGCCCAATTTCTAATTGTGACAACCCTTTAATTAGCTCCAAAGTATAAACTTCATCCCCTGTTCTTTTTTTACCTATTGCTCTTATATCTATCGCTATGTTCATAACTTATTCTTTAAACCCTCTATTCTGATAATACCACTCATATACCTTTTTGGTAATAGGTATAGTAGTTTTAAAGCTTTCATCGCCTTCTTCTACCAAAACAATAATAGATAATTGTGGTTTTTCAACTGGACCATAGGATACAAACCAAGAGTTATTCTTTATTCTACCCGTCTGAGCAGTTCCTGTCTTTCCTGCAGTGCTAAATGGTAAATCCTTTAACTGATAACCTGTACCATCTGTAATAGTCTTTTTCATACCTTCTTTGACTATATCGTAATTTTCTTGTGAAACTGGAATTTCTTGTAGAATGTTATTTGATTTTATATTCAATTCTACCGTATCATCTTTTCTGATACCTTGATAAAGATATGGCTTATATAATTTGCCTTTGCTTGCAATAGCATTCACACTATTTAAAATTTGAAGAGGTGTAGCTAGCATTCCTCCTTGTCCAATTGAAGCATTATAAGTATCTCCCAAGAGCCACAATTCATTTTTGACTTGTTTTTTCCAATCTGGGTCTGCCACATTACCTTTAGCTTCTCCTGTCAAATCAATTTGAGTTGATGCACCAAAGCCATAATATCTATAGTATTGGGCTAATTTTTCAATTCCAAGTCCTTTTTGATTTGATGTTCCACCTACAAAAGTATAATAAAATACATTTACAGAATCTGAAATAGATTTATAAGTATCGGAAATACCATGAATTTTCCAATCTGGATAAATAAATGGCTTATCTGGATCATAAGAATTATTTACTACTAATTTACCTAAAGGATCATTTATTGTAGTCTTGGCATTAATAATACCTTCTTGTAATAATCCACTTGCAATTAATGGTTTTACTGTTGAGGCTGGAGCATATTCTCCAGCTATACATCGATTTAAAAGAGGATTATCTTTATCTTCTAGCAGACTATCATAATCTTTTTGTGTAATACCTTTGGTGAAAAGATTATTATCAAAACTAGGTAAACTAACCATAGATAATACTTCCCCATTTTGAGGATTCATCACAATAGCAGCAGCTTTAGTCAATCCATTCTCGTTAAGCACTTCTTGTATAGTATCTTGCATTACTTTTTGTAATTCAGCATCAATGGTCAACTGGATTGAATTTCCGTTTTGAACTGACTTAATTGGAATTTCACTATTACGAGGATTTATCAAACCATACTCCCCTTTTAATTGAGTCTCATATACTTTTTCTATACCCTTTTTCCCAATAATATCATCTCTCAAATATCTTGGATTATTAATAATATCTGACTCAGATAATTTACCATTATATCCTATTATATGCGCAAAATATTTAGAATCAGGATATTTTCTAATACTGGAGCGAATTAATTCAAAACCAGGATATTTATCCTGACTGACCTCAAAAGTTATGGCTTGTTCTTGAGACATATTATCTACTATAATTATTTCTGATTCTTGACTATTCAATACCTCTCTAAATCTTTTTTCATCAAGATTAAAAAAACTTTTTATATCCTGTATTACCTGATTTTTTTGATCTTCATCTTTTGGTAATAATTCTGGTTTTAAGAGTAGAGAAAATACAACTTCATTATAAGCTAAGATAACACCGTTTCTATCATAAATATTACCTCTCAATGGCTTAATATAGTTTTTACTAATAATTCTAGACTGTACTAAATCTTGCTCTTTAGTGTTACCAAACTGTAGCTGAAACACTCTAAATAAGAATAATCCTATAAATAATATAGCTATAATAGCTAAAAATATAAACTGCTTATAATTATCAAAACTATTAATATATAGAGCAGAGTTTCCATCTCTATCCAAAAACAAATCTTCGGGAGTAATATCATTATCAAATAATTTTTTCATATACTTTGAATTTCTCAGCCGTATAAAGTACGATAGCAATACCAATACCATTAATTAATGTATATATAATAATATTAATGTAATCAATGTTAACTCCATTAAGACTAAGGTTGGAAATGAATAAAAAGAAGGTAGCCATAATACTCTGTACTGTCCATCCCCTATCTAAAAAAATACTAGACACGTATACTTCTACACTCCAAATTAAATAATATAATCCCAATTGCCACCACAAAGTTAGACTAGACATTTGTAATACTAATACAATTATTATAATCCAAATGAAAGCCGTCAAATATTGTTTACTCAAAATATAAATACTCAATATACCTAAAAAAAACAATGGTACAAATACTGTAGGCATAATAATATGTAAGAATAAACTTAATAATAACAAAATTGCTAAGGCCATATTTAAGTTTTCAAAATAAATACTTCTGTCAATTGATAAAAATTAATAGGATAATCAACTATAATTTTATGAAACAAATCACCATCAGACACAGACTTAACTTTACCTACAAATAGACCAGCTGGAATTGTTTCTGTAGCCGAAGTAATGATATTATTGCCCTGATTCACTGGTTCTAATTTCGAAACAGAATCCACTTCTAAAGTAGTTCCAAATTGAGATTTCAAAATTCCTTGGGAAGAATTAGCATTTTGTAATGATATAGCTAACTTACTATCAGCATCATTTAGAAACTGTATTTTACTAGAAAATTCTGAAACTTCTTTGACCAGACCTACTAAATGACCTAAATATATAACTGGTTGTCCTACTCTCACACCTTCATTAGAACCAACCCCTACCAAAGCAGAGCTACGAGTAAAATTATTATCAAAGGTGATAATTTTAGCTTGAATTGGAACAATCCCAGTTTCATTTTTGGTTTCAATCGCACTTTTTAATAATTCATTTTCTGACTTTAAGTATAAAAGACTAGCTACTTCAGCTTCAAGAGATATTACTCTAGCTTGTAATTGCTCTTGGGAAACCTCGCTATTAGCATTGAGAATATTACCAAATGTTATTAATGGTAATTTAGTCAAAATTTTATTCATCCAACCAGATAAAACTAAAGCGCCTATCAAAATTAATATTATACTAGATAGAATAATAGATTTGTTGTGCTTCATCATATATTTATATTAGGTCTTTTACCTATATCTAACGGAATTAATAATTCTTTGAGAGAATCTAAATCTTCCAGTACCATACCAGTACCTCTCACAACTACAGTCAATGGATCTGATGCAATAATAGTAGGTACTCTAGTTGTATTAGTAATCAAAATATCTAACCCCTTTAATAAGGCACCTCCTCCTGCAAGAATTATACCTCTTTCCATAATATCCCCAATTAATTCTGGAGGAGTCTCTTCAATAGAAGTCTTAACCGCACTGGCAATTTGCATAATAGAGTTAGCCATAGCCTTTCTAATATCAGTATCATTAACTTTTACTTCCTTTGGCAGCCCTGATATAATATCTCTCCCCTTCACCCCCATTTCCATAGACTCACTAAGAGCATATGCTGAGCCAATATTTATTTTTATATTCTCAGCTGTTCTCTCACCAATAGCTAATTTATAATGTGTTCTAACATATCTAATAATATCATTATTAAGTTTATCACCAGCTACTCTAAGACTTTTAGAAATTACAACTCCACCTAGGGACATAACTGCAATTTCAGTAGTTCCACCGCCAATATCTACAATGATACTACCGGTTGCTTCTTGAATTGGTAACCTAGCTCCAATAGCTGCTGCAATAGGCTCCTCAATCAAATACACCTCTCTTACTCCAGCATTACGAGTAGCATCGTAGACTGCTCTTTTTTCTACCTCTGTTACTCCCGATGGGATACCAACAACAACCCTAGTCTTCCAATGATGAAAGAATCCTCTTTGAGTAACTTTACTTACAAAATATTTCAACATCTGCTCAGTTACCTCAAAATCTGATACAACGCCATTTACCAAAGGACGGGTCGCCACGATATGAGCTGGAGTTCTACCAACCATAGTTTTAGCCTCTTGACCAATAGCCAATACTTGCCCACTTTTTGTATTGACTGCTACCACTGATGGTTCATTGATCACAATACCTCTATTTTTTACATAAACAAGAGTGTTAGCAGTACCAAGATCAATACCAATATCCTGTCCAAATGACCCCCATAAGTTAGATAATAATTTTCCCTTAGATTTTGCGTGAATCTTACTTTTCATATACATTCTATTGTATATGAATTTAATAATTATGTAAACCTATTTTTAATCAACATTAAATCTCTCCCGTACTACCAAAACCTCCTGAGCCTCTACCTTCGGCATTAATTTCATCTACAAATCCAACTTCACAATGCTCAACTGGTTGAATCAAAAGTTGAATAAATTTTACTCCTTTAGGAATAATTTGCGTTTCCTTAGATAAATTGATTAAGATAATTTTAATTTCGCCAGTATATCCACTATCTATTACTCCACCGAGACTTTTTAAACCTTTTTGGCTAGAAAGACTACTTTTATCCCAAAATAAAGCTACATACCCCTTAGGTAGATCTATAGCTAACCCAGTTGGAATTAATTTTTGCTCACCCGGCTGCAACACAACTTCATCTAAGGTAAAAAAATCCATACCCGCATCAGTCGGATGACCATAACTAGGTAGTTTAGCTTCTGGATGAAGTTTTTTGAATCCTATTTTCATATAATTTATTATAACATATTATGATATAATAATTATACTTAAATATAACCTTATGTCTAATATATTCTTAGCCAAAACTGAACCCAATACATTTTCTATTGATGACTTTGAAAAAGAAAAGATTACACTTTGGGACGGTGTACACAATTATCAAGCCATCAATGTAATCAAAACTTGGAAAGTTGGAGATTATGTTCTAATCTATCACTCAGTCAAAGAAAAATGTCTAGTTGGACTGGCTCAAGTTATAGAAGAGCCCTATCATAATTTGGCAGATGATAGATTTAGTTGGGCTGCCAAATTAAAATTTATATATAAGTTTCAACCGAACGAAAGAATAAACCTAGCTACTATAAAAAAAACTAATTTATTCCACAACTTTCTTTTAGTAACTAATAGCCGTCTTTCTGTAATGCCTTGTCCAGATAATTTTATTAGTTGGCTACAGGAGCAAATTCCAAAGTTACAAGAATTGTTAAACAATCAAATATAAAAATATCAGATATGAGCAATATAATTTATGAGTTAAGCATATACTCCACCGACTTTTCGGACAAACTCATCACTCAATTATCATCTCCCAAATTAAATACAATATCAATCACTAACAAAAAATTCAACACTCCAATTCTAGAAATTATAAAAAATATCCAAAATATCAATCCTAATCTAGAAATAATTCCCTATTATTCTTTGAAATATCATCAAGAAAAATCACTACAGGATACTACTAAGGCACTCATTAAGAAGTTAGAAACATATCAAAAACTAAGTATAAAAGAGATTTTAATAATAAGTGGAAACCCAAAACCCAAATATAACACTATTGATGTTTTAAACACATTAGTAAAATTATATCAAACTAATCAATACCCCCAAATTGCTATTGCCTATAATCCTTTTCTTACAGGTTTGGAATTAGAGATGGAAAATACATCTATACAAAACAAACTTCAATCTGGAATAGTATCTAGTGTATATCTACAAATAGGCATAGATCTAATGACTATAAAACAATCCATCAAATATCTAAGACGACTACAACCTCAGCTCAATATTTATATAAGTTTAATGAATCCAAGCCCTACTCGTCTTGCACAATTTAGATACCGTCCATGGAAAGGAGTATATTTACCAGAAGAGTATGTAAAATCTAGCAATAATGCTTACAATATTAACCAATCTATAACTAAATTAGCTAAGAATATGAAAATCGGGATCATACAAGGGGATTAAATACCATAAAACTGATGTTACAAGATTTATTAGCTGAACCAGGATGGCAGGAAGCATTAAAGTATGAATTCAAGAAACCATATATAAAAGATTTATATCGATTTATTAAGTCAGAGTATGAAAAACATACAATTTACCCAAATTGGGAAAATATATTTCTTGCTCTTAATCTATGCCCTCTCAACAAAACCAAAGTTGTAATAATAGGACAAGACCCATACCATAATCCAAAACAAGCTACAGGATTAGCATTTGGTGTACCATCTAAGGAACCGTTACCTCCATCACTAAATAATATATTTAAGGAAGTCGAAACAGATTTGAATATAAAGCCAGAAAAAAATGGAAATTTGTCTCGTTGGGCAGGGCAAGGAGTATTATTATTAAATACAACTTTAACAGTCAGACAAAATCAACCCACATCTCATCAAAATAAAGGTTGGGAAATACTTACAGACACAATAATTAATATTATATCTGAGCAAAAATCAAATATTGTATTTATATTGTGGGGGAAATTAGCTCAAAGTAAAAAGAATCTCATTCATAAAAGCAATCACCTTATTTTAGAATCACCACATCCTTCTCCACTTTCAGCATATAGAGGTTTTTTTGGTAATAGGCACTTTAGCCAAACTAATAGTTATTTGGTTCAAAATAAGATTAAAGCAATAGACTGGGTATAATATTTGCCAATTATTGACAAATATTATATATTATTTTATAATCATAATTAGGATGAGTGCTGGTTGCTCATCAATCCCAATAAGGGATGGGAGTATTTCCAAAATCGCTACAGTCTGTGGCTGAAGAACACGGGCAAACTTGGAATAGTCCCATATTCACCAGCTTTATACTACCCCATCGAGTGTGGTGGTAGTCTTTTTTTATCTAATTAAATTTCTAAAGTTTGAATTTCTTTTAAAATAATATCTATACCTTGCTCCACAGTCAAATTATCAGTATCAATTGCAATCGCATCCTCAGCTTTTCTGAGAGGAGAATGTTCGCGTTCAATATCCTGCCTATCGCGGCTAGCTATTGATTCCAAAACACCATTATAATCAGCTTCTAACCCATCTTTTTGCATCTGAGAATATCGTCTTTTAGCTCTTATTTCTAATGAAGCTGTGAAATAAAACTTATAATCTGCATCAGGAAAAACCACTGTACCAATATCTCTTCCTTCCACCACTATGTCCTTACCCTTAGCATAATTTCTTTGAATTTCAACAATTTCAGCACGAATAGCTGGGATACTAGCAATCTTAGCTACATTATCAGATACATTTTGCTCCATTAAAACATTATAATCAATATTATTATAATCCAATTTTTTAGCTAATGTTAATAAAACATCCGAATCATTAAGATTCAGATTTTGTTGTAAAGCATTAAAAGTGATCCAACGATATAATGTGCCTGAATTGAGATGATAATATCCTAGTCTTTTTGCTAATAATTGAGCAGTTGTACTTTTACCAGTTCCGCCAGGGCCATCAATTGTAATAATCATATAATTTCTAATCTAATTTATAACATAACTAAAAATTATAATATCATTAATTTAATAATTTGTACATAATAGAATGAAACAAGTTCAAAAAAACTGTATATCAAATCAATGATCTTGATAATAATTTATTAATCAAAAAATTATTATCATTCAAAAGTATATTAATACAGCCATATCTATTTAATTAT
>JBEAQD010000036.1:0-18704 GCA_041164045.1 Candidatus Parcubacteria bacterium
TTTTTTAATCAAAGTACAAGTCTTATATATTATGGTCCGGTATTTATGTTAATATTAGTGACAACAGTCTTAATTGGCATACTTAGATATAAATTATTCTATATCAAGCTACCTATAATTAGCCTATTAGTGACCTTAATCATAACTCTTATTTTATTAATAATGCGGTTCTCTATAATAGATATCGGTATATTAGAGAATTTACAAGCAAATATATTATTTATATTTATGTTTAGCTGTATTTACATATTTTTAACAAGGGAAGTATATATGGGTTTAAAAAAACAATTATTGCTTGATGTGAAAAAGAAAGAGTTAGAAGTTGCCTTAGATGCAAAAAATAATTTTTTAAAAAATTCTTCTCATCAATTTAGAACACCACTGACGGTTATCTTGGGTTATTTAGGTATGATTATAAATAAAGAAAATTCCAAATATGAACTTAATAAATTAGCATTAGAAGATTTAAATAAAACTTATATTAGTGCCCAAAATTTGAATGACATAATTAATGATGTATTGACAGCTAATGATATTAATACTGGTAAATTTGGAGTTAATATTGTTGATAAAAATATAGATTTAAAGCAGTTAGTACAATCTATTATTTATGAAAAGAAAGAATTGTTATCTAGTAAATCAACTAAGGTGAGTTTGAAGATTAAAGGTAAAAATATAACTACAACTATAGATCGTACCAAAATAAAAGAAGCTATCAATAATATCTTTGACAATGCTGTATTCTATGGCAAGGGCAAAATAGATATTTTGATCGATTATACTCTTAATGAATTTTTTGTTATATCAATAAAAGATAATGGAGTTGGGATTACAGCAGCTGACTCCAAAAAAATATGGAAAAAATTTGAAAGAGGGAAGAAATCACCTCAAATCAATCCAAATGGTTCAGGGTTAGGTTTATACTTAGCTAAGCAAATAATATCTCAACATGGAGGGGATATTACTGTAAAATCAGATGGATTGAATAAAGGTAGTACATTTACACTAACTATTCCTAAACAGAATAAGCAACTTTCCAAACAATCTAAATCTTAGAAAATAGCTTTTTTGATAATAATATGATATAATCAGCCAGAAATAATATAATTTATGTCGAAAAAACTATATATCGCTAGCAATTCAATTGGATTTAAAAGTGGACTCAAACATGTCCTCAAAGACATCTCTATTACAATTCACAAAGGAGATAAAATTGCTTTAGTGGGGAATAATGGCGCAGGGAAGACAACACTGCTCAAAATTATATCTAATTTAATCAAACCAACTAGAGGTAAAATCGAGGAATTAGCTACAGTTTGGTATTTCCCTCAATTACATCTAGATATGTTAAGTTCAAATTTAATTATATCAGAGTATTTATCTAGTTTGGTTGAAGAATGGTGGGAAGTAATTGTAAATATAGAAAATGATTTTAATTTACAAATTGACCCGACCAGAGTCATATCTAGTTTGAGCGGGGGAGAATTAGTCAAATTACATTTAGGAATTATATTTTATATACATCCCCAAGTACTATTATTAGATGAACCAACTAATCATCTAGATATTCAGGCCAAAGAGTGGCTAATAAAGGGAATAGAGAATTATCCAGACAGTGTTATTATTGCCTCACATGATACCTCTTTTGCTGATAGAGTAGTCAATAGAGTCTGGGAATTAGAGGATGGTTATATTAGAGAGTTTGGAGGTAATGTTTCTTTTTATAGAGAACAAAAAAGATTGGAAAATGAAGCTAGGCTCCGCCGTTATGAAGTAGCTCTAAAGGATAAAAAAAGATTAGACAAATCACTGCAGCTAGAAGCCAAAAGACAAGAGAAAAATATACAAGTAGGAATAAAAGCCAGACAAGATAGAAGTATGTCTCGTATGGATAGGGGATATCTAAAAAGCAAAGCCGAAGTAAGAGCTGGACAAAAAAAGCAAATGTATGACTCTAGAATACAAGATAATAAAGATCTTCTCAATGAACTAGAACCACAAATCAAGAAAACAGTACAATATACAGTCAATCATATCCCCAGACCAAGTACAGATATTATTTTAGATATTAGAGGTGGAGTAATACAAGTCGGGCAGAATCAACTAATTAATAATATTAGGTTAAGTTTGAATGAAGGAGAGCGAATTGCTATTCTAGGAGCTAATGGTACAGGTAAAAGTCAATTTCTAAAATTACTTGCTCAAAAACAATTATCCTCGGGAGAAATAACTATTAGCGATAAAACCAATATAGTCTATATGGACCAAACCTATAGTATAGTCAATCCCAAGTTGACTATTATAGATAATATGAAAGTTTATAACCCAAAAGCCTCATTGATGACCATTAGGCAAAAATTAAGAGAATTTTTATTTTGGGACGATTATCAAGTTAATCAATTAGCAGGAGATTTATCAGGAGGTCAGGTAGCTAGACTAGCTTTTGCTATGATTAGTTTAAGCCCAGTAGATATGCTATTACTAGATGAGCCAACCAATAATCTAGATATACAAACCCAAGATGCCATCATACAAGGGTTATTGAACTATACAGGGACATTAATAGTAGTCTCACACTCATTAGACTTTTTAGAAAGAATTCAAATTGATGAAGTATATTGTGTCTCTCAAAAACAATTACTCCTACACCCATATAAAATCCAAGACACTAGGTTCCATACTAAACTACTAGATATTCTAGGTAAAGGAATCATCGAGTAAATATATTTTGTAACTGAGGGCTACAATTAAGAATTATTTTTGTACTCATAGGGGTGACCTGTGGTTATTTTGTCTCCCTTTGGAGAAAGTACTCGAAGTGGGAGGGTGTACTGTCTTAATTCCCCTCGTTGAGGGCTGGCAGGCTTGCCTGACGGGGTGGAGTATATTCTGCCCCTTGAGTTTTTGTCCTCCTTAGTCTGCCTGCGGTAGGCAGGGAGGAGGTGGCACGGAGTGCCAGGTGTGGACTGAGCTTTGTGTTTAGAATTTTTGTCCCCCTTTGGAGTGGGAGTCTGAAAGACGGGGGTGGATTGTACTTGTTTTATACTCTCTGTCCTCCCTTGTGGGAGGTGTCACCGTAGGTGACGGAGGAGGACAGGCGACTGCAGGGTCGCCCCTACGAATTCACAATTACAACCCAAACTTATACACAATTGCAACCGTTGCCAAAACCCAAACTAAGGTATATAATAAAAAATATATATAAAAACACTTCAAAAACACTTGACAAAAGCTCCGGGGGGGTGGGAGAATAATATGGAGATATAATATAAATCAATAAACAAATATGAATAAAATTCATAAAAACACAAACAAAGGATTTACATTATTAGAGATACTCTTAGTAATAGCAGCAATAGGGATACTAGCAGTAATAGTATTAGTATCAATAAACCCAAATAGACAATTAGCACAAGTAAGGAATGCACAGAGAAGATCAGATATAAATACAATATATAAAGCATTAGAACAATATCTAATAGATAATCAAAGCTATCCAGCAGGTATAGAAGGAACAGCAAAAGATATATGTATCAATGGGAATACCACAAACTGTGTAAATTTAGGGGTATTAGTCCCCGACTATCTAGATTAAATACCAATAGACCCACAAGGAGTAGCATATAAGGTAGGAATAAATGCAGGGAATAATAGGATATCTATATATGCAGTTAATGCAGAATTGGGACAGGTGATAGTAGTAAATAATCCAGTAAATATTGCTTGGACGCCCGCCGAACTAGGTGCAGACCTTGCTTTGTGGCTTGACGCGGACGACGCCAGCACTATCACGCTCAATGGCAGCAACGTCAGCCAGTGGAATGACAAAAGTGGGCAAAACACTCACGCCGTTCAGGCGATTTCTGCAAATCAGCCATCTTATTCTGCAACCTCTTTTTTGGGTAAACCTGGATTGACTTTTGACGGTTCTGATGACACTTTGTTCATTACGACATCATTGATGCAGAACAACACCACACACGGTGTTTACTGGGTAATGGAAAGAGTTGGTGCGGGTAGTGGCGACCTTTACCGACCAGACATCGGTGTATTACACCCCACTAACGCCGACCGAGGAGCTCTTCACTATATAAAAACAAATAATCAAGGTGCATCTTACCCTTACTATCAGGGGCCATTTCTCAATAATTATGATAATGTGAATGTTGGATACGCCAGTGGCGTAGGCTATATCAAGGCTTTTCAGAGCAATGTTACGGGATGGGGGGGATGGCGAAACGGAACACTTGAAGAAACTACCAATGGAATTGCTAGCCCCGACAACACCAACATTGTATACAGCCTGGCACGACAGTTTAATGTTAATAGAGCGTCTAATATCAGAATGAGTGAAGTTATTGCGGTTTCAAACGCCACAACAACCAATCGACAACTCATAGAAGGCTACCTCGCATGGAAGTGGGGCTTGGTTGCCAACCTACCCGCCGACCACCCCTACAAAAATTCAGCACCAACATTATGAAATATAGAGTATTCAACACAGAGCAGGAAGCTATTAGACGATGAAGGTGAGAAGCTTAGGAAAATAAATTTATATAAAATTGAGATTTCTTAGCGGAGTGATTCTGCAATTTAAAACAAACACTTGACTAAATTACAGATATAGTTTATAATAGGCAAGAGTATGTTTGACTCATCTAAGTTTTTATTAGGTTAAACAATAATAATTAAATAACACTTCTATGGCAACAGAGAAATATGAGCGCACAAAACCCCATGTAAACGTTGGAACTATTGGGCATGTAGATCACGGGAAGACAACTTTGACCGCAGCTATTCTTAATGTACTTAACTTAAGAGGAAATGTAGTTACTAAAAAAGCTGTTAATGAAATTGATGCAGCTCCTGAAGAAAAAGCAAGAGGTATTACCATTGCTGTAGCTCATGTAGAATATGAGTCAGATACAAGACATTATGCTCATATTGATTGTCCAGGACATGCTGACTATATTAAAAACATGATCACCGGAGCAGCTCAAATGGATGGAGCTATCTTGGTAGTGTCTGCTGCTGATGGTCCTATGCCTCAGACTCGTGAGCATATTTTGTTAGCAAATCAAATTGGGGTGCCTCAAATTGTTGTATTCTTAAATAAAGTTGATCAAGTTGATGATCCTGAGTTAGTAGAATTGGTAGAGGTAGAGGTTAGAGAGTTATTAAGCAAATATAGCTTCGATGGAGATAATGCTAGAATTGTAAAGGGTTCAGCTCTTAAAGCTCTTGAGACAACTGATGTTAATTCATCTGATGCTAAGCCAATCTTAGAACTTATTGATGCTCTAGATGAAGCTATTCCTGAACCAGTAAGAGAAATTGACCAAGATTTCTTGATGCCTATTGAAGATATTTTCTCAATTGAAGGAAGAGGAACAGTTGTTACTGGAAGAATTGAAAAAGGAATTATCAAGGTAAATTCTGAAGTAGAAATTGTAGGTCTAAAAGATACTCAAAAAACAGTTGTAACTGGAGTTGAAATGTTCAAGAAGCTTCTTGATGAAGGTATGGCTGGAGATAATGTTGGTCTTCTTCTTAGAGGTATCAAAAAAGAAGATGTTGAGAGAGGTCAAGTTCTTGCTAAAGTAGGTTCTATTACTCCTCACACTGAATTTGAAGCTGAAGTCTATGTGTTGACAAAAGAAGAAGGTGGAAGACATACTCCATTTGTATCAGGATATAAGCCTCAATTCTATATCAGAACTACTGATGTAACTGGTGAGATTACTTTATCTGAAGGATCTGAATTAGTTATGCCAGGAGATACTGTTACTGTAAAGGTTTCCTTGGTAGCTCCTATTGCTCTTAGCGATCAACAAAGATTTGCTATCAGAGAAGGTGGTCATACCGTTGGTGCAGGGGTTGTAACAAAAATTATTAAGTAGTTTCTCCGTAAGAAAAAGGTATGTCATCTAAAAAAGAAGAGTACAAGTCGATAATTAGGATTAAGATCAAAGCTTATGATTATAAGATTGCAGATCAATCCTCTGTGCAAATCATCAATACTGCTTTAAAGTTTGGGGCTAATGCTGTGGGGCCTATCCCACTTCCAACCTCTATTAAAAAGTATACAGTATTAAAGTCTACTTTTGTGCATAAAGATTCTAGAGATCAATTCGAAATTAGAGTACATAAAAGATTAATAGATATTGCAGAGCCAAATTCTAAGGTTATCGACGCTCTTATGAATCTGAATTTGCCTGTAGGAGTAGATATATCTATAAAATATTTGAATTAGTAGTTAAGGTGAGAGTATAAGTATGAAATTTTCGTTTGCTAAAAAGATTGGAATGACTCAAATTTTCGAGGGAGGTAAAGTAATACCTGTCACTAAAGTTGAGTTATATCCAGATGTAAAAATACAAGCTCTCATCGAAGCTTCTAAAAATGGATATAATGCCGTGCAAGTTGGTGCTAAATACACTAAAAAAGTCAAAGACTCTGTGCTTCCAAGAATTGTAAAAGAAATTAGAGTTGATGAGCTTCCAGCTATAGAATTAGGTTCTCCTTTAGATATATCTCAATATGAAGTTGGTAATATTCTAACCGTAAAAGGTGTATCTAAAGGAAAAGGTTTTGCTGGAGTTGTCAAGAGACATAATTTCTCAGGAGCCAATGCTACTCATGGAACAAAGCATACCGAAAGAGCTGGAGGATCAATTGGGTCAGGATATCCAGAGCATGTTTTGAAAGGTCGTAAAATGCCAGGTAGAGCTGGATTCAAAGCTCAAACTCTTAAAAATATACGAATAGTTGATATTGATGTAGAAAATAATCAATTATTATTAAAAGGAGCTATTCCTGGTCCTAATAATGGATTATTACAAATTGTTGGTTAGATAATTATATGAAGATTCAAGTAGTTAATACTAAGGGGGAAGCAAAAGAGCAATATGAATTGCCAGCTGATATATTTGGTCTTGATACCAATGATACTTTAGTTCATCAAGTTTATAGATATCAGGTTCTTAATACCCTGTATCCAGTAGCTCATACCAAAGATAGGTCTGAAGTTCGTGGAGGAGGTAAAAAACCTTGGAAGCAAAAAGGTACTGGGCGAGCTCGTCATGGATCCACTAGATCTCCAATTTGGCGTACAGGAGGTGTGACTTTTGGTCCTACTAGTTTGAGAAACTTTGCTATATCAGTGAATAAAAAAATGAAGAGAAAAGCCTTATTTATGGTTTTATCATCAAGAGTTTCTAATGATAAATTTGTGTTATTAGATGAATTTGCTTTGTCTCAAATGAAGACAAAAGAAGCTTTATTAATTCTAAACAATCTTAAGCTAGATTCTACTAAAACTTTAGTTGTATTTGATCGTAAGGATAAGAATATTGAAAAGTCATTCTCTAATATTCCTAATGTTTCACTAATACCCTCTGATTCATTGAATCTAATAGATATTTTAAAGTCAGATGCAATTTTAACCGACATTGCTTCAGTTGAAAGTATTAAGAGTATTTATAGTAATTAATTTTTCAAGATATGGCAAAGAAGAAAGAAGTTAATAATGAATCTACACAAGAATTAAGTCATAATGTTGGGTCTTATCAAGTTTTGATTAAACCTGTTATTACTGAAAAAAGTTACTCTCTATTTCAGAATAGAAAGTATTCTTTTGAAGTAGGTAGAGACTCCAACAAACAAGAGATTGCAAAAGCTGTAGAATTGTTGTATAATGTCAAGGTTTCTCAAGTAAGAGTTATTAATATTAAACCAAGAAATGTATTCATTCGAGGTAAAAAAGGAAAGACCAGTAGTTATAAAAAAGCTATTGTTTCCCTACAAGAAGGATATAGTATCACTATTTAGTAAGTATGATTAAGCACCGTAAACCTACCACTCCAGGAAGAAGAAAAAGTTCAGTAGTTGACTATCGAGCTGTTTTAACTAAAACTACTCCAGAAAAGTCTTTATTAGCTCCAATTAACTCCATGTCAGGTAGAAACTCAAGAGGAGTTATAACTGTTAGACATAAAGGAGGTCGCAATAAGAGAATGTATAGATTAGTTGATTTTAAGCAGAAGCGATTTGATATTGATGCTGTTGTGAAGTCTATAGAATATGATCCTAATCGCTCTGGATTTATTGCACTTATTACCTATACTGATGGTGTTAAGTCATATATTTTGGCTCCATCTAAATTATCTGTGGGGCAAAGACTAACCTTTAGTAAACAAGCTCCACTAGTAGCTGGAAATCGTTTAACCCTTGAGTATATTCCAGTTGGTACTGAAATTTATAATTTGGAATTATTCCCAGGTAAGGGAGGGCAGATAATTCGCTCAGCTGGTAGTGCAGGTCAAGTGCTTGCCGTTGAAGATAATTATGCTCTTGTAAAATTACCTTCAGGTGAAGTAAGAAAAGTACATAAAACAGTATACGCTAGCATTGGTAGAGTTAGCAATGAATCTCATATGTTAGAAAATATTGGAAAAGCTGGACGAAATAGATGGCGAGGTGTTAGGCCAGCTGTTCGAGGAAGTGCTATGAACCCAGTAGATCATCCACATGGTGGAGGAGAAGGAAGACAACCGATTGGTCTTAAATCTCCTAAAACTCCTTGGGGTAAAATTGCTCTAGGTAAAAAGACTCGTAAGAAGAACAAGTCTAGTAACAAGTTTATTATAAGTAGAAGAAAATAATTGTAAGTATATGTCAAGAAGTCTTAAAAAAGGTCCATATATTGATGAAAAGCTTATTGCCAAAGTTTCAGCTTTGAAACCAGGAGATTCTACTGTTATCAAAACTTGGGCTCGTCATAGTACAATTACCCCAGAAATGGTTGGATTTACCTTTGGAGTACATAATGGAAAAACTCATATCTCAGTTTATGTCAAAGAAGATATGGTAGGTCATAAATTAGGAGAATTTTCCCCAACTCGTAAATTTATTGGTCACGGAGGTAAGAAAGTTAAATAAGTATCTTTATGGAATGGAATGCAACTCTTAAAAATCTTAGAATCAGCCCAAGAAAAACTCGTCTTGTAGTAGATGCTGTTCGTGGTAAATCAGTGCGAGAAGCTATTTTGATTCTTGATACTGTTTATAAAAAATCCAGTTTACCAGTCAAAAAGTTGATTCAATCAGCTGTAGCTAATGCCAAAAAACAAGACTCAGTATTAGAATCTCAATTAAAAATTGATAAGATTTTTGTAGATGCTGGTATGACATTAAAAAGATTTAGACCACGTGCATTTGGAAGAGCTTATACCATTCGTAAAAGAAGTTCACATATTAGTTTAACCCTTACCGAATTAGATATTGTCAAGAAGCGTAAATTGAAGACAGAGAAGTCAGAAGAGAAATTAGTAAAAGAAGTTGCAGCATCAAAATCTGAGACAAAAGTATCTAAACCTAAAGCTATAGTAGCTAAAAGTACCAAAAAGACAGCTACACCTAAAAAATCCGTTACTAGTAAAGCTACCAAAAAAACAGTTAGCGATAAATAATTTAGATATATGGGAAATAAGATTTCAGCAAATTTATATAGATTAGGGGTTACCAAAAATTGGAATTCCAGATGGTTTGGTACTGCTCGTAATTTACCTAAAGATTTACAGGAAGATGCTAAAATTCGTAAATATATCAATAAAACTTTACCTAAGTCAGGGATAAGTAACATTGATATTGAAAGAAGTCCAAGACTGATTAATATTATTATACATACCTCAAGAGCTGGTATGATTATTGGGAGAGGTGGAGCTGGAATTGAGGCTTTGAAAAAAAATATTAAACAATTAATAGGAACTCAAATTGACCTTAGACTAACTGTAGAAGAAATCAAAAATCCTAATGAAAATGCTGCTATTATAGGAGAAAATATAGCTGAGCAATTAGAAAAAAGAATTCCATTCAGAAGAGTTTTGAAGCAAACCATAGATAATGTTTATCAAAGCCATAATGTAAAGGGAGTAAAAATTTTATTAAGTGGCAGGCTAGATGGAGCTGAGATGTCCAGAGCAGAATATTTGACTAAAGGTAAAATTCCTCTAGCTACCCTCAGAGCTGATATTGATTTTGCTAAAAAAACTGCTTATACCAAGTATGGAACCACAGGAATTAAAGTTTGGATATATAAGGGAGATGTAGTCGCAGATGAGAATTAATTAACTTAAGAATAGGATTATGTTATTAGCACCAAGAAAGACCAAGCATAGAAAAGTTCACAAAGGAAAGCCTTCAGATAAGCTTAGCCCTGCTTCTAGAGGTATAGAGCTATCATTTGGTTCATATGGACTGAAAGCTACCGAAGCTAAGTGGATTACCGCAAGACAAATAGAATCAGCCAGAAGAGCTATCACTAGATATACTTCTAGAGGAGGTAAGGTTTGGATTAGAATTTTCCCACATAAACCTATTACTGCTAAAAGTGCCGAAGTAGGTATGGGAAAAGGAAAGGGAGCCGTTGATCACTATGTGGTTAACCTTAAAGCTGGTAAAATTCTCTTTGAGATTGATGGTGTTACTCAGGAAGTAGCAGCTGAAGCTTTGAGAAGAGCAGGCGCAAAACTACCCGTTAAGACCAAATTTATTAGTAAAGACTAATAAAAGGCTTGACTTATGCTAAAAAATTAGATATAATATTTTTTATGCTATATTAATGTGTTAAGAAGATCATAGGTTATGAGTAAGGAATTATACAATAATAAGTCAAAAGAAGAATTACACAATATTCTATCTGATAAACAAGTAGAATTAGGTAAATTGACTTTTATCAAAAGTGATCCATCTCAGAAATCTAATAGTGCATCTGTAACAACACTTAGAAGAGATATTGCCCGAATTAAAACATTATTGAATCAATCATCTAAATAATTATGTCCGATACTATAATCACATCTAATGCAGCTAATAAGAGAACCCTAAAAGGTAAAGTTGTATCTACTGCTATGCAAAAAACAGTAGTTGTTGCTGTAAATAAGACTAAATTAGATCCTCTTTATAAAAAGAGATATACTGTTACTAAAAAGTATAAGGCACATAATGAGAATGATTCAATTCAAGTTGGAGATGAGGTAATGATTAGAGAATCAAAGCCTATGTCTAAGCATAAGAGATGGATAGTAATACAATAATATGATTCAGAAAGAGACTAAGTTAAAAGTAGCTGATAATTCAGGAGCAAAAATTATTGAATGTTTCAATGTTTTAGGTGGAACTCGTAAAAGATATGCTCAATTAGGAGATATTATTGTAGCTTCTGTCAAAAGTGCAGAACCAAGAGCAACTGTCAAAAAAGGAGATGTTGTGAAAGCTGTGATTGTAAGGCAATGCAAAGAATATCGTAGAGCCGATGGTTCTTACATTAGATTTAATGAAAATGCAGCAGTTATTATTAATGGTAATAAAGAACCTGTAGGAACTCGTGTATTCGGACCAATTGCTAGAGAAATCAGAGAGTCTGGATATATGAAAATTGTATCATTAGCACCAGAAGTGTTGTAATTATAGTAATAGTATGAAGATTCGTAAAAATGACATTGTAGAGGTTATAACTGGAAAAGACAAAGGTAAGAGAGGTAAGGTTATAGAAGTTATTCCATCTCGAAATAGAGTTCGTGTTGAAGGTGTAATGTTAGTCAAAAAACATCAGAAACCTAGTCAAAATGGAGAAATTGGAACTATTATAGAGAAGCCTTCTACTATCCATATTTCCAATGTAGCTTTTGTAGACTCAGAAACCTCTACTCGTACCAAAGTTTCATATAAATTACTAGAAGGAAAAAAAGTACGATATAGTCATAAGTTGAATAAAGAATTGTAATATGTCAAGTTTGAAAACACGTTATCAAGAAAGTTTGAAGCCAGAGCTAATGAAAGAGTTTGGCGTGACTAATGTATTTGCAGCTCCTAAAATAGATAAGATTACTCTCAATGTAGGAACTGGAAAGAATTTTCGTGATGTACAAAAATTTGAGAAAGTTAAATCTGTCTTGACTACAATTGCTGCTCAATACCCAATTTCAGTAGCTGCCAAAAGCTCAATTGCTCAATTCAAAACTAGAAAAGGTATGACTATAGCTCTTAAAGTTACCTTAAGAGGAGAGAGAATGTATGATTTTCTAGATAGATTAATAAGCATTGCTCTTCCTCGAACCCGTGATTTTCAAGGTATTGAGTCTACCAAAATTGATGCTAAGGGTAATGTAAACTTTGGTATTAAGGAGCAAATTATTTTCCCAGAATTATCCAATGAAGAGCTTGGTATTAATTTTGGAATACAAGTTAATATTACAATTTCTAATTCTAATAAGGAAAAAAGTCTTTATTTATTAAAATCAATGGGATTCCCATTTAAACAATAATATTATACTATATGGCTACAGAAGCACACATCGCAAAATCTAAGAAGAAGCAGAAATTTATGACTAGAGGAGTAAATCGATGTTTTAGTTGTGGAAGACATCGAGGTTATATGCGAGATTTTGGATTATGTAGAATTTGTTTTAGAGAAATGGCCTCACAAGGAGTAATCCCAGGTGTTAAAAAATCTAGTTGGTAATTATAAGATATATGAATACTTCAGACCCTATTGCAGACATGTTAACCAGAATTCGTAATGCTCAGCTTGTGAATAAAAGAGAGGTAGCTATTCCTTTCTCTAAGCTTAAGTTTGAAATAGCTAAATTATTAAAGACTAGAAAGTTTGTTACAGCTGTAGAAAAGAAAGAACAAGAAAAAGGATTCCCTTTAATTGTAATCACTCTCAAAAAAGATGGTATTAAGGGTATAGATAGAGTAAGTAAGCCGGGTCGAAGAGTTTATTCTGGAGCACAAGATTTGCCTACTCAATTTAAATATGGAAGAGGTACTGTAGTAGTATCTACCTCCAAAGGTATTATTGATGCCAATACCGCTAAAAGAGAAAAATTGGGAGGTGAAATTATCTGTCAAGTTTGGTAGAAATAATGTAAATATAAGATTATGTCAAGAGTAGGTAAAAAGCCAATCCAAATCCCTAAAGATGTCTCAGTAATATTAGAAGATAATATCTTGAAAGTTACTGGACCTAAAGGTAATTTGCAACAAGTAGTAAGTCATCCGATTTCTTTTGAAATAGGAGAAAATGAAGTTTTTGTGACTCCTAAAGAGCAGATAAAAAATGTTAGTGCTTTTTGGGGATTATATCGTGCATTGCTCCAAAATATGATTACAGGAGTAACTGATGGGTTTACAAAAAAATTAAGAATTGAAGGAGTAGGATATAGAGTAGCTCTACAAGGTCAGACTTTGGTTCTTAATCTAGGATATTCACATCCTATTGAAGTGACAGCTCCAGAAGGAATAACCTTTGAAGTAGAAAAAAACACCATTTCAGTAAAAGGTATTAATAAGGAATTAGTAGGACAAGTTTCTGCAAATATTAGATCTACCAGACCACCAGAACCTTATAAAGGTAAGGGTGTTAGATATGATGATGAATTTGTAAGAATGAAAGTAGGTAAGAAGACATCTTCTTAATACTTGAAATATTAAGTTAAATATGATATAGTATTGTTTATAATGTATATAGTATGAAAGAAATTTTGGATAAACAGAGGAGATTAGCAAGAAGAAAAGTAAGAGTAAGAGGTAAAATCTCTGGAACCTCTACCATTCCTAGATTAGCTGTATCTAAGAGCAATACTAGTATCTATGCCCAGCTCATAGATGATATTAAAGGAGTAACCTTGATTGGTATTCATAGTAAGTCAATTGCAAGCTCCAATAATATTACTATAAGTGAATCTGAGAAATTAGGTCAAAAATTAGCAGAAATAGCTCTTCAAAAAAATATTCATAGAGCTGTATTTGATAGAAGAGGTCGTAAATATACAGGTAAAATAGCTGCTTTTGCTGAAGGAGTTCGTAAATCAGGATTAAGAGTTTAATAATTATGTCAAAACGTCAACAACAATCACGACAGCCAGAAAAAAGAGAATATGATCATAAAGTACTTGATATAGCAAGAGTAGCTCGTGTTATGGCAGGAGGAAGAAGATTTTCATTTAGAGCATCTGTAGTTATAGGAGATAGAAATGGTAAAGTGGGTGTAGGTGTAGGTAAAGGAGCTGACACTGCTATTGCTATTGATAAGGCTATTAATGCAGCTAAGAAAAAATTAGTACAAATCGATGTTAATACAGGTACCGTCCCAGTAGATGCTACTGCTAAGTTTGGAAGTGCTCAGGTTATTTTGAAGCCAGCTAAAGAAGGAAAAGGAATTGTAGCTGGAGGAGCTACCAGAACAGTTGTAGATTTAGTAGGACTGAAGAATATCACAGCTAAAATGTTAGGTGGTAATAATAAGATTAATAATGCTAGAGCCACTGTAAAAGCTTTATTAAAGACACAATAGTATGCATATTCACACATTATCTTCAAATTTATCACAAAAGTCTCGTAAGCGTATTGGTCGTGGTGGAAAACGGGGTACTTATAGTGGAAAGGGACAAAAAGGACAAAAGTCTCGATCAGGAGCTAAAATATCTCCTCTATTTACAGGAGGTAGCGCTGCTTTAGCTGGACAAGGAAGTCGAGTAATTCATAAAAGAAGAGGACAATCCCCAGTACAAGGACATCATAGAATTAGTAACGTCAAAGGAAAAATAAGTTATAAAATAGTTAATATAGAATCAATTGCTAATATCTTTGATGATAAATCTGTTATCAACTTAAATATTCTAATTGAATCAAAGTTGGTGTCTAATAATGTAACTAAAGTAAAAGTTTTAGCTAAAAATACAGGTGAGTCAATTTCCAAAAAATTTACCTTTGAAGGTTTAGTAACTTCCAAAACAGTACAAGATTTATATAGTATCTAAACCTTTTGAATTAGATACATTTTATAGGCTGTAAGACTAATATTAGATTAAGACATAGATATGAAAAGGTGGCTATATATAGCTAAAATCCCAGAATTAAGAAATAAGTTATTATTAGTTTTAGGACTTTTAATTGTATATAGATTAATAGCCTCAGTACCTATCCCAGCTATTGATGTAGATCGTATTAAGGAATTTGCATCATCCAATCAGATATTTGGACTATTAGACATATTCTCTGGTGGTGGATTTTCTAATTTCTCTTTAGTCGCTTTAGGAGTTGGTCCATATATTACGGCTTCTATTATAATGCAATTATTTACAATGGTAGTACCTTCACTTAATAGACTTTATAAGGAGGAAGGAGAGCAAGGAAGACAAATATTCAATCAATATACTAGAATGCTAACCGTTCCTCTAGCTATTGTACAAGGTATGTCTACTTTGACATTATTAAGAAGTGCTGGGGTTATACAAGAAATTACTAGTTTACAAGTAATTACAGTTATAGCCTTGATGACAGCTGGAACAATGGGATTAATGTGGATAGGTGAGATTATAACTAACCAAAAAGTAGGTAATGGGATATCTTTGATTATTTTTGCAGGTATTATTGCTAGCCTACCTACTACTATTAATCAATTCAGACTAAACTTCAACAGAGCTGATATACCCACTTATCTAATATATTTAGCAATTATAATAGCAGTAATCTATGCCATTATCTTTATTACTGAAGGACAGAGAAATATACCTATTTCTTATAGTAAGAAGTCCAGAGGAGTATTAGTTAATAGTCAAGTCGACACTTATCTTCCAATGAAAGTCAATCAAGCAGGGGTGATGCCAATTATATTTGCAGTTTCCCTAGTATTATTCCCTCAAGTTATTGCTAATTTATTATTACAGACTAATATTGATTGGGTGGTGAATATTGCCACTAATATCAATACATTTTTAGCTAATCAAGTAGCATATGCTAGTATATATTTTGTATTGGTCTTGATATTTACTTATGTTTATACAACTATTGTATTTGAGCCTAAAGCCGTAGCTGAGAATTTACAGAAACAAGGTGGATTCGTCACAGGTATTAGACCAGGAGAAAAAACAGCTCAATATTTACAATATGTATCAAATAGAATTATTATCTTTGGAGCTATTTTCCTCGGGTTAATTGCAGTATTACCATTTATAATGACAGGATTTACAGGAAATCAATCCCTTGCTATTGGAGGTACTAGTATGCTAATTGTGGTGTCAGTTATTCTGGAGACAATGAAGCAAATAGACTCACAGATTATTATAAGAGACTACGACTCTCTTTAATATATTTATAACTTTTAATTTAAATAACATCTCTACTTCTAAAGTATAGATACAGAACTAAAGATATTCCTAAAGCTATTATTACAGCTACAAAGAATGCCAAATCATTATCTAAAAAATTCATTCTAGCATTCATCCCCAATACTCCTATAAAAAGAGTGGAAGGAGCGAGAGTAGTCGAGAATGTAGTTAAAGTTTTAATATTTTTGTTCAATTTATGAGATAAAAGTGTCTGATTAGTCTGGTCAAAGGCTTCAATAGCTTCTTTCAAATTCTCTGTAATATTCCAAATATGTATATTGCTAGATACAATATCGGTGATATGCTTAGATTTGACTTGATTATCAGGAAAATACTGAGGAATTAATCTAATAGATGAATCTATAACAGATTTATGTAGTCTAATAGTTTTACGAAAATCTAGTACATCTCTTTTGACAATAGAGATTTCAGATATCATATCTTTCTCATTCCCTTTGAATATTTCCTCTTCAATAAAATCAATTTTCTCAGCAATACGATTAAGTGGAGTCATACAAGAAGATAGCATCTTTTCAATTAAGTGAATATACAAATCAACAGGACTATTAAATCGAGAAGTTTTTCCTTCTATATTAGCCATCATAGTATCTATAAAATGTACACTTTCTTTGTGTGAAGTGACGAAATATCCTTGGCTCAAGATACAGTCTATTTCTACTGCCTGATTTTTCCTGAGGTTTTTATCATATAAGGGATAATGTAATATTACCGCCATATAATCAGGGTACTCTTCTAATCTTTGTAAATGAATGGGAGATTTGAGAGTTTGCTCAGTAGTATCTTTGAGATTTATAATATTATCCAAATTATCAAGATCAGCCTGAATATCCGGGTTAATATCGATCCAAATGAAAGAAGAAAATTGAATTTTTTTCATATATATATTAAACTATAACTAATATAAGTGTAACAGTTATATTATAAAAGTCAAGATTATTATGTTCAAAACTCAATATCATAAAGATATCCCTACTAGAATAGATAAATTTTTAGCAGAATTTTTGCAAGATATATCTAGACAACAAATTCAAGTTTTGATAAAAACTAATCTAGTTTCCAAAAATGGACAGATTATTACAAAGCCAAAAGAGTTAGTTTCCATCGGAGATATTATAGAAGTCAATACTCACAAAACTAAAACACAATCAATCACAATAGATGATAATCTCAAGCAAGATTTAGCAAGACAAGTACAAATAATCTTTGAGCACCCAGACTTTTTAATAATCAATAAACCAGCTGGATTATTAATGCATAAAACTAATAATCCCAATTCCTATTCTCTTGTCGATATACTAATTTTACAATATCCAGAAATCAAGCAAGCAATTGACCCCGATCAAAATTCAGAAGCAATAGCGCAAAACAGATATGGTATAGTCCATAGAATAGACAAAGACACTAGTGGCTTAGTAATAGTAGCTCGTAATCAAAAATCTTTAATCGCACTAAAAAAATTATTTAAAGATAGAAAAGTATATAAAGAGTATATCTGTTTAGTAAGAGGTATAGTCAAAAATGATTATGGTAATATCACATACCCCATTATCAGGTCCAAATTAGACCATACCAAAAGAGTAGCAGTAATATCTGACAGACAATCTAGAGTCAAACAAAGAACAGCCCATAGTGAATATTGGGTTTTGGAAAGACATCAAGATAGCACACTTGTGAAAGTAGTTATACATACAGGCCGCACTCATCAGATACGAGTACATATGCAATCTATAGGACATCCTATATTAGGAGATAAGTTATATGGTGGGAAATTAGAGCGACAAGATAAAAACTCTTTATCTAGACAATTCTTACATGCAAGTAATTTAAAATTTGAATATTTAGACCAAAAATACGAATTTTCATCAGATTTACTAGATGATTTAATAGCATATAAATCAACAAAAACAGACTTATTCACAATTTTAGACTAAAAACCCTTAAAATTATATGGTATAATGAATAAGTATAAAATATAATCAATAAATATGCATAAGAAATATAAAATTTTAGCCATATTTGGAATAATATTAAGTCTATTGTTCCCACAGGTAATATTAATAGCACAAGAGGAGATAGAGACAGGAGAATATACAGAAGAAGAGATAAGAGAATTAGTAAAAGAAAGAGGAGATGAGAAAGTAGAAATAAAGCAATTATCGCCAAATCCACCCACAGCAGAGGAGATAGAGAAGCTAATACAAGAAAGGAAAGACAACCCTCCTAAGGATGAGAATATAGAATATACAAGTAATTTGAAGCAAGAAGGATTAAAGAATGCAACATTAGGAAATTGTTCTGATGTATATAAATTTAATAATATACATGTGAGTATCAGTCTAGATAAGAGTGAGTATGAAGCAGCAGGTTTTATAAGATTAAAAGGTAGTATAGAGAATAAGAATAATTATCCAATGCCTGATTTAAAGATAAAAGGAAAAATAGTAAAAATAGAACAGGAAGGAAATAGAAGAATAGTAAAGACAGTAGAAGAGATAGTAATTAAAGATA
>JBEAQD010000037.1:0-3793 GCA_041164045.1 Candidatus Parcubacteria bacterium
TTAATCAAATCGTTCAAATAGTCAATTTTATGCTGAATTTCTTGTATTAGCTGTATATTATTCTTACTTAATTTAGAATCAGTCAACATTAAGTCGGTTTTAGCCATCATAACTGAAAGAGGAGTCTTGAGTTCATGAGAAGCATATTCTATAAACTCTCTCTGAGAACGGAAACTTTTACCTAATCTCAAAAGCATTTCATTAATAGACGATATCAATTCCTGCAACTCCTCATCAATATGGGGGTATGAAATTTTATCCATTGATTCGGCCTGTATAGCCTTAATCTGTCTATTTATATCCTTAATTGGACTTAAGACTTGAGCTGAAATAGCATTCCCTCCAACCAAAGACAAAGCTACTAAAATAGCAAAAATAAAAAATGAACTTCTTCTAATTGTAGCTAAATCACTTTGTCTAATATCTCTAATAACCTCAATAAATTTATCCTGAGGAAATTGGCTATCCCTCAATTCAGAAAAAACCGAATTATACTGAGACAACCCATCTATACCTAAAGCAGTCCTATCATAATACCTGACTGCCAACAAATTCAAAGTAATAATTATAATCAAACTCAATAATACAAAAAGACCTGTATAATACATAGTCAGTCTAAATTGTAAAGTATGAATATATTTCAGCATATATACAGATTATAACATAGAAAATAGAGAAAGTGAGACTTTCCCTATTTTCGACTCCCCACTAAGGAGAGTATTTATCTTGTTTTCAAGATATTGGATTAATTACTATGTGTAGATAAAGAGCTATGTTGTTGACTTAGATTGATTGCAATAAATTATATCTAGTATTGACTAGGTTTGCCTCTCCAAACCCTTTGAGCTCCGTCTTTTTTATGGGTAATGTGATGACCTAGGACTTGTCTTTGAGCACCTAGTACTGCTCTACTATGAGTGCCACCGAGTACCCTGACTTTATTTTGGACAAAATGTTTCTGGTATCTCATATTGTTTCCTCTTAGTTAATACAGAATCATTTGATGATTCTATAAATACTATAGATGATATTAGGTGAAAACAATGTGAAGGTATTTATAATATGCCATACCCCTTACCTTTGACTGTTTTTATAATTTTTTTATTAGGATCTATCTTCTTTCTAAGAGTCTTAATATGGGTTTTGACAGTATCCGAAAAAAGATCCACCGAATCATCCCAAACATGCTCTAACAACTCCTCAGCAGGAATAATACGATTCTGATTGCGAACCAAATACTCCAAAAGTCGCATCTCCTTAGTCGATAAATCAATCATCTTATCCCCTTTTATAACTCTATTTTGGGTTGGGATAATTTCATAATCCTCCAGATAGAGACTATGACTTTTATTATCCGAAAATCTCCTAATCACAGCCTCTATTCTAGCTACAACCTCAGCCAAATGGAAAGGCTTAGTCATATAATCATCCGCCCCATGCTTGAAGCCATCTAATTTATCATAAATCTGAGACCTAGCCGTAAGCATAATCACTGGCACAATATTACCAGATTCTCTAATGTCATTAATAATCTCCATACCATCCTTACCAGGTAAATTTAAATCCAACAGACAACAATCATATTGATTTAGCTTCAGAGCAGAAAAACCAGCATTACCATCATACTTTACATCCACCGCATAACCCTGCTTCTCAAGATATATCTTGAGAGTATCCGCAATATCCACCTCATCTTCTATGATAAGTATTCTCATAGTTTATTCATCAAAATGATCCAAATCCTCATCTATATCATCTTCCAGATTAGAGTCATCCTCTGCCTGTACTGAGCCAGGTTCATACTCTGGAGGAGCATAAATAGTATATAACTTTAGCTCACCCTCTGAGTCATTGATAATATTATGCCTAACTCCGGCTGGTGCAAATATACAATCTCCAACCTCAATAGGACCATTTTCTCCCGGCATTTCTAATCTACCACTACCATCTACCACTACCGTAATCTGATCCACCTCACCATAAACTTCCTCCCCCACATCATCTCCCGGTTGCAAATTCATCAAAACCAATTGACTATCCGCCCCCGTAGCAATAACCTTACGATAATCTGTATTAGCTTGAGTTTGAGTAATGATATCTATTTTCATATTATAAAAGTTATACTAATATACATATAAAATAGCATATTTTGATTTTAATGTATAGTTGAGATATAATATATTCCTTCTGTAGCGGAAGGTCTAATCTCTATATTATTTATCTCTATTTATACAAATATTTTTGAAATCCAATAAATAAATCAATAATCCCATCTACAGTACCGAGAGACTCTTGAGCATCTTCTAAGGAGTGAAATTTATTTTGTAATAAAATAGCTAATTTATCCTGATCTAATTCTTCAAATCCAGATTGTATATATTTATCCAATACAAAGTTAATAAATTGTCTTTGTGGCTCTGTTAAATCTTCCAAAATATTCTGTTTAGATTGCTCCACTCTGATTCTTCGCGGAATTGGTTTATTATCTCCAGTGAAAACATACTCCAAAACATCGAATAAATCACTATTCTCAGCATCCACTAATTGTTGTAATGTTTTTAATTTATCTCGACTAAATCCAGCCTCATCAAGTTTTTGTAAAAACTTTTTACGGGTAATTGGACTACTCCAAATACTCCTTAATTCTTCTTCTGAACTCAATAATTTAGGTAATTCCCCGAATAAATTATGCATAAATTCTTCCGCAGAAACTGGTCTACCATTAGCATCCCAAAATGAAGTAGAGATCATAGATTGAATTTCTCTCTCTTTGCCATCTCTCAACTTAATTTTAATTTTTTGCTTTACCAATTTAGACTCCTGAGTATCTTCCCCTATTTTAGGAGCATCACTGGTATTAATAGGTGGATACGGTTGTGATTGTGGTGTTTCAGGTTCTATAGGCTCTCCATCCCATTCAGAATCCAAGAATAACCGATAAGCATCCACAAAATCATAAATAGTAAAGAAGTCTTTTCCATCAAAAAGCCTCGTCCCTCTACCAATAATTTGCTTAAATTCAATCATTGACTTAATCGGTCGCATCAAAACAATATTCCGAATATTACGAGCATCCACACCCGTAGACAGCTTTTGGGAAGTGGTCAAAATAGTCGGGATAGTCTTCTCATTATCTTGAAAATCCTTCAGATATTGTTCTCCTATTACACCATCATTAGCCGTCACTCTCACACAATAATTAGGATTAGTACTTGTTTTTTGTTGATTGATCAAATCTCTGACAGCCGCTGCATGCTCTTGATTGGCGCAGAATACAATAGTTTTTTGGTCCTGATCAATAAGCTCCATAAATTTACTGACCCGATATTCTTCACGGGCTTTGATTTCAATAACTCGATTAAAATCCTCCTCTGTATATCTCTTCCCTTCCTCTATTTCACCCTCTACAATTTCATCATCAGAAGTATAAACATAATCATCAAGAGTAGTTTGGATTCTCTTCACCCTAAATGGAGTCAAAAACCCATCATTAATCCCCTCTTTGAGAGAATAAGTATAAACAGGCTCCCCAAAATAACGATAAGTATCCGCATTCACCTCTCGCTTTGGAGTAGCCGTCAATCCAAGTTGCACCGCTGGAGAAAAATATTCCAAAATCGCTCGCCAATTCCCTTCATCATTAGCTCCACCACGATGACATTCATCAATAATAATAAAATCAAAATAATCTTCAGGATAATCTCCAAAGTATGGGCTTGGATTACCTTCTGAATCCCTACCAGTCATAAAGGTTTGGAAAATAGTAAAGAAAATACTTCCATTTTTAGGCACA
>JBEAQD010000038.1:0-16210 GCA_041164045.1 Candidatus Parcubacteria bacterium
TAGAAGAGCCTTATGAGTTATTAAGTCTGGATGTACCAGAAGAATATAGTGGTAAAATTATCGAAGCGGTCAATAAAAGACAGGGAGAGCTAGTCAATATGGAGATTAATGAGCATAATGAATCTCATATTGAATATAAAATTACTACTCAGAATCTGATTGGTTTAAGAAGCGTCCTGTTGACCTTATCTAAAGGAACAGTGATTATGAATAGCTCTTTCCTAGAATATGGTCCTAGAATGTCTAGTGGTAAAGGTAGGTCTACCGGGTCTATTGTATCTCTAGAATTGGGTAAAATCACCAAATATGCTCTAGATGGAGCCTCAGACCGAGGGGTATTCTTTGTATCTGATGGAACTGAAGTTTACCCAGGAATGGTCTTGGGAGAGTCTAATCGGGAGCAGGATGTAGAAATAAATCCCGTCAAAGCTAAAAAATTGACCAATATGAGGGCTTCTGGTTCAGATGACGGTATTTTTATCGCTCCACCAAAAGATATGTCTCTAGAGGCCTGTATTGAGTATTTAGCAGATGATGAATTATTGGAAGTCACTCCAATGAGTTTGAGAATTCGTAAGAGAATTCTAGATTCTAATGAGAGAAAAAGATCTAATCGAGGCTAAATTAAAAAGCCCCACATTGTGTGGGGCTGGGAGTGTGATTTTGTCCTCCCTCGGGGGAGGTGGTCCCTCCTATACTTTGTTTAGGAGGGGACGGAGGAGGGTTTATCCCTCTGGTGTTTTATTTCTTCGACTGCTGATACTCAACATAGTCCTTAAGGGGGCTAAATGAGTATATAGCCGTGGGCTTATACGATATATTATACTTTTTGTAATATCATATCCTAATATTGCTATTGTAAGTATTCCGGATTCAGCTAAAATAGCTTCCGTAAAGCTACAAAAAACTATTTTTTCTGAATTGATAGGCCTTGCCATAAAAAGAATATCACGGATCAGCACTAAAATAACAGATTATAGCTTAAATTGCAAGAGCTTTAGCCCAGCATTTCAAAAATATCACATAATCTGTCCAACTGAATAAGATGAGATGTATCCCATACAAGTTGTGACTTTTGTAGGTGATGCATTATCGTAGTTTATATAGTTATAAAAAAGAGTTCTTAATTTTGTCCCCCTTCGGAGGGGTAAGCCTGAAAGGCGGGGGTGGATAAAACACAAACTAGAACTCTATCCACCTCCGGCACTTCGTGCCACCTCCTCCAAAGGAGGACAAATACTATAGCAATTTACTACTATTAGGATATTAATGTATATAATCCCTTTTGTCGACGACAACCTCATCTCGGGCACCCCTCAATTTATCTCCCGTAGGGAGAGAGGGGAATTTAAGGGGATGACAAAATAATTCTTAATCAAATCAACCGATACAAGGCTTCAGCTAATTTGAGAGGATCATGGCGTATAAGAGTTCTTCTGAGAGGGTCTTTTTTGTTGGGGTTGATAAATATGCCATCAGCTATCAAATCATCTCCTATTAGGGTGGTTTTTCCCACTTTATTAGATTTATTGGCCTTGACAACGGGTTCTCCCTCTTCTTTATACTTTTCTACCAATTTTGGATCAGGTTTGGTGGTATTGTATAGGGCTATGTCTATTACCTCAGCTCCGACGAATTGATTTAGCTGTTTAATATGCTCTTCTACTGACCATTGTTTATATCCTGCTACTTTAGACATCAGATTGACATTATAAATAATCTGAGCCTCGGTTTTGGCTAATACTTCACTCATCCCTGGGACTATCAAATTAGGAAGTAAACTACCATAAAATAATCCCGGTCCGATAATTACACTATCAGCTTTCATAATGGCTTCTTTGGCTCTGGAGTTTAGTTTAGCTTTGGGGATTAGTTTTAATTCTTTGACTGGGTATTTTAGATATTCTGGGGCATCATGAATTCTAGTTTGTCCTAATAATTCAGTCCCATTGGTAAGAGTGATAGATAGATTGATATTATCTGTAGTGACGGGGATGACCTCTCCTCTGATAGATAGTATATCCCCAGCGGTTTTGACCCCTTCTTCAAAGTTGCCTGTAATCTTTTCTAAAGCTGATAAAAATAAATTTCCAAAATTATGTCCAGTCAATTCCCCACAGTCAAATCGATAATTGAATAATTGTCTTAGAATTTCTGGCGATTCAGCTAGGGCTACGAGACATTGCCTAATATCTCCTGGGGGTAATACTCCTAATTCATCTCTGAGCTTACCGGTGGAGCCACCATTATCCACCATATTGACTATAGCTTGTAGATGAAGGTTACTAAATAACTTTAACCCAGATAATACGGTAAAAGAGCCAGTTCCTCCGCCAATAACGACTATATTTTTATTAGACATAACTGTAATTTAATAATAATTGTGGAAAACTTGGGTATAACTGGGGTTTTTGCACAAGTTATCCACAAAATGTAATATGATATGATTATATTAAACACATACACATATATAAATATATATTATTCTCTGATTACTGGCAAGGATTGAATATAGAAAAGGAAAAGAAATGAGGAATAAAATTAAATTATTAACATGTGTGCTAATTGGATTAAGTATACCTTTTTTAATCCGGACTACAATTCTGGCATATCCTATTGCAGGAGTAAATTCACCATATTTGACTATATATTTACATAGTTTAGATATAATTTTGGCTTTGATTTTTGGGTATTTAATATGGAGCAGTAAAAATTTTCCACTTAGCAGTTCAAAAATTGTGGATAAGTTATGGATAACTTTATTTTTTTGGATATTTATGCAATTATTATGGGCTCAATATCCTTTGATAACTTGGGTTTGGGGAGTGAGATTATATCTATTAGCAGGTATAATTAGGTATATTATTAGGTCTAGAGAATTTATAAAAGAAATAACTTGGGTTGGGAGAGGTTTTGTAGTCGGGATGTTGGGGCAGGCTTTGATTGTAATGACTCAGATGTTATTGCAAAAAAATATAGGTCTCCCATTAGTAGTGGAGTCAACTCTGTCTCGAGAACTAGCAGGAGTGGCGAAAGTTAGTATTTTGGATAATATTTTGATTCGAGCTTATGGAACATTCCCACACCCTAATATTTTGGCCTTTGCTGGAATTATGGCTCTAATATTAGTCTATACTAGAGTTGTAGGGCAAAAACAGGCTGTAATGTTATACATATTAACTCTAGTAATGGCGGGTATGTTTGACCATTATATTCTGACATCTATACAGTCTATAATAATTGTTGGACTAGTTGGAATTAGTTTAAATCTGAATATAAAACTAGACTTTGCTCAGAATATAAATAAAATTATTATTGTTCTACTTCATACTTTGATAATATTGGCTTTCTCTAAATTAGCTCTAGTACTGCTTTTGATAACAGACTGTATTTATTTGACATACTTTTGGAATAAAAAAATGTTCTATGTGGAACAATTTCAAAATAAGCTAAAATCTTTACCTAGAATTATTATTAACTCTGTAGCTTTGATTGGGATTGCTATCCTATGGATTTTGCCTTATCAGCAAATTCTAGATACTATTCTGAAACGAATATTTTATTTACAGGATGCTTTTGTGATAATACAGTCTAATCTTTTGCTAGGAGTAGGGCTAGGGCAATATGTGGTTAATTTGTCAGAGAATAGAGAGTTTTGGCAATATGAGCCGGTGCATAATGTTCTAGTTCTGTTGCTGAGTGAATTGGGGTTGGTCGGTGTGTTTATATTGATAGCAATTATTGTAATGGGGTGTTATACTACACAATATGGATACAAAAAATAAAGGTAGTTTGGGTGAGCGATTGGCGGTTAAACTTTTAATTTCTAAAGGTTTTGAAATCTTAGACCAAAATGTAAGATTAGGTAAATTATCAGAATTGGATATTATTGCCACCAAGGATAAAGTTCTCCACATTATAGAGGTTAAGACTGTGTATAAATGTGGAAAACTTGGGGATAACTTGGATTTTCCGATATATAATATTACGCCGAGGAAAGTTAGTCATCTCAAGTTAGGGGCTCAATTGTATGTCCAGAAGCAGAAACACACCGATATGGATGTTACAATTGATGCGATTACTTGTATTGTGGATAATTGTTGTAAAAAAAGTTGGATTAAGTTCTTTCCGAATATTCTAGAGGGGCTTGACTAGATTGTTCTGGGTAGAATATTGGGTTAATGTGAATAAGATGAGATGCATCGTATACAAGTTATGACTTTTATAAGTGACACATGAAAGTAGTTTATATAGTTATAAACAAGAGTTCTTAATTGTGGCTCCCTTAGGAGGGAGTACCCGTAGGGGGAGGGTGGACAAAACACAAAGTAGAACTCAATCCACCTCCGGTCCCTCCTAAACTAAAGTATAGGAGGGACCACCTCCTCCAAAGGAGGACAATTATTATCCAATTTACTGTTATTAGTCTAGTAATGTATATAATACCTTTTGTCGACGATTACCTCATATCGTACACAATGTTGAAATCTAAATGCTTTTATATTAAAATTATATTCAGCAGTTAATTCAAAATAGAATTATTGTAAAGTATAAATAATAAATTGTAATATGGATAAAGTAGAAAAGATTTTTACCGAAGCTCTGGCTCTTGGAGACATTAGAGTGAATGGAGATAGGCCTTGGGACTTTCAAGTCAAAAACCCAGATATTTGGCAGAGAATGTTAAAAGATGGATCATTGGGTGTCGGTGAAGGTTATGTAGAAGGCTGGTGGGATGTAGAGAAATTAGATGAATTTTTATTTAGAGTTAGGAAATATAGGGTATTGGAGGCTTTGGCTGATGTTTTTGATAAATCTTGGCGAAATCGATTATATGTTTTGCAAAGTCAAATATTGAATTTACAAGATAAGGAAAAGAGTAAGCGAGTAGCCAGACAGCATTATGATATAGGGAATGATTTGTATTCCAAAATGCTTGATCCATATATGCAATACACCTGTGCTTATTGGAAAGATGCAGATAATTTGAATCAAGCTCAAGAGAATAAATTGGATTTAATTTGTCGTAAATTGAAACTAGAAAAGGGTATGCGAGTTCTAGATATTGGTTGCGGTTGGGGTGGTTTACTTAAATTTGCAGCTGAGAAGTATGGAATTATTGGAACTGGAATTACTCTTTCTAAAGAACAACAAAAATTAGCTCAAGAAAATGTGAAGGGACTGCCAATAGAAATTTTATTGGTTGATTATAGAGATTTAGAGGCTGAACCTTTCGATAGGATAACAGTTGTGGGTATGATAGAACATGTGGGGTATAAAAATTATAACAGGCTTCTAGAGGTTGTAAATATTAATTTAAAAGATGATGGACTCTTTATATTACATACGATTGGAGATAGTGTTTCTACTACTATACCAGAACCTTGGATGAATAAATATATATTTCCAGGAGGTCAATTACCATCTATACAGCAGTTAGGGAAATCTTGGGAAAATATATTAACTATACAAGATTTACATAATATTGGACTAGATTATGATCCTACTCTGATGGCTTGGTATGAGAATTTCAAACAAGCTTGGCCAGAACTAAAAGATAAGTATGGAGAAGAGTTTTATCGACTTTGGGAGTATTATCTTTTGAGTTGTGCGGGTAGTTTTAGAGGCGGTTATCTCCAATTATGGCAAATGGTATTCACCAAACTACATCACAGACTAGAGAGATATGAGGCAGAAAGATAATCGTGTCTTGCTAAATTTCTCAAAATAAGGTACAATAGTTTTACCTTATAGCTAGGGTGGCGGAATGGTAGACGCGACGGACTTAAAATCCGTTGGTGATTAAACACTGTGAGGGTTCAAGTCCCTCTCCTAGTACCAAGAATAAATTAAAAAATCAACAGTCCGTTTGGACTGTTTTTGGGACTTGAAGGTCGGAGCGATGTGTGAGTTTGTGAGAAATTGTGTTTTTGTCTCCCTTTGGAGGGAGTACCCGTAGGGGAGGTTGGATAAGATGTAGTATTAAATTTAATCCACCTCCGGCACCTGGCGGTGCCACCTCCTCCAAAGGAGGCTAGTGCTTTCTCGTAAGGTCGACCTGTTATCGCCCGCAATAAATCGTCTTTATAAAATACAGGCGACAAAAGTCCTACGATGTGGGCATGTTTTTAGTAGAGGGTTTGTATTTGCAAAAGTATAGACAAAAGTGGTAAGTTATGATATGTCTTTGATTGTCCAGACTCTAGAGAAATCTGGGGTTAAATTTTTACCCTGAGGAGGGTATTATGGTTCGTATGGTTTAAGACTTTTCTATTCAAACTCTTCAGGTAATTGCTGCAGGGTCTTTATACATTAAGCACATAGATTCCCAAGATATAATTACCGGTAAATATCGTTTTGTGGGGAGACATGCACGCAATAGACGGAAAATTGATCTTTTAATTGTGGAAACATGGTCAGAAGATGCTCCTGTATTCATAAACACATGGCATCAAGATGATGTGGAAGAGGGCGCTATTTTCGAGATTAGATTTATGAAGGTTGATGGAGAATATAGAGTGCTTGATATAAATAAAGTGGCAGAATAAGCTATCACTCAAGCCCCCCACGCTTGCAATGCGGGGGATTTTTTTCGACTAATTACCATAAATTTGATATAATAAATGTAAAATAATATATATTTTAAGGATGCGTCGATATGCCCTCGCCGATGATGACTCAGTTTTATGAAATCAAAAAAGATTATCCCAATGATATTTTATTCTTTCGATTGGGAGATTTTTATGAGATGTTTGCAGAGGATGCGAAATTAGCAGCTCCAATTCTAGATCTTGTTTTGACTGCACGGAAGAACACAGTAGACGGAGTAATTCCGATGTGTGGAGTGCCATATCACTCATCTACTCAGTATATTCAAAAGTTAATCAAGGCTGGATATTCGGTGGCTTTGTGTGAGCAACAAGGCTCGTCTCAGGACACCAAGGGTTTGGTGACTCGAAAAGTGGTCAAAGTTATCACTCCGGGGACGGCTCTTTTGGATATAGAGGCTACCGAATCAAGGTATATAGCTAGTATTAGTATATATAAGGGGTTAGTACATGTGGCTTTAGCTGATTTGGGGACTGGGCTTTTTGAGGTAGGTGAATTTATGGAGGCTGAACTCAAAGATATCTTGCAATCCAAACAAGTTAAAGAGATTATTATTCCAGAGAATAGCTCACTTTTAGAAAAGCTCCAAAAACTCAATATCAGAATTGTAACTGAATCTAAATGGAATTTTCAATTGGAGCGGGCGATTGAAGTGCTGACTAAGCATTTTGGTATTAGTAGTATGACGGGTTTTGGTTTTGAGATTGATGATATGAGGCTATGTCCGGCTGGAGCTTTATTTACATATCTTACCTATACTCAACAGGAGGATTTGAAGCATATCACAAGATTAAAACCACTTTCTCTAGCTCAATATATGCGATTAGATAGCCAAACTATTCAAAATTTGGAATTATTCCAACTACCAAGAGCCAGTCAAAAGGGCAAGACTTTTTATCAGTCTATTAATTATACCAAAAATCCTCTAGGTTCTAGGATGCTAAGGTCTTGGATATTGTCTCCACTCCTAGATATCAAGCCCATTAATACTCGTCAAGAGCATATACAAAATTATCTAGACAATCCCAACTTAATCACTTCAATCAGAGAGTTATTGCCCCAAATTGCAGATATTGAGCGGGTTTTAGCCAGGCTCTCTAGCAATGTGGGTGGTCCTAGGGATATGTTATTATTATCCAAAAGCTTCGATCATATTGCCTCAATTCTAGAGTTAGACCAAGCCTCTTATGTCAAACCAGCTCAAAAATCTTTATTAAAATTAGAATCTTTACGGCAAGAATTACAAAAAGCTTTGCAAGAAAATGTCCCAATTTTAGCTCGGGATGGAGGATTTGTAGCCTTAGGCTATAGGAAAGATATAGATGAATTGTTAAATTTAAGTCAAGGTGGCAAGGATTATCTCTTGGAATTGCAGGCTCAGGAGCAGGCACGGACAGGTATCAATTCTCTCAAGGTTAAATATAATAAAGTCTTTGGGTATTATATAGAAATTAGTAATGCTTATAAAAATCAAATTTTACCAGACAATTATATCAAAAAGCAGACTTTAGCTAATGCAGAGCGATATATTACTCCAGAACTAAAAGATTTTGAAGAGAAAATTCTAAGTTCAGAAGCGGAATTACTTAATTTAGAGCAAATTGTTTTTGAGGAATTAAGACAGGCTATTATAGCTGAGGCAGAGCAGATTTATACTATTTCCAAAACCATTGCCTATATTGATTGTATTCAAGCCGGAGCTAAATTAGCACTAGATTGGAATTATACACGTCCTAAAATCAGTAAAAACCAAAATCTATATATAGAGTCTGGTAGGCATCCAGTGCTAGAGCAGTTAATAACCGAATATGTGTCTAATGACTGTAAATTAGCTGAACCAGATCACTCTTTGATGTTAATTACTGGACCGAATATGGGTGGAAAGTCGACGTATATTAGGCAGGTGGCTTTGATGGTACTTTTAGCTCAAATTGGGTATTTTGTCCCGGCTAATAAGGCTGAGATTGGGGTGGTGGATAGGATTTTTACTCGAGTGGGGGCTTCAGACAATATGAGTGAAGGGCATAGTACTTTTATGGTGGAGATGTTGGAAGTTGCTAATATTCTACATAATGCTAGTAAGTCCAGTTTGATTATTTTAGATGAGGTTGGTAGAGGTACTTCTACTTATGATGGTATGAGCATAGCTAAAGCTTTGATTGAGTATATTCATAATACGATTAGGGCTAGAACTCTCTTTGCTACGCATTATCATGAATTATTGAGTATGGAAGCTGAGTTGGTAGGAGTAGTGAATTATCAAGTGATAACCCAAGATAGTACAGAGGATATTATATTCTTGCATCGTATAGAACAAGGTGGCGCGGATAAAAGCTATGGTATTGCCATTGCCAAATTAGCGGGATTCCCTCCGGATGTGTTAGAATTAGCTAAGAGGGCTCTTATACAATATGAGCAGAAAAAATCTCAATTATCATTCTTAAAAATTTCAAGTCAGAATAATAATCAAATACAAGAAGTTAGTCCCGAGACCGAGCAATACAATAATCTCTTACAAGATTTACACTCCCATAATCTCAATGATATAACACCGCTTCAGGCTATGGCTATATTAGATGAATTACAAAAAAACAATCCGCTATGATAAATTTATTACCAAAAAATATAATCAATCAAATTGCCGCCGGAGAAGTTGTCGAGCGACCAGCTTCAATTGTCAAGGAGTTAGTTGAGAATTCTCTAGATGCTGGTGCTACCGAGATACAAATTGAGGTTCTTGATGCTGGTTTGACTGAAATTATTATAAAAGATAATGGCTCTGGTATTGCTAAAGATGATTTTGAGAATTTATTCAAAAGGCATGCAACTAGCAAAATTGAGAAAATAGAGGACTTGCATAGTCTATCTACTATGGGGTTTAGAGGGGAGGCTTTGTCCAGTATTCAAGCTGTATCACAAGTGGAATTAGTTACTAAGACCAAGATAGATAAAACCGGTTATTTTTATAATCCACATATACCAGAGATCAAAGCAGTAGCCAAAGCTAATACCGGTACTACCATTACAATCAAGAATTTATTCTATAATGTCCCTGCTCGCAAAAAATTCCTAAAGACCAATACCACAGAACTATCTCATATTACCAAAATTATAGAAGAAATAGCTCTGGTTCATCCAGATGTAGCCTTTATCTATAAATCTCAAAATCGGGAGCTAATCAATGTCAAGGCCAGTGATTTATTAACTAGAACCATCAATATACTCAAAGTCCAAGATTCAGAATACTTATTATTAGTTGACTCACAAAAACATAATCTCAAGGCCGTCGGTTATATTGGACATCCTAGAATTTCCAAAAAATCACCTCAATATCATATTTTTATCAATAATCGGCCTGTCATACAACCACTTATTAATAAGGCAATACAGCAAGGTTTTGATACAATGTTAGAAGTTGGGCATTATCCTTTTGCCTTTGTATCTATATTTATCCCACCTCAAGAATTAGATGTCAATGTGCATCCAAGGAAAACCGAGGTCAAATTTACTGATGATAGAGCCGTGTTCCAGACGGTCAAATATTTAATCCGAGACACTCTGCAGAAGACAGCCTTTGATGTTGTATTAAAACCACAATCCACTCCAATTCATCCAAATCAAGATAATTCAAGCCCAAAATCTAATCAGACTCAAAACTATAATTTTAAGCCCTATAATGACTCTGTCAAGACCTATCAGATACCTAAAGTATCTGAGATGAATATGTCTCAATATTCCCCAAAACAAATCCCAAAAGCTCAATATAATTTCCATAACATACAACCAAAGTTTAGGGAATTATTAGAATCTGAGACTATTAAACCCGAGTATTTACATATTTTTGACACGTATATAGTCTATCCAAATCAAAATGGAATTATGATTTTAGACCAACATGCTGTGCATGAGAAGGTAATTCTAGAACAATTAATGAATCAAGACGAGTCAGTAAAATCGCAAGCGCTATTATTCCCAATTGCTATCAGTGTTCCACAATCCGAGAAAGATATAAATATAGAAGTTTTATCTCAACTCCCAGGATTTGAAGTAGATGATTTTGGAGCTAATGAGATTATAATCAGAGCCGTACCAACATTCCTATCCAAAACTCAAAAGACAGAAGAGCATATCAAAACTCTAATCTCCCAAATTCAAGACCGAGGTCAGACTATGGAATTATCCGAGTTAAGAGTAGAATTATTAAAGACTATAGCCTGTAAATCAGCTATCAAAGCTGGATACAGTATAGCACAATCAGAAATAGAAGCTCTAATTCAAGCTGCAGCCAAAACAGATTTTGGCTTTGCTTGCTGTCATGGCAGGCCAACTATGGTACAATTAGACAAGAACTGGTTCGAGAAACAATTTTCACGATAAATAAAATTTATGCAGAATAAAAAAATAATTATAGTAGAAAGTATCACAGCAGGCTTACTTTGGGCAACTGTATTAATTATAGCCATTTCAATTTTGGGATATATTCCTATTTGGACAGGAGGTGTATTTGCTGGTATATTAGGGATTTCATACATTGCAACTCTTAGCTGGTATACTTGCATATACAAAATGCCACCACAAATTACTAAATTTATACTAATTCAAATTTTACCTTTAGCTTTGATAGGAGTGGCTTTTTTTGATACCATCACCGCTCTGATTATAGTATTTACTCTTATCCTAGGCATACAAACTTTATTCAAAGCCATTAAAGATATCAATGAAAGTATGGCAGATCATATCAAATTCCGAGTCAAAACTATAATACTACCTCATACTAAAGGAATTATAGTCTGGTTAATGTTATTAGCTTCGGTTTTTATTTATGGAAACACTCTTAGAACCAACCCAAATGGTATTTTTCTAGATGAAGCTTTTCTCAATAATCAGTTAGAATCATGGATTCCAGTAATAAATCAAATAGCTCCAGACTTTGATCCTAATATTTCAGTTGGAAACTATGTCTCAGATCAATTAGAATCTCAACTTCAATCCCAAAATATAGATTCAAGATTGATTAATAAAGATGTATCAATACAACAGCAAATCAACAATTTATCAGACAGATTTCAAATCTCTATCAATAGAGATACTCCAATAATTCAAGCTTTTATCACCTATATTAATAAATTTATAACCCCTTGGATGAGTGGCCCACTTTGGGGTATAGTAGTCTCTCTAATAGTATTTTTGAGCTTTTTGCCATTTATAGGAATTTTTCAATTTGGAATTAGAATTATCACTAATCTTATCAAATATTATAGCTTCAAATCTAATCTAGTAAAATTAAGTATCAAGTCAGCAGACAAAGAAAATTTGAGTTGGTAGGTTATAGAAAATAGCACTCTGTACAGATTAGTGCTAATATTGTATAATATTTTGTATAAAATGATTAAATATTAAGTGCAATGGCAAGAGATTATTATGAAATACTAGGGGTATCCAAAGATGCCAGTGAAGTAGAGATAAAGAAAGCTTATCGTAAATTAGCTCATACTTATCACCCAGATAAAAAAGGTGGCGATGAGGCGAAATTCAAAGAGGTTAATGAGGCTTATCAGACTCTTAGTGACCCACAAAAGCGCCAACAATATAATCAATTTGGCTCTAATTATCAGCAAGCAACAGGAGGAGCAGGTGGATTCTCTGGTTTTGGAGGAGGAGCTCAGGGATTTTCTTTTGATGATATCTTTGGACAGTCGGGCTTCTCTTTTGGAGGCGGTGGTTTTGAAGATGTATTCTCAGATGTATTCGGAGCTGGAGGTAGCAGAGGAGGCTCTAGGAGACAGACTCGGGGGAGAGATATTGAGCTTGCGGTAGATATTAGTTTGGAGGAAGCTTATACAGGGATATCTAAGTCTATAGATTTGGATCTCAATGCTACTTGTGAGGCTTGTGATGGAACTGGAGCTCAGAATAAAAAGACTAAACAATGTCCAACTTGTCATGGTAATGGCTATGTAGAGCAACAGGTGAGAACTATGCTAGGAACTTTTAATCAACGAGTCACTTGTAGTACTTGTCAGGGTAAGGGTACAATTCCAGAATCTAATTGTAAAAGCTGTCAAGGTACCGGTGTCAAGAGACAGAAAAAATCTATCAAAATTGAGATTCCAAAAGGAATTTCCAATGGTCAGACCTTAGAGATGCGAGGCGAGGGAGAGGCAGCTCCTTATGGTGGATCTAATGGAAATATTTATATTCATATCTCTGTCAAGCCTCACAAAAAGTTCGAGAGACGAAGTGACGATATTTATATAACTCAAGATATAGTCTATACTACAGCTGTATTAGGTGGAGATGTAGGTGTAGAAACTTTAGCTGGAGAATTGAATTTAAAAATTCCAAGACACACCCAATCGGGAGAAGTTTTACGGCTTCGCGATAAAGGCATGCCTCATTTACAAGGGAGAGGTTATGGGGATATGTATGTGACAATCAGAATTACAACCCCACGACATATTTCTCGCCGAGCCCAACAATTATTAAAAGATTTGCAATCTGAAGGAATGTGATATAATAAAAATATAACTTAAATATAAAAATATGGATACATTAGAACCACTATTTGGTAAAGTAACATTAAGTTCAATCTCAGGAGATCTGTTTATTAGTATAGTATTGATTCTAGGATTATCTTTTTATATTTATAAAAAAGGAGTCAAAGATATATTTATATTTGCCATTGCCTTATATATAGCTCAAGTGGTTTCAACAGTATACTCCTGGGAAATTGCTAAAATTGGAAATTTGCCTGGGGATGCTGTACTATTTGTAGCACTTACCTTTATTATAAATTGGGGTTTACAGAGTTCAGCCATAGCCTATAATTTGAATATAGCTAAAAAACCTTTATGGCGAAATATGTTGTTTGGAGTCTCAGTAGTCGGATTATTACTTGTTAATATCTTGAGCGTAATCAAAACTCAAGATAAATCAATTTTAAACATAATTGAGCAGTCACTATTTAGTAAAGAATCTTTCCAAATTTTCTGGACAATATCCCCGCTATTATTTATTCCATTCTTAAAATCTCCAGCCAAAAAATCTAGCTCTAAATCAAAATGAAATGTCCTCAATGTTCACACATAGATACTCGTATCACTGATTCTAGATTGTCTCGTGATGATATGGTAGTTCGGCGAAGACGAATTTGTGAAAAATGTCATTATCGCTTTACTACTGCTGAGACCAGAGAAGTTTTAGATGTAATGGTAGTCAAAAAATCAGGGATTAAAGAGAGATATAGTACAGATAAATTAATCAAAGCCATCTCAATCTCACTACACAAGAGACCTTTTACCCAAGATAAAATCCGAGACTTTATACTCAAAATTGAAGTAGATTTATTCAAAAAAGACCCCAAAGAAATTTCTACCAAACAAATTGGGGATACAGTTTTGAAACATTTAAAACTATTTGATGAAGTGGCCTATATTAGGTTTGCATCTATTTATAGAGACTTCCGTACTATCAAAGGCTTTAGACACGAAATTGACAAATTATTACAAGATTAGAGCTAAAATAAACTCTCAATTACATTTGATTGTACAATCTCAAAATAGTATCAGTATTGTCATAAGCTACCAATTCACCTTTGTGTAGTAGAATACATTTATTACAATGTTGCTGAATTTCATCCATATTATGGCTGACAATAATAGCGGTTTTACCCATTTGTTTTAATCTCTGAAGTCGATTATTGACTTTAGCTTGGAAATTAGCATCAGTAGTAGCAGGAATTTCATCAAAAAGGTAAATATCTGCATTGATATTGAGAATTAGACCTAATATAAGTCTAGTTTTCATCCCTGTAGAGAGGAATTTTATTTTTTGAGAGGTAAAATCATGTAATTCTGAGAAGTTAATAATATTATTATAAATTTTATTAATATCCTCGCGTGGCAAACCAACTTGTAAAGCTTTAACTAAAACCGCATCTTCGGCTCTTCCCTCCGGATGTAGCATTTCATCAGGTCCAAAAAATGGCAAGACAGACCCCTCAACTCTAACTTCACCTTGGTCAGGAGTGTGAATTCCAGCTAAAAGTTTCAAAAAAGTGCTCTTACCACTACCATTTTTACCAACAATACCAATCCACTCACCTTGAGCAATATCCAAAGAAATATCTTTTAGTACAGGGTTAGTAGTAGTCTTAAAAGACTGAAATCCATCCATCTGACCACCAGAGCGACTGTTATTCTTACTCTGTAAGTTAAAATATTTGGAGACACTATCTACCTGAATTAGTTTTTTTGTAGCCATATTAATAATTGTATAATATATTAAACTTATTATAAAGAATTTTATCTAAAAAAGCAAGGATCGGGGGACAAAAATTCTGTTCTCCCTTGGGGGAGGTGCCTGCAGGGCGGAGGAGGACAGAGTCACCCCTCTCCTATGGGTACTCCCTCCAGAGGGATACAAGATACAGGTTGATCCTACGAATAAGACTATTTTTTTGTAGCGGAGGGTTTCACACCCGTATATATTAGTTATAAAAAAGCTAAAAGATAGACATAATTAATGAATTATGATATTGTAATTCTGTTCTTTATATTCACTTAAGTCACGTCTCTTTTATCTCCACAGAAAGTTTTCTTTAGTGATATGCAGCAAGGTATAAATTTATTTTTATGCGAAAATAATGATATAAAGTTTACTTAAATCATAGATACAGTTACTGTGAATGAGGTATGTCCTGTTAAATCAAGAATAAGTGTAAGAAATAAAAACAATAAAGTAACAGATTTCGCTCTGATTGATGAAGTCGGCTGGGTTATATTGGAAGAAGATCCATTCCAACCTTGACAAATGACTTTTACCCATAGGGGGTCAATTTACTCATTTTTCCGTTTTTGCTAAACATCTCCCCCAGACGAAATGGGGTTTTTTCTTGTATATAAAATAAAAAAAGAAGTCATAAAACTTCCTTCTTTTCTCCTTGGTGCCGAGGAGAGGACTCGAACCTCCACATCATAAGATACATGCTCCTAAGGCATGCGTGTCTACCAATTCCACCACCTCGGCTTATGGTATACATTGTACTACATATTGACATTTTGTCAATTATATGTTAATATATTTCCCATCTCTTGAATATAAGACTAGTTTTATATTTGTCTACACTGTTTTTGGCTGAAGTTTGAGAGAAGTTATCAGTTATCCCATTTGATGGATATATTATATATTTTAATGGCTGTGATCGTTGGTATGACAGGAGTTCTTCCAACCAATACTCAGCCGGTGGTTGCCAGTTCTTTTGATATTGAATCAACCACTTCAGTTCTCAACGGAGTTAATCCGGTTGAAACTATCATTACCCCAAAACCTGAGCCAGAAAAGCCTAAGCAAGTTCAGATAAAACAAGCTACAGTACAGACCAAACAATCTTTTTATGCTTCAGTAGAAGCCGAGTTAAGCAATATCCCAGCACAAGGTTCGTGTTTTGACTATGTACCCGAGATGGCGACTAAGTATGGAGTTGATGCTGACTTGATGACTAGAATTATTAAAGCTGAGTCTGGAGGTAATGCCTTAGCTAAGAACAAAAACTCTACCGCTTCTGGTTGTGGACAGTTTATTCGAGGTACTTGGGCTGGTA
>JBEAQD010000039.1:0-4531 GCA_041164045.1 Candidatus Parcubacteria bacterium
AAAGGTACTATCCCAGATAATTCTGGAGTTTATCAAGGTACTAGCTTTATTGATACAGTCGAGCTAATTATCAATTGGGTATTAGGTTTTGTAGGAATAATTATATTTATAATATTCTTATATGCTGGATTTGAATATGCTACTGCAGGTGGAGATGAGACTAAAACTAAAACCGCTCAAAGCCGAATAGCAAATGCTATAATAGGTCTTATCATTATCTTCTTTGCCTTTGTTGCATCTAATGCAATATTGAGTTTTGTCTTCCCTGATTCGGTAGCAGAGGAGGAAGTAGAAGCTAGTATAAATAATATCTTAAATTAAACCAATATGAAAAAGTATAAATATATATTGATTCTAGTGTTAATAATCTTTATAATGCCAAACTTTGTTATGGGGCAGACAACAGAACAAAATCAGAATACAGGCACTCCAGGAGGAAGATCTCCTGATGGATCTACTACAGCACCTAATAATGAAGGATCTCCTGATGGATCTACTACAGTACCTAGCGGAAGTACACCTGATGTAACTTCTCCTCAAACAGTTAGCTTTGTTAATCCTAGTAGATTTAATAGTATTATAGACTTAGTAGCAGGGATAATCAATGCACTACTGGGTATATTAGGAGCTATTACAGTGGCTGTATTAGTACTGTCAGGCTTCAAATATATGACAAGTTCTAATCCAGGAGAAGTTGGAGCAGCTCTAGATGGAATTAAGAATGCTATAGTGGGGCTTATGATAGTTATGGGTGCATTCCTCATTACTCAATATGTAATTAGTGCTTTAGCTGGTAGCTCTACAGCTCCAACAACCAATCCTAATACTACACCTACTAACCCTAATACTACTACTAGGACTCCAGGAACTACTCTTCCAACAACACCCTGAACACCGACAACACCAGGAAGTTTTTAGTTAATAGATTGTTTTATATAAAAAAGACCTAGTACTCGCTACTAGGTCTTTATCTAACTATATAGATTTAACGGCCTTGAATTATTGGATAATGACCAAATCCTACCTTTTTGTAATATTCATAATTGTTATTAACATCATTCATCCCAATTCTATCTTTGACTTCCTGTGAATAAGGTTGGCCTGAGAGTAAGGATATTGATACAGTTTTTCCTTGTACTGTCTTTGTTAAATTTTGACATCCATCTTCATGTTGACTAAATAATATGTCTTGAATTAATACTTTATGTACCAAAGATTCATTAATATCCCCAGTCTTAGTAAAACACACCTTGAGGGGTCTGTTTGGTAGCTCATATACACCATCTTTGTCAATTACAATTGGATACATTTCTTCAGTTGTGTTGAGTTGTGTCTCCCTAATCTGCTTAACCCCTGGGTTTATTCCTGGTACAAAAAGGTTTAGAAGTACTATTCCAATTATAGCAGTGGCAAATCTTTTTTGTACCTTTCCACCTTTGGGATAAACAAATCCAGCTGCAACGCTTATGGCTATAATTTCTATTAGCCACAATGTTCCTCCGAAAAAGAACATTCTAGCTACCAGCCATCCACCGCTCAACCCGAGCAATACTCCAGGTACGGGGGCTCCAGAATTTTGCGATGCTTTGTTGGAGCTTGCCGATGCCGGAGCAGGGGAGGAGGTTGTTGACCCACCCGCATTATTTGAACTCCCAGAGGGGCGTGAGCTATTATTCAGATTGTAACGACGATTAGCCATTAGATTGAATCCAAAGAACATATTCCTTATATCATATTTCTACTAAAATGTCAATATTAATTAACATCAAAATAAAAAGCCGAGATAATATCTCGGCTCAGGAAGTAGATTATAAATCTACTTTGATTGTAGCATGGCAAGGAGTCCACTAAGCCCACCTTCTGTGATAAACTTATCTTTGTCTCCTACAATTTCCTTCAGAGCAGGTATCTCTACCAATGCTCTGTAGGCTTGTTCATCTGAGATAGTTTTATCCTCACTTAATGCTTTCACAGCTTTGAGTAATCCCTCTGCCTCTTTAAGTCGGTTTTGGACCTGCTGATCAATCACTCTAGCTCGGGCTGTCTCTCGGTCGAGTGCAGCTTGTTGCTCTGCTTTCTCTACGGCAGATTGATTCCTAGCTTCATTTACGCTATCTGGCAGAGACAAATCATCTATATTGATCAATACCAGCTCTACCCCAATATTGTCTAATTTAGCTAATATTGTTTCTCCCATCGTTGCAAGTTCGGGAATGGTATTATTATCTTTGGCAATCTGAGCCCCGGATTGTTTTAACCCAAGAGACTTTAAGAGTTGATCTGGGCTAATCTTTGAAATCTGAATATCCTCTGGATTACTACCATTACTAATCTGACTTGAATATTCAGCAAAAGTATATTTTTGCAAAACTAGTCTAATATAAGGGTTCAAAATCCTCTCGGTAGCTTGGAGTATATCTTGATCCTCAGCATTATAGTGAGCTTTATATACGTTTTTAGCTTTTTCCCGTAGAGTCATACCCTTAATTTGAGCTAGTATACTAGCCTTTGCCGTTAATGTGATGTCAGGTAACTCTAGTTCAGCGTAATCTCCAGGGGTAGGAGTATCATGTCGGAACAGGTATACAGGAAATTGATTTGTTCCGTATGCTCCAACTAACTGGCCACCTGGTGTTATGAAGTTTAGTCCAGGAGTGATGATTTTAGAGAGATTTCCACCACCATCTTCTTTCGGTCTGCTTCCAAACCAAGAAACAATATGAATCTCATTATCTGGAACAGCCCAGATTGGGGGAAGAAAAAACGGTTCAAAGCTTGCCATCTTTTCAAAGAGCAATGGGACATCCGTATAATTACCACAAAATTGCAAAAATGTCAATTTTAAGTAAACACCCCCTCGCTGTACATAGGGAGGGGATGGTAGATTGAGATAGTATGATTAAAAAATTTTCTTTTTTGATAACAATAGTTGTATTTGAGAGATGCCTATCCAGATTAGTATGGCTATGAGAGCTATGATTATTAGTATTATTGTTGGTATTGCACGAATTATTTCAGAATTTAGTATCTTTATAAAAAATCTTTTTATTATAAATAGATTTTTTCTTAGTTTCATAGAATTAAGTTCTCAACTCTAGTCTCTTAATAGTATTCTAAATGTTAGAATATGTCAAATTATTAATTTTGTAGGGGAGCCCTTTCATTCACCTGTCCACACCCAAACTGAGGGTACCCTCGCCAGAGAGGTCGTATCTACTGGTAGGTAAAGTTTATTCTGTCCTCCTTTGGAGGAGGTGGCCTTTAGGCCGGAGGTGGATTGCCATTACACTTTTGTTATGGAATTAAATTAAATATTATTTTATCCACCCTCTCCCTACGGGTACTCCCTCCAAAGGGAGACAAAAATACAAGTTATAAAATTCAATCCATCTACCTCCTCCCTGCCTACCTCAGGCAGGCAAAGGAAGATAATTACTATCCAATTTACTGTTATTAGTCTAGTAATGTATATAATCCCTTTTGTCGACGATTAGCTCATCTCGTACATAATATTGACAAATTACAATATATATAATACAATAAAGCAAGTTCCCAAAAGAGGTGTGCTTTTGAGTACTCCAAGGTGTAAGGAATACTCGCCCCGCTAATTATAATTATTTATTTTATGCCTACTATACAACAATTAGTAAGAAGAGGTCGCAAGACTGCTATTAAAAAAACCAAGTCCCCAGCTTTAGGTAAAACCTTTAATGTACTTAAAAATAAGCCTTTAGAAAGTAACTCTCCTTTCAAAAGAGGTGTTTGTGTGAAGGTTACCACTACTACTCCTAAGAAGCCAAACTCTGCTCTTCGTAAAATCGCTAGAGTAAGATTGTCAAATGGACAAGAAGTAACTGCCTATATCCCAGGAATGGGACATAATTTACAAGAGCACTCTGTAGTGATGCTAAGAGGTGGAAGAGTAAAAGATTTACCGGGAGTTAGATATCATATTGTCCGTGGGGTTCTAGATACTGCTGGTGTAGATGGAAGATCTCAAGAGCGAAGTAAATATGGGGTTAAGAGACCAAAACAATAGATTTTTATTAAGATATTTTAAATATTATGCCTAGAAGAAAGCGCAATTACACCAGAGAAATCGAACTTGATCCAAGATACAAGAATCTTTTGGTTTCTCAATTTATCAACTACATTATGTTGGATGGTAAAAAATCAGTGGCTCGTAATGTATTTTATGGAGCTATGGATATTATTGAAAAAGAATATTCTCAAGATCCTCTCAATGTATTCAATACTGCTATCAAGAATGTTTCTCCAGCAGTTGAGGTTAGATCTCGAAGAGTGGGAGGTGCTAACTATCAGGTGCCTGTGGAAGTAAGACCAGCCCGTAAGACATCTCTTGCTTTTAGATGGATGTTAGATGCTGTTCGTAAGAAAAAAGGTAAGTCCACTGATAAAAAATTAGCTGAAGAATTAATGGATGCTTTTAATCAGACAGGTACTGTGATTAAAAAGAAAGACGATACCCAGAGAATGGCTGAGGCTAACCGTGCTTTTGCTCACTTGAGAT
>JBEAQD010000040.1:0-20009 GCA_041164045.1 Candidatus Parcubacteria bacterium
ATTTCCTTACTTTGATTCTCTTGAATTGATGGTCTTTTTCTCTCTCTAAATAATTGGCTTTCTATAATATCTTTACCCTTCACTTCTGAGATATATTGAGCGGTTTGTTTAGCTCGGATATAATCACTGCTAATAATAATTTCAACTTCAATATTAGAAAATCTGTCAGCGATCAACTTAGCTTGAGAATGCCCTTTTTCAGACAAAGAAGTCTCGGACGACTGATAAAGCCTTGCTTGATTACCTTCTGACTCACCATGCCTTACAAAATATATATTTTTCATACTGTGGACCTGACTGGGATACAAACTATACTGGTCGTCTTGTGAAACCCACGGTTTCCCAACCTTCCTAGACAGGAAACTCCCGTTTCCCGACCCCTTCCCAACTGGTTCGATCTATTATTATTAGTACTGTGGACCTGACTGGGATCGAACCAGCCACCTCCTCGGTGCAAGCGAGGCGCTCTACCATATGAGCTACAGGCCCTTGTGTAATTACAGACTAGAGTATATCAAATTTGGTTTATTTATGCAAGGGGAGTGTAAATTGTAGGGTGAAAGGGTGTTTTCGTAGTAGAGGGTTTATCCCTCCAATTCCGTAGATAAAACCTTTTAGTCCCATGCCCACACCCGTCAGCTTCGTCGCTACCCTCACCAGCGAGGGACAAAATTACTGTCCTCCTTTGCCTGCCTGCGGTAGGCAGGGAGGAGGTGGTCACTGTCGTATTTATACGGGAGTGACCGGAGGTGGATAGTAAGCAGTTTATATTTTACTTAAAAATTAAAACTCTATCCACCCTCCCCCTGCGGGTACTCCCTCCAAAGGGAGACAATATAAATTAGGATACTAAAAGGTCGCCCCTACAAATACACGGTACCTCTACTTACTCCAAAAGGGAATATAATTTACAATTGATAATTAAAACTACTACTCGTGATGCTCCGCTTCTGCCTCGTCAGCTTCGGCTTTGGTCAAATGTACAGTGCCAAAAGGGTGTTCTGGTTCTGCATAAATAGAATATAATTGCAAAGGCTCGGAGCCTGTATTAATTATATTATGAAACATTTCAGCTGGGACATGGACAGAATAGCCATCCTCAATATCCTTCACAAAATTCAAATCATCCTCTTTTTGCCCCATATAGACCTTTCCTTGTCCTTGATCTACTCTGATAAACTGTTCGATATTATGATGAGCCTCAAGACCAATTTCTCCCCCCACAGGGATAGACATCACTGTCACCTGCATCTTATCTCCCGTCCAAATAGTCTGGCGATAGGCTTGATTCTCGATTACCAACTCTTCTAGATTAAATACAGCTGGTTGTTTTCCCTTATCTTCAATCATTTTCATAGTAGTAATGATTAATATTACATTTGTATTATATACCTTGAGAGGGTGTTTTGTCTATTGTGGGGGATAAAAGAAAAGCTCGGCCATGGTGACCGAGATGGAGGATGGATGATGGTTGAGAGGGAGGAGTGGAGATTAGATATTTAATATTTTTTTAACTTGATCAATAACTTCTTCTGGAGTATTTCCAGTAAATATTTCTCGAGGGTTATCAAGAGCTCCTATTATAAGTACATTCCATTTGCCCACTTCATAAAAAACTCTAGCTAGAATTATTCTTACTCCTCTGAAAGTTTCTGACACAATTCCTGGTTGAGCTTTCCATGTGGTGGTCATAGGAGTGGTGGTCATAGGAATAAAAGGATACCTCCACCAAAATATCATATTTCATACTTTTTGTATAGTATAAATTTCGTAGGGCTTTAAGTCACTCCTATTAGCTCTTCTAGGAGATATTAGGAGGGGACGCAACCTTTCAGTCGCCTGTATTTTATCTCCCTGCGTACTAAGATTCCCCTCCTTGAGGGCATTCGTCCCTCCCATACTTTAGTTTGGGAGGGTGGGGAACTATCCACCAATCAATGAAATCCGCCTACCTACAGCAGGGAAACTTTGGGCAGAGAGGGGAATTTAGATCCGTCCTCCTCCGGCCTATAGGCCACCTCCCCCAAGGGAGGACAGCCTAAACATCTCGTCTGTCTTCAATTTATCAAAATAAAAAAACGGGATAAACCCGTTTTCTACTTGGCGGGGAGTCCCAAAATGTATACATTTTCCAAAACCCCTCGGTTTTGGGGTTTCCGCCACGGGAAACTCCCGTTTCCCGACCCCTTCCTACCGCTCGCCCCCTATACCAATAAAAAAAACGGGATAAACCCGTTTCTTTTATTGGCGGGGACGACCGGGCTCGAACCGGCGACCTTCTGCGTGACAGGCAGACGCTCTAAACCGACTGAGCTACGCCCCCATAATTATTAGATTATATCAAGGTTCTGTGAATTTAGCAAGAGCAACACTCTGGGGTGGCCAACGGGAATTGAACCCGTAATGTCGGAACCACAACCCGAAGTTTTACCATTAAACTATGGCCACCACACAATGCTCCTCTTAGCTACTAAAGTTCAACAATCCATATTTTACCAAAAACCTCTCAAAATTGCAAATGTAGGGTTTATATAAAGAAAAATCCTCCGCCAACTAGTGACGGGGGAGAGTAGAGAGAGTCACAATCTTCTTGATAGTCTTTGTGATCCATAAGCCTGATGAATGCAGGCTCCTGCCAAAACCATGCTGGCTAGGATGGCGGCTTGAGCCCCTCTCCTGTGTGGGCCATACGGATCCACAGAGAAGCAAATAATGAAGATGAGGGTTACAAATCCCAAACCCCATGTAATCCAACCAAGAGTACTTGGCTCTTGGATTTTGAATGATTTCTCCACAATTACTCCTACCACATAAGTGGAAATGAAAGATCAAAACACTTATACCATATTCAGTTAATTTCGTCAATAATTGTTATCTTTATTTTAGAAAATTTTATATTAAACCTATGATTACAGTATTATAAAATGCAAAATATTAATTACTAATTCTGTCTACTATCCTAAAACATTACTCAATCCTACTATTCTCAATAACTGTAGCGACCACTTCAGCTTGGCTAGATGTAACTTGGAAAAGATTCAGATCCGCTGGACTAATTGTTCTATACTTTTGATCTAAAGTTTCTTTTATGTAGCCAACTAATGGTGACCAAAATTCATCATCATACAAAATCAATGGGGTAGGATCTACTTTATGAGTTTGGACTAGAGTTAAGACTTCGAACAATTGATGTAATGTCCCCAAACCTCCTGGGCAGAATAGATATTGATTCGTGGGTCCAGTTAATATAAATTGCCTGGTAAATGGAAATCTAAAGTGAATAGAATCTGTTACATATTCATTCATAGTTTTACCAGCCTGATTGAGTAGGGTGGCATAGGCTGGTTTTCCTGCCTCAGCAGATGCTTTATTAGCGGCTTCCGCAATGCCAAAACCTCCTCCAGTCAAAACGCTGAAATCATTTCTAATAGCCTCTTGAGTTATATAATATATGTCTTTGTAGTATTTGCTATCTTGTGAAATTTTATTACTTCCCAAAATTGTTACATTTTTTGGCAAAGACTGCAAAAAGTCTAACCCTTCTACTAGCTCAGCCATAATCCTAAATATTCTCCAGTTCACACTAGATATATTATTGGTGTTAGAAATATTATCTAAAAAGTTAGGATGGTCTTCAGTATTCTTAATAATATCATAAGCTTCCTCAGCAGTATCTACTACTTGTAGCATTTCTAAATCCTCAGATTTAATAGCTCCTAAAATTTGATGGCATGTATCTTGTAAAAAACTAACCAAGGGGTCCCAAAAGTCTCTACCGATTAAAATAACTGGGACTCTTTGGATAAATCCTAAGGCCATTTCATTCAAAACTTGGAATAATTCATCAAGAGTTCCATATCCTCCTGGGAAATAAACAAAAGCTTGTGATGGAGTAGTAAGCATTACCTTACGAGTAAAAAAGTAACTAAAATCCACCGAATCAGTAACGTAAGGATTAATTTTTTGTTCCATGGGTAGCTCAATACCAAGACCGATTGAAGTCCCTTTTACTTGAAAAGCTCCTCTGTTTGCAGCCTCCATAATTCCTGGACCTCCACCTGTAATAACGGTAAAGTTATTTAGACCTAGAATTTCACCTAATTTCCTTGCCTTTATATAGTGCTCGTCATTTTCATGAGTGCGAGCTGAGCCAAAAATTGTTACTTCGTTTTTATACTTTGCCATTAGGTCATAACCTTCTACGAATTCTGCCATCACCTTAAATAATTTCCAAGAGTCGGTCTGGGCTAAGTTATAGGGGGTTTTAAATACATCTTGAATTGTTTTGAGCCTCTCATTGTATGGCATAGTATTATTTTATTGTTTTGGGGTTAGAGAGTGCAGAAATAAGTATTGTGGGGTAGTTCCGATCTTTTAATTATTTGCTTTTAGTTAATATTTAGATTTCTGGTTTTATACTCGTTTATGGGGGTGTCTCCGATTGGGATCTCAGTCGCTATAGCTCCTTGAAAACCCACGGTTTCCAACACTCGGAGCAAACTCCTCGTTGCCTTCCTTCAAGGGGAACTCCCGTTCCCCGACCCCTTCCCAGTTCGATCCTTTTAAGTATTTGATTATAATTAATATTTCGATTTCTGGTTTTCTAGCACTTTCTGGGGGTGTCTCCGATTGGGATCGAACCAATAACCTACAGCTTAGAAGGCTGTTGCTCTATCCAATTGAGCTACAGAGACGGTATCACAAAAGATTATAGCAAATTATAAAATTTTTGGCAAGAAAAAAGAGTGTGCTAACACACTCCTATATTTGTCGAGAGTTGATTACCATCTTCCACCAAGCTGGAAGACAACTGATTGCACCCACGAGAAATGGTGCCGCAACTAAGACTCCCAATATGAGGGAGATTCCTCCTGATGTCAAGAGGAGTAACCTCCACTCATAGGAGCCCCAATGGCGGGTGGTGGTGTCGGTCATGGTTACATCTAGGGTATTCACCTAGACATGAAGGTCTTCGTGACTATATCACATTTCCCTAATTTGTCAAGATTTGTCAGAAGATATATTTAAGACTTATGTTTTATGATGTGGGCATGAGTTTACTTGTTTTATAGCCTAAAATATTATACTTAAATTATTCGTAGGGCTTTTGTTCATACTATTATTTCTTTTAAATAGATATTAAGAAAAAACGATTTAGTCCTAAAATTCCCCTCTTGAGGGGTGGTCCCTCCCATACTTTAGTTTGGGAGGGGACGGGGTGGATATTATATATTCATAGGGCTTTTATCCCTCTTATTAGCTCTTGCAAAAGAGATATTAGTAGGGGGCGACCTCTAAGTCGCCAGTAGATTTTTCTAAAATAAAAAGCCCCTGCGGTTGCAGGGGCGGAACTGAGGGTGGGTCAATCAGAATCTACCTCCCCGGTTTCTGTAATTCCCATGGCATCCCTCTGGGCTTCCGGAGGCAGATCTAGAAATCTCCTCTGTATAACCACATAAAAACATAAAAATATAGCGATGACTGCGACAGCGACGAAAGCCATAATATCCTCGAAAAAACCCAATCACTTTATCACATTTATTTAATTTTGTCTACTGTCTGTATAATGGAGGGATAAACCCCCTCCTAAATAAAGCATAGGAGAGACTTAAACCCTCCGCTACGAAATAACAAAGGCGACTGAAATGCCTCCCTACCACTCAGGGTCATAGTCAGTATAAGTCAGAGACAATTGCTCCAAAAGATGATCCGGGATTTCATTGATAAACCTTGAGGAGGGATTAGACTGAATTTGTCCGAATATTCGCCTCAATTGAGTGTAAGTCATATATAATTTATCCTTGGCTCTAGTAATGCCGACATAACATAAGCGTCGCTCTTCTTCTAATTCTTTATGGGATACTAGGCTTCGGGAATGGGGGAGTATACCTTCTTCCATTCCAATCATAAAGACTACAGGGAATTCCAACCCCTTAGCCGCATGATAAGTCATCAAAGTGACCGCTTGACTCGCCTGCATACCATCAATATCTGAGAGCAAAGCCGTCTCTTGTAAAAATTCATACAAAGCCTCCTCAACAGCAAGATTGTCAAATTTCTGAGTAACAGTGAACAACTCCTCAATATACTCCATCCTAGCTTCATTTTCTTTGTTCTTTTCCCAATGACTAGTATAACTGGTAATTTTGAGTATATCTGCCACTAATTGAGATAAATTATACTTCTCCTTCTCAAAATAACCTCTAAGCTCCAAAATTTGCTCACAGAAGGCTAGAATTCCATTTTTAGCCTTACCAGTCAACTTCAAGCCAAACTTCTCTGGCTCGGTCAATAATTGGATTAGGTCTACATTTTGCTCCATATCGTTAATCCCAGAGTAGGCGGCAAGAATTTTATCTACACTAGCCTTACCGACTGACCTCTTTGGTACATTGATAATTCGGCGAAAAGAAGCCGTGTCATTATTATTATAAATAAATTTCAAATAAGCTAACAAGTCCTTGATCTCAGCTCGCTCATAGAATTTAGTCCCTCCCACAATCTGATAGGGGATTCTAAGTTGTAAAAAAGCCTCTTCCAAAGCTCGAGACTGAGCATTAGTACGATACAGACAAGCAAATCCTGACAAAGGATATTTACCCGAACCGACTAAATCCTTGATGGTGCGAGCCACAAATAAACTCTCCTGATACTCATTCTCAGCCTCTACCAAGTGAATCAAATCCCCAGATTCTTTATCTGTCCAGAGATTTTTATCAGTTCTTTGGCTATTCTTCTCAATCACCTGATTAGCCGCATCCAAAATAATCTGAGTGGAACGATAATTCTGCTCCAGCAATACTACTTTGGTATTTTTATAATCCTTTTCAAAATTCAAAATATTCTTAAAATCAGCCCCCCGCCAAGAATAAATCGCCTGAAAATCATCCCCAACCACACATAAATTCTTATATTTATTAGCCAATAACTTCACTAATTCATATTGAGCCTGATTGGTATCCTGATACTCATCAATCATAATATACTTGAATCGCTCTTGATATTTTGCCAATACATCAGTAAATTCCTTGAATAATACCACCGTATTCATAATAATATCATCAAAATCCATAGCATTATTCTTCCGTAATTGCTTTTGGTATTCTTGATACAACTCTATAGCCAACTCCTCCAATGGACTAGTTGGATTATAAGTAGCAAATTGAGTGGCTGAGACTAGATTATTCTTGGCTTTGGAAATCAGATTATGAATAGTGGCTGGCTTGACCTGCTCTTTGGAAATATCTCTTTTTTTGAGTAAATCCTTGATAATATTCTGACTATCCGTAGTATCATAAATCAAAAAAGACCTATCATACCCGAGAGCCTCCGCCTCCCGATGTAGTATATTCAGACAAACAGAGTGAAAAGTACCTACCATAGGCATAGCCGGTACATCACCCTCAAAAGAAGTTTCTAATAGATGGCTAATTCGCTCTTTCATCTCTTTGGCAGCTTTATTAGTAAAAGTGACCGCCAGAATATTAAAGGGAGAAATCCCCTCAGCAATCATATAAGCAATTCGCTTAGTCAAGGTAGAGGTTTTACCTGAACCCGCTCCAGCTAACACCAAAACCGGACCCTCGATAGTCTCGGCAGCTTCTAATTGCTTATCATTAAGCCCTCTTAAAATTGGATGTATTTTCTCTTTGGACATTGTATTTATGACTTTATACTTTTGATATCTATCAAACTGACAGTTGGAGGCTCCAAGCGGACTCGCACCGCTGTAGAGGGTTTTGCAGACCCGTGCCTAACTTCTCGGCCATGGAGCCAGTTATGGGATTTAGTATATCATAGATTCAGATTTTAGGGAAATGAAAAAGGCCCAATGGTGGTAGGGGATGGGGGCCTGTAAGTCGCCCCTACGATTCATAATTTACAATTAATAATTCATCATTTTTTACTTCAATGCTATAATATAACTATAAAATCTAAATTTAACCCTTATGCCCAAGGATAAATCTCAATTCTTTACTTTTAGCCCTGATGAGGGAGGTACTTTACCTTTTAACATCAATAGCAAGCGCAACGTGACAGATCAATTAGCTTGGGCTAAAAGGGAGGATATTCTGGAGTCTATTAACCCGAATAAAATCCCAGTTTCTCTGCTTCTGGTCAATATAGATAGGGATAATAATATTGGTAATATCATAAGATCAGCCAATACCTTTGGGGTGCAAGAGATATTAATTTATGGACGCAAAAAGTTTGACCGCCGAACTAGTGTGGGAGCGGAGTTTTTTATGCAATTTCGGCATATTAGATTTATCGAGGAGATAGCCCCGCTAAAGCAAGAGTTTGACCTAATTCTAGGACTAGAGCAGACTGAGTCTTCAGTGGAATTACATAGTTATCAGTGGCCAGAGAATCAGAATATTTTGATAGCCGTAGGGAATGAAGGCAAGGGTCTACCTCAAGAAATTCTAGATATTTGTGATACCACCCTTGAGATAGAGCAATACGGCACCACCAGATCCCTGAATGTCTCTGTAGCTGCGGGAATTGTGCTATATGATTATAAGATGAAAAAATTTGCTTCTTAGCTTGGGTATAGTATAAGTTTAGGAAGTCTAATTAAAGTGTAGAGTTTTTGTCTCCCTTTGGAGGGAGTACCCGCAGGGGGAGGGTGGATAGATTATATTACTAAATTTTATTCAAAAACCATAGTATAACTTTAATAATACTCCACCCCGTCTCCCCGCTATGTAAACATAGCAGGAATCCACCCCTCAAGAGGGGAATTTAGCTCAATCTACCTGCTATCGATAAAAAAGGAGGACAAAATAAAATACATTTAGCTAAAAACTTCATTACCAGTGTCAAAACTGGCTTTTTTATTATATTTAAAGTTAATTAAAACCGGCTGTCATTGGGCAGTCGGTGGTAGTTTTTAGTGATTGCAAAACACTCAGGAAGGTGGGGGTTTTGGAATACAAATTCCAGATTCTTCAAAGATTTGCTCTGCTCGAGTAACTTCGCTCAAGTGCTTATCGCAAGGATAGTTTCTTTGTTTTTCTCTCGCCACTCTGAGTTTTTCTGCATGATAATCAAAATCAGTGTGACCAGGATAAAGCTTAGGCATGGCAATGCCCTCCTAAAGAGCAGGTTATGAATTATATTATATTACAAACTCTAACTTTTGTCAAAAATTATTAGCTTTTTTGGCTTATTCACTCAACTCATCCAACAATTTTTCTACCTCATAGGCCTCTAGGGCTTCGGTATCTATTTCAAATCTTAGCTCGGGGGAGCGACCTCGGGACAAGATATCGGCTAAATAATATTCATATTCTTTATGATTTTTTCGTAATTTTTGTAGTACAGTACCTTGTTTGTCGGTAGGGAAAACTGTAATTTTTACATCTGCTACCTGTAAATCTGCACTCACAATGACTTTGGAAATGGTGACAAGAATTCCTGGCTCCAAGTCTAATTCTCTCAATATCAATGATGATAATTGCTCTTGAATTAATTGCTGATATCTGACTAGATGTCTATCGGCCATAATTATTTCTTAATTTGCTCATATACATACAGTATATCTCCTTCTACTGGGGTAGTTTTCTTGAATGAACAAGCTATCACCATACCACATTCATTACCTTCCATTACATCGGCTACATCTTGTTTATCTTGTTGTAAATTGGATAATTTTCCTTGTACTATAACTTTGCCTTCTGAGTTCTCAATTTCAATCAAACCATTTCTGACCATTCTACCGGTTTGCACTAGCCCTCCTAAAATAAGGCTCTTTTTATCTTCTTTGAAAACTTTCAAAACTTTGAGCTCTCCCAAATCAGTTCGAGTCACTTTTGGACCCTCGAGCTGGGTAATCTGATCTCTAATTTCATCAATTAGCTCATAAATTAGCTTATAATGCTTGATTACTACATCTTTGAGATTAGCAAGTTCTAGCATTTTCTTGTCTTGCTTGATGCCAAAACCTAAGATCACGGCTTGTTTGACCTTGGCTTCATTGATATCATTGGCATTGATATCTCCTACTTCTCGGGATACAATGGTAATCTTGATATCTAATTGCACAATTTGCCCTAAAGCATATTCTATAGCATCCAGAGACCCTATAGAATCAGCTTTGATTATCAAATTCAGAGTTTTTTCTTTTTCTAACATTGACTGAATTACAGGATTATTAGCTGGTGGGATTTTGGCAGCTTCAATTAGCTCCATAGCTTCATTTTCGGAAGACACTACTCTGAACTCATCTCCAGCGGAAGCCACACCTTTTAGCCCCAAGATTCTGGCTGGTTCTGATGGATTTACTTCTTTAATATTAGCTCCTTTATCGTCGGTGAGTCTCCTGACCTTACCATAGACAGAGTTACCAACCAAGACTACATCTCCTAATTTTAATTTACCATTCAAAACCACAATATCTGACAATGGTCCGGCTTTAGAATCCAAAAATGACTCCAAAATAAACCCATCGGTAGCACTGCTATCATAATTGGCCTTTAATTCCTCAACTTCAGCCACCAAAGCAATCATTTCTAATAATTCTGGTACTCCCTCTCCACTGACTGAGGATACATTCAAGACAATAGTCTGGCCACCCCATTCCTCTGGAGTCAGCTCTAATTCAGCAAGGTCAGCCTTAATTTTATCCAAGATTAAATTAGGCTTATCTATTTTGGTAATAGCAACAATAATTGGTAGCTTGGTACTTTTAGCAAGTTCAATAGCCTCCAAAGTTTGAGGCTTAACTCCCTCGTCTCCAGCGATGACTATAATTATAATATCTGCAGTTTTAATCCCACGACTTCGAATAGATTTAAAAGCTTCGTGACCAGGAGTATCAATAAAAGTAATTTTGGCATCTTTATAAGCCACCTGATAAGACCCAATATGCTGAGTAATTCCACCCGCTTCACCCGCTGTCACATTAGCTTTACGAATATAATCAAGAAGACTAGTTTTACCATGGTCAATATGCCCCATAATAGTGACTATTGGCGGTCTTGGCTGAATACTTGAATTTGACATAATAACTAGAGTTTATTGATAAGAGGGGAGTTGATAGCAGCAGCCAAAACTTCAGCCTCCTCCTCGCTTAATTGTTGATTGGCTCGACCTTTTTCGATAGCCTTGGCATAAGACCGTCCGCCTTGTTCTCTGGTGGCAATATAAGTGATTAGGATACCAGAATTTTCATTATTCAGTAGGGCAGTGGTAAAGCTAGTATCACCACCCATATCCGCAAAAGGGTTGAATCTCTTGATGGATACTTTATGCAAGGTATAATTTAGAATTATACTATGAGATTGTAGTTCTGTAAAGGCTTTATCTAGCTTATAGTCTATAGTTTGAAACTTTTTGGCATAGGATTCTAGTAACTCATCTACATTGTCTATTTTGTCAGATTGAAAGACTCCCTTAATTTTATTTTGCAAAAAATTCACTCGCCACCAGCTATACCCGGCCACTCCAATCGAAATAAGGCTTAATATACCCAGAAATATCTCCAAAACCATATTCTCTTGCTAAATGTTACTAATACCTTTATACTACAACTATTCCAGACTTTTGACAAGCATATGACCCAATCCCAAATTATAGAAATATTAGACAAATACAAGATAAAGCCTCTACAATCTTTATCCCAGAATTTTTTTATTGACTCGAAATTATTACAAAAAATATTAAACACAATTCAACTCCCAGACAATTCCAGTATCCTTGAAATAGGACCAGGGCTTGGCTCCCTGACCGAATTATTAGTACAAACCCGATTACCAGTCATTGCTATTGAACTAGACAAAACTTTTGCCAAAATTTTACCAGAGATATTAGATAATCCTGCTAATCTTACCATACACCACCAAGACATACTCAAATCCAAAGAGGTAATAGATAATATAGCCACCACCTATACCGTGATTGCCAATATTCCCTATCATATTACAGGAGCCATTATCAGGCTATTAGTAGACAGAGCTAATCCAGCTCAAAGCATCAATCTATTAATTCAAAAAGAGGTCGCCCAAAATATACTCTCAGCCGAGCAAACTCTATTCAAACTCAGTGTCAATATTTATGCTGAAGCTAAGCTATTAGCCAATATCCCAAAAGAATGCTTTTATCCTCAACCTAAAGTAGACTCTAGTTTCATACAGCTAATTCCTCATAATCGCTATACGGATTATGACCGTGAAGCTGTGATACAATTAGCCAAACTTGCCTTCCAACAAAAAAGAAAAAAACTCTCCTCCTCCCTCAAACCCAAACTAACCAAAACAATAGGGGAGTATAGCCAAAATATACAAAACCTACTCAGCCTCCGCCCCCAAAACCTCAAACTTGAGAATTGGATAGAATTGTATGAGGAATTGAGGTAAATGAAAAAACCCACATCCAAAGATATGAGCTTAAGAATAGAATATAGTTTAAATATATTTTTTAACAATAAATTCCTTTGATTTGAGATGTTTGGATTAATATGTGAGTAATTCTTTCTGGATCAGTTGACACAATTATTCCATCCTCAGACAGCTCTGAAACAACACCTGTATATGAAGTATACTCCATATCCACAGTAACAGTTTGGCCAAGCTTAGGGTTATGACAAATATTACTTTTTTTCAATGTATCAGATTGTAGAGTATCCTCGCTATAAGCTCTAAACAATGGAATTATAACAGGTATTAATAAAAATAGAACCCATCTTTTCATAGTGAAAAATTCACAATGCTTATATTTTATATCATATAATTTTTATATTACCAAAAATATTTATAATAAATGTAAAAAAACCTCATCAGGCGAGCGATGAGGTTGAATGAAAATGAAACACAGAAAATCTATAAAGGACCTACATAAATATTTTTATTTTTACACAGACAATAAACTCTTAGTTTATTATGACCACATATAGACTCTACATCTTGTTCAAAGATATTGGGATTGAATAATTTTCCATATTTTGATTTTGCCTGATCTAATGGCAGTACATAATCTAAACCTTGTTGTATTTTTCGTAACACTGTTTCCAGCAAATCATTGTACCAAACCTGAAAATGAGTAGCTCCAGATGTAAGTTTTTGCATGGAGTTTTGAATGTGAATAAACACAAACTTAGATATATCATATTTGATTTTATAAATCAAGAGTAAATTATTTTTAAACAAAAAAGAGGCCGGAACTAGTAGCTCCGGCTGATGGGGATATGGGCTTTTTTGAACCCTGATGCGGGATTGATTCCCGAGAAAATTATTTAGTTGTATTGATCAGACGCCGTCGGCGTCTTGGCCAGCTTCAGCGGAGCCATCACCAGCTTCTTCGTTGGCTTTTTCAGCTCCTTGCTGAGGCTCTTGCTGAGCTTGTTCTTGTTCCACCGCTTCGGCGGAAACTTGATCCTCGACTCCGTCGAGGACTGTTGCTTCTGTGGACATAAAGACTCCGAGTAGTTGAGGGAGTGCCTAGCTTGAGATCAAAAGATCTTAACCAGACAAATAATAATATATTATATCTTTTCTTTCCTGTCAACATAAAATTACCGTTTTACAAAATTTATTTTTTATGATATAATTTATTATATGGCTAATATAAAATCAAACATTAAAAATAAGCCGGAGACTAGTACGCAAAAGTACTTATCTATCGACACCATTCAAGATAGTGTAGTAATTCTCAAAGATGGTGGTTTGAGAGCTGTTTTGATGACTTCTTCTGTAAACTTTGACCTCAAATCTTCAGATGAACAGGATGCTATTATTTATGCCTATCAGAATTTTATCAATTCTCTTGATTTTCCGCTACAAATTCAAATTAGTTCTAGAGTGCTAAATATAAATGGATATCTAAATTATCTATCTGAATTCCAACAAACTCAAAAAAACGAGCTTTTGCGACTTCAAATTGGTGAGTATTCTCAATTTGTTAAAGAATTAGTTGATAGTGCTAATATCGTTAACAAAACATTTTACATAGTGGTACCCTTCGACCCTGTTGAAATCAAAGAAGGTCTATTTGATAAATTAAGCAATGCTTTTAATCCCAAAATTGCAATTCAATATAAAAAAGAAGATTTGGAAAAATATAAAACTCAACTTTGGCAAAGAGTAAACGGGGTGATGTATGGACTCAAAAGAGCAGGAATTTATATGACTCCACTAAATACTCAGGAATTAATCGAGTTATATTATTCATTTTATAATCCTGATTCTAAACCAACAGAGTCTCTACACAATGTAGAAGATTTAGATATTACATAAAATATATGGCCAAAAAACCTACCACTAGTCCAGAAATCTCAGAATACCTCAAGGGGCAGAATAGCTTGAGAGACTTATTGGCTCCGGCTAGTATTTTGGTTGACCCTAAATATATTCAAATTGGGTCTAAATTTGCAAGAACTATTTTCGTAATGACTTATCCAAGATTCTTGGTAACTGGTTGGTTTAGTCCTTTGATTACTCTTGATTATGTGTTGGATATTTCTATGTTTATGTACCCAATGGATAGCGGAGTAATTTTGAAGAACCTAAGAACTCAGGTCACTAGATTTCAAGCTCAAATCTCCACAGCTCAAGAAAAAGGCTTAATCCGAGATCCTCTGGTTGAGACTGCTTATCAGGATGCGGAGAATCTAAGAGACCAGTTACAACAGGGAACTGAGAGATTCTTTAGATTTGGACTTTATCTAACTGTTTATGCAGACAGTGTGGCTGAGTTAGAAAAAAATATTGCTCAAATTGATTCTATGTTGCAGACAAAAATGGTCTATTCCAAACCTTGTCTTTTCCAAACAGAGCAAGGCTTCCAGTCTACCGTCCCAATTCTAAAGGATGACCTAGCTATTGCCAATAATCTCAATACATCCCCTCTATCTACTACCTTTCCTTTTATATCAGCTAGTATATCATCCAATAAAGGGGTTTTATATGGGATTAACCGGCATAATAATAGTCTTATCTTATTCGATAGATTCTCAATGGAAAATGCTAATGAGGTTATTTTTGCCAAGTCCGGAGCAGGTAAGAGCTATCTTGCTAAATTAGAGATTCTAAGACATTTAATGCTAGGAATTGATATATTAGTTATTGACCCTGAAAATGAATATTCATATTTGAGTGAAGCTGTGGGTGGAACTTTTATAAAAATTTCTCTTAATTCCAATCAGCATATTAATCCTTTTGATTTACCTATGCCAAGAGCTGATGAGAATCCTGCCGATTTACTCAAGTCCAATATCGCAGACCTTTTGAGTATGCTCAAATTGATGCTACAAGGTGGCAATGAAGAAGATATATTCCATGCTGAGGAGGAGGCTATTTTAGATAGAGCTTTGTATGAGACTTATGCTAGTAAAGACATAACTTTAGAGACCAAAGATTATACTAATAAAGAAATTCCGACTTTATCTGATTTGGAGAATATTCTTAATAATATGGAAGGTGGTGAGAGTTTGGCTATTCGTTTATCCAAATACACTACTGGTAGCTTTAGTGGTTTTGTCAATGAGCCAACTAATATTAATTTTGATAATCAGTTGGTGATATTCAATACTCGAGATATGGAGGACGAGTTACAATCTCTGGCTATGTTTGTAGTTACTCAATATATCTGGAAAGAAATTCGTAGAACTCTCAAGAAAAGAATTCTATTCGTAGATGAGGCATGGGTAATGATGAAGGATAAAGCTGTGGCTTCTTTCCTTTTCTCACTCGCCAAAAGAGCACGCAAATACTATCTGGGGCTTACCACTATAACACAGGACATTGCTGATTTCCTAGCTTCTGAATATGGGAAGGCAATTCTTACCAACTCTTCTATTCAGATTTTACTCAAACAATCTCCCGCTTCAATTGACATTATCAAAGATACTTTTTATCTGACTGAAGAAGAGAAATTCCTATTGCTAGAGTCAGATGTAGGAGAAGGAATTTTCTTTGCCGGACTTAAGCATGCAGCCATAAAAGTAGTTGCATCTTATGGAGAAGACCAAATCATAACTTCAGACCCTGAACAGTTACTCAAAATTCAAGCAGCTAAAGCTCAAATGGATGAGGAAGCTGTTTCTGATGACATATTCACTTTAAATCTATAAATTTATGTCTAAAACAAAGTTATTACTTATTCTAGCTCTTACAATCATACCTTTAGGTGTAATTGGGCTTTTGATATATCAATATAGTTCTCGTCCAATAGAGAATGCTAACTCCAAAAACAATACAACCGAAGAATCTGAGGAAAAAAAGACATCTTTAACAGCATCTAAATTAGTAGATGTACCTATAGTTAATGCTACTATTGATGATAAGAATAGTATTAGATATTATTCATTAGATAAAGGACAAACTTTTAGAATTCCTGCCAGTGGGGGAGAGTCTACCATATTAGATGAGACTGTTTTGACTGGACTGACATCAGTTTCTTGGGCACCAACTTCTCCATATGTCTTAACCAAAATTCAAAATAGAGTTTATAGCTATAATTATGCTGAGAATACATCTTATGCTTTCCCAATTGATGTTAGCTCAGCTCAATTTTTATCAGATAATAGAGTTTTTTATACCTTTCAAAATAGAGATGGCACTGTAGATTTATCCGTTAGTAATGCTGATGGATCTAATTGGACAAAAATTATAACTCTAAGCTCAAATGCAGTATTTCTAAAAACTATACCTTTCAAAAATAGTATTAGCCAAACTCTAGTACCTAGTAGTTATAGAGCCTCTGCTCTTAGAATCATCAATATAGATACTGGGCAAGCAACTTCCGTTCTAGATGAGAAAAATGGGCTTAATATCTCTTGGGCACCTAGTGGAGACATTGGAATTATATCCTATAATACCGAGAGAGGAAGCGGACAATTAGCCCTATCTATAGTAGATAAAGCTGGTTTTGAATTATCCAAAATTCCAGATGTGGGAACTATTGCTGAGAAAATAGTCTGGAGCTCAGACAGTAAAACTGCTTACTTTACCAAACCGGAAGTTGCCAATAGCAAGATTTTACCAGATGATTATTATACTTCCAGTTTAGGGGAGTTCAATGAAAGTTTGTATAAAATAGATATAGATACCGCCACCACTAGCCAATTATCTAGTAATATTGGTAGTGTAGACTCCCGCGACCTATTCCTCAACTCAGCCGGAACAGAATTATTCTTTATTAATCGAAGAGATAATAATTTATACAAAGTGCCTTTGAGGTAGGGGGGATGAGAGTTCCGTAGGGGCGACCTTTCAGTCGCCCGCTTGATCTAAAAAATTCCCCTCTTGAGGGGTGCCGTCTTTAGGCGGTGGGGTGGAGTATTTTTATAATTTGAACATATTTTATTTTCCACCCCGTCTCCCTCCTAAACTAAGGTATAGGAGGGATCCACCCCTCAAGAGGGGAATTTAGCTCAAATTCTCCTCCCAAACCTTTACAAAGTTTATTTTATTGAGCTACTTTTTTCTTTAATCCTACAACTCCATAAAGAATAACTAAGAATACTAGAGCCAAATCATTTTTCCAAAATGGGGTGTCTAATATCCCGTATAAGAATATAGATAAAAGGCTTAGACTAAGCCAATAAGTCTCCCATTGATTGGACTTTATGGCCTCGACTAGCCTTATAATTGTATATCTAAGGATATAAATCAGCCAAATTATACCAGCTACCCCCAGATGTAGCCAAAAAGCAAAGTATAAATTATGCGGTTCAGGTACTAGCCACTCATAGGGCGGGAAGTACTTTTCTGGAATAGTCTCAGCATAAACTCGCTGAAAGTCAGCAAGTCCAATTCCGAGCACAGGATTATCTTTAATCATTGCAATTGAAGTGTCCCAAATTTGGATTCTAGTGGTGATGGAATTGCGATTATTCATATCGAGCAAACTCTGGAATTTGGGAGTATTAAATTGCCAAGTTCCAAATACCGTAATACAAATTATAATCACTCCCAGAATTGGCAAAGAGTATTTTTTTAAAACAGGATTAGTTATCAAATTTTGCTGATTCTGTTGACTAATAGATATTCTAGTCAATACCCATATTCCTAACACCCCTATAAGGGCAAAAATTCCTGCATAGGATTGAGTTGTTATAATACTTGTGAATAACACCGCTATCACAAACCATCTTAACTCTACTGGGATATTTCGCCGAGACAAACTCAAGACAAAAATCGGCACCAGATACATCGCAATATAATTAGCAAAACCTCCCTGAGCCACCGCCGGATCAAGCCCTAGAGCATATAAAGCCGTCGGCCTAAACTCGCCATCCAGACCCAATACCACCACTTGAGCAATAGTTATAATTGCTACCACTAATCCGCTACCAATAATTCCTCTAATCAGGGAGACATAATATTTTGACCCCATTTTAGACAAAATTAGCAATACCAAACTCGGCAAGACAAAATATGCCTTCCAAATTCCTAGACTAGACCTCAATTCCTCACTTATCACCACTCCGAGACTTGCCAAAATTAATAAACTACCAAAAATTAGAGTCTTTGGATTCCAATAATTAGAAATCTGGAATAAATTTTTATAATCTCTAAATTGTATCAAAAATATTAGTAATACAATTCCAATCCCAACTTCCAAAACATTAGTCGGAATACCAAAAACTGTAAATCTAATCACATATAGAGGAATAATCAAACCAAGTCCAAAGAATATTCTACTCATAATAATAAAAATAAAATAAATATCAGAATATGTGGAAAGAAAATACTATTTACAAACATCGAATGTACCAAAATTAGAGCCCAGCCAGCAATAATCGCTACCCCCCAGACTCGCTTCAGCCCTGACTTAGAGACTTTTCTCCAAGCCCTTAATAGAGAATTTATTATAATCAATATAAATAAACCAAGCCCAATAATCCCTCCCGTCAGCCAGAGAGTTAAGAGGCTACTATCTCGTCCAGAAGCTGAGTTTAGCTCAGATGGGACAATAGTCTGATACTTAATAGTATTATAACCAATACCCCAAATTGGATTGCGGTCTATATCATCTAAAGTCTCCAGCCAAGATTGAATTCTAAGTGAAGCCGTCACATCAACTTGAATTGCCCCTTGAATACGAGTTTGTAATCTAGGATTAGAGATAACAATCAGAGATAAAATGATTATCACTAAGACAAAAGTCCGCCTTGAGATAAGAATTGTAACAATAGTAACTCCAATCAAGAAAGCTAATAGAGCACTTCTAGAATAAGTCAGCATCAAGGCTCCTACTACAATCCCTAGTCCAATTATCCAACTAGACAATAAAATTATATTTTTATTATTCCAAAGCTTATTTTCTCTCAAAAAAACCAAAATTCTAGTCAAAATAATCACCGCTGCTAACCCCAAAAATCCACCTAAGAAATTTGGGTCATACCAAGTGGATAATAGTCTACCCTGATGTGGGTCCCAACCATATTGAGCCATAAAAGAGAAATCCGGAAATAAAATTAGTTGCACAAATCCCAAAATAGATAAAATCACTGACGACACAAAGACCATATACCATAACTGATTGTCTACTTTTTCTGAATTTTGAGCCCTATAATCTATCAGAGGTAATAGCAGAGACATATAAGCGGCTAATCTAATCCAATAGAGAATTGAGCCTAATTCACCCCCGACAGCAGGGATGAAATTTAAATTTATCAAGAGATTACCCAACAGATAAAATAGCCATATTGCTACTAAAATAATATTAGAGGAATATGACAGAGGCTTATTTTTATCCCTAGTCAACCACCAAAAACCCAAATAAACAGGAATCAAAAAATCAGTCAAAACCCCAAAATCACCAATTCTAGTAATCTGACCCGTAATTACACTAACAATCAAAACCCAATATCCAAACATATTAAATCTAAATTTATACCATTATTATACTCTTTTCTAAATAAATAATCTATATTATAATAAAGAGGTATCAATAAACAACAATCTTATGCCTAAAATGATGCCTAAAATCTTTACTTTCATCATTGCGGGAATTGGAGTCTTTCTAATACTCTCAATTGTTGGAGGTGTAATTGTATTTAATAC
>JBEAQD010000041.1:0-3520 GCA_041164045.1 Candidatus Parcubacteria bacterium
ATTTCTCCAATAAAAAAAGCCCTCAATGCAGGGGCGGTGTATTTTCATACTGCGTCTGAATCCCTTTATATAAACATCGGAAAATAATATATTTTTCCCTGTAAGTCAAGGTGGGTTTCAACTTTTCGCAACCCCATTCTGAAGGCTTGATAATATTATACACCTTTTTAGGTGAATTGAAAAGGAAGTAATATTATGATATAATCGCAGTAGTAAATTAATAAATTATACTATGTTCAAAAAACCTCCCTTTAATGTCTCTTTCCCTGAATTAGAAAAACAAACTTTAGAATTTTGGAAAATTGAAAATATTCTACAGAAATCTATAGACACTAGACCAGCAGACAAAACCAAAACTTTTTATGATGGTCCAATTACGGCTAATGGAGAGCCACATGCTGGGCATATGTTGACTTTTGCACTCAAAGACATAATGCCTAGACTATGGACTATGAAAGGTTATCGAGTTAATCGCAGTCTTGGTTGGGATTGTCAGGGTATTCCTGTAGAGTATGAAGTTGAGAAAAAATTAGGCTTTCAGCAGAAAAAAGATATTGAAGAATATGGTATAGATAGATTCAATCAACTCTGTAGAGAATCAGTCTCAGCTCACAGAGAGGGAATTATTGAACTAGAGTATAAAATTGGAAGACTTACTAATTCTGATGAGGAATATGCCACTATGCATGCCAATTATATTGAATCTATTTGGTGGAGTTTAGCAGAGTTATATAAGAAGGGTTTATTATATGAAGGTTTCAAAGTAGTGCCGTATTCTACTCGAGCAGGGACAACTCTTTCCAATGCTGAGGTTGCTCTAGGAGGTTATAAAAAACAAATTGACCCGGCTGTTACAATCAAATTTGAGATCACAGATAGCCCGAATACCTTTGTATTAGCTTGGACTACTACTCCTTGGACATTGCCAACTAACTTTGCTTTAGCAGTGAATAAGCAAATTGACTATATCAAAGTTTCTATTCCTAATTCGGAGGAGCAGTATATTGTAGCACGAGATTTAGCACAGAGCATTTTTGGAGAAGAGTATACCGTGTTAGCTGAATATAAAGGGCAAGATTTATTAGGTAAGACTTATAAACCTTTATTCGATTATTTTGTAGGTAAAGAAAATGCTTTTGTAATTTATGAAGGAGATTATGTGACCACTGATTCGGGAACTGGAATTGTGCATCTAGCCCCTTATGGAGCGGAGGATAATGAAATTTTCCAAAAAGTAGGTATAGTCTCAGTAGATGTCTTGAATGATCAGGGAGATTTTACAGATGAAATCACCAATTATGCTGGGATGTTCTATCGCAAAGCCAATAAATATATTATTGAGGATTTAAGACAAGTTAATAAACTTTTCAAAGTCGAGGATTATGAGCACGATTTGCCAATGTGTTGGCGAACTAATACTCCACTTATATATAAACCGATTACCTCTTGGTATGTAGCTATGAGTACTCTAAGAGACAGACTTGCTACTCATAATGATGGGATAAATTGGATTCCAGAACATATCAAAGAAGGTAGATTCGGAAATTGGCTCAGAGAAATCAAAGATTGGGGAATTTCACGAACTAGATATTGGGGCACTCCGCTCCCAGTTTGGAAATCTGAATCAGGTAAAACCAAGATAATTGGCTCATTTGCAGAATTAGAGGAGTTATCAGGAGTTGTAATCACCGACCCGCATCGCCCCTATGTAGATGATATTGTCTTTAATCTAGATGGAGAGGAATATAGGCGAATTCCAGATGTGCTAGATGTCTGGTATGATTCTGGAGCTATGCCATTTGCCAGATTCCACTATCCTTTTGAGAATAAAGAAATATTTGAGTCTAAATTCCCAGCCGAATATATCGCTGAAGGAGTAGATCAGACTAGAGGTTGGTTTTATTCTCTTTTAGCTTTATCTACAGCTTTATTTGATAAGCCAAGTTATAAAAATGTAATTGTAAATGGACTAGTTTTAGCCGATGATGGGCAAAAATTATCAAAGAGTAAGAAAAACTATGCCAACCCAATTGATTTGATTGACCAATTTGGAGCCGATGCACTCAGGTTAAACTTTTTCTCCACTCCGATTGCATCAGGAGAGGATACTACGGTCTCGGCTAAGACTGTCAAAATTATCACTCAAGAATATCTATTGCCACTTTGGAATATGTATAGCTTCTTGGTCACTTATGCTAATTTTGTAGATTGGAAGCCGGAATTTAGCGATCATCAACCACAAAACCCCAAGAATCAATGGCTATACACACGAGTTAATAAAACCATAGCCGAAGTCAATCAGGCCCTGGATAATTATCGTATACCACAAGCTACTCGTGAGATCAAAGCCTGTATGGATGATATTTCTAAATGGTATATCCGTACTGCTAGAGCAGATTTTGCCAATGGAGATACAGAATTTTTGCAAGCTCTATATAATAATTTTGTAAAATTAATTCATCTTTTGGCTCCTTTTGCCCCATTTATTACAGAATATTTATATCAAGAGTTAGTAGTCAGTCAGAACCAGCAAGCAGTAGAGTCAATTCACCTGAGTACTTATCCAGAATATGAGGGAGAGGTAGATAATAAATTATTAGAAAAAGTAGAGCAAGTCAAAGGAATTCTAGAGCAAGGATTCAAATTAAGAGAAGTCTCAACCATCAAGGTCAGACAACCATTACAATCTATGGGAATAGAAGGTATAGATTTAGAGCTTTGGATGCAAGAGATTATCAAGACCGAGATTAATGTAAAAGAAGTTTTATCTCAGCAAGTCTCGGACAATAGTATTGAATATCAAGGGCTAGTATTAAGTTTGGATGATACAATTACCCCTCAGCTCAAAGAAGAAGGTTTAGTCCGAGAGCTAATCCGTAATTTACAAATTACCCGTAAAAACTCGAAATTGTCAAAAGAGCAAAATATTAAGCTAACTATACAAGCCTCAGAAGAAATACAAACTCTAATCCAAAAATACCAAAACATAATCAGTCAACCAGTTGGAGTAGTAGAATGGCAATTCCAATCACTAGAAGGAGTAGAGAATACCCAAACTTTCAAATTAGAACAAGAGATAATCACCGTCTCAATTCAAGTTATAGATTAGTATTTTGCCTTTTTGTAGGGGCGACCTTTCAGTCGCCTGTGTTTGTTATTAAAAATTCCCCTCTCGAGGGCTTTCAGTCCCTCCTATACTTTAGTTTAGGAGGGGGGGTGGCAGGCTTTTCCTGACGGGGTGGATTGCCCTCTGTCCTCCCTCGGGGGAGGTTGTCACTGTCGTATTTATACGGGAGTGGCCGGGTGTGGACTGAACTTATGTAAATCTGTCTCCCTTAGGAGGGAGTACCCGAAGGGGGAGGGTGGATAAAACATAAACTAGAATTCAATCCACCTCCGGCACTCCGTGCCACCTCCTCCAAAGGAGGACAATTACTATCCAATTTACTATTATTAGTCTAGTGATGTATATAATTCCTTTTGTCAACGATTACCTCATCCCCTCCCAAAATTCGCTTTT
>JBEAQD010000042.1:0-11482 GCA_041164045.1 Candidatus Parcubacteria bacterium
TGACTTTATAGTAGGTATTATAGCTGGAGGTAGTTTAATAATAATGTTAACTATATCTACAATAGGACAAGTTTTTGTGGCTAAAAAAGTAATCCCAAAAGACAATGATCAAGGAGATATACAACAGCAAGTAGAAGTAGAAAGTTTGCAACAAGTGGCTTTGATTAGGTCTAGTTTTGCTACTCCAGAGCATATTAAGAAAATTTGAAAGACCAATATTAAAACCGGAGAAGTACAAACAACAGTTTGGATGAGTTTTATCTCAACAACTTTTATACCAAGAATTTTATTTGGTATAGCTTTTATAATAGTAGCTTCATTTATTATAAAACTTATAAAAATAGGAGTTTTAGACATTATCACAGCTATTGCTCTAATTACTATGTATATGTCAGCTTATGATATTATATTTGCAGGAAGGCATATTGAGCGAATTATTTCAGATATTGAGCGAATAAAAAACCTATACACCTATATTCGAGAATATGGAGACTCGAGTTATCCAGTTTAGCTTAAAAATATGTATTCTATTCAAATTCAAGACCTCAATCACTCTTATGATACTATAGAAGTATTCAATAATAACTTCCTAAACTTAGAAATTCCCAAAAGTCAGGCTAATAAACTATATGGTATTATTGGACCATCTGGGACAGGTAAGACAACTCTTTTGTCTATTTTAGGAGGTCAATTAAATCCTAAAACAGGTACAGTTTTGATTGATAAAGTGAATATTTATAAAGTCGGAGATAAGACCAGAAGAAATATAATTGCAGTTCAGATGCAAACAGCTACTGCCCTTAGGGGGACTTTGCGAGAGAATTTGGTATTCGGAATTATGAGCGATGAGAAATTATGTAGTGATAAAAATCTTATTAATATTCTCAAAAAAGTCGGTCTTTGGAGTATATTTGAGCCAAAAGATGGTCTTAATACCCTAATCGGAGAAGGAGGGGTGAATTTATCTGGAGGACAGAGACAAAGATTAAACTTTGCAGGGCTTTACTTGAGGGCTAAACATTATAAACCAAGTTTAATCCTGATAGATGAGCCAACTTCCTCACTAGATGAAATTAGCGAACAGGCAATTACTCAGATGATAGATGAATTATCCCAAAAATCTGTCACTTTTGTAGTAGCTCATAGGCTAAAAACTCTAGACCAAGCCGTAGGGATATTAGACACTTCCCTTATCTCAACTTACCCAGAACTCAAATTCTATAACAAAGATGAGTTGATGACAGTCTCGCAATATTATAGAGACCTACAAGCTGGCAAAGCTCAGCTGGAGGAGTAATTATTCTGGATTACTGAGAATATATTTGATTCTAGCCACTAATTCATCGGAATAGTGGACAGAGAAGTTGGTCGCTTTGACTTGCATTTTGGGAGTATTATAATTGGCGATTAGGTAGACGGGGCATTTACCACGGGCTTCACGGGTTAGTATTTCTTTGACTTTAATTAAAGCTTCAGAAGTAGTATGAGGGGGTATTATGATATTGATTCCGACTATTTCTACCCCATCTTGTGTGGTTGGAACTTGTGGGCTATAGTCTGTGTCTGGATTCTCGGGTATATCTAATCCGATTTCCTCTACTGAATTATTGAGACTAGGTGAAGTTTTGGTATTTGTCCATTTTATAATATCTTCGTCTTTGAGTTCCTTGACCTCTGAGGCTATGAATTGAGCTACTCCGTCTTTGTCTTGTCTCTTACCTTTGATTGCAAAACCAGCTCCAGCTGTCAAATTTTCCCCAATACTCCTGTATATACTAGGGAAAATTATTACCTCAATATTATCTACCATATCCTCCATATTCAAGAAAGACATTTTAGCTCCACTTTTAGTAGAGATTGTCTTCATATCTTTGATTACACCTGTAAGGATTAGATTAGACTTTCTCTTAGCTTCTTTGATCTCTTTAATATTTGGTAATTTCAACTCCTCTAAAATATCTTTGTATTCATCAATTGGGTGAGTAGATATCCAAAGCCCTAAATATATATTTTCTAATTCTAGAATTTGATTTAAATTCTCAGTCGAATTAGCTTCTATAGTCTCTAATTCTAAACTTGGCTTAGTGCTAACCGTTGCTCCAAAAAGTGAATTCTGAGGTATATTGGTAGTATTTTGATTAGCCAGAGTTTTGATAAAGGCTAAAATATTATCTAAATTATGAATTAGAATATGTCTTGGTTCAAATTCATCTAAAGCTCCGGCTTTTACAAGGGCTTCTAGATTCTTTTTATTCAGTTCTTTTGCTGGAATTCTAGTTAGGAAATCTTCTAATGACTTGAACTGCCCATTTTCTTTTCTCTCCTGCTCTATATATTCAGCTAAATTACTACTCATATTCTTGATACTACCGAGCCCATAAAATATAGTCTTATCACTACCTGTAAAGTTAGCTTGGCTAATATTGATACTTGGTGGTTTTATTTCTAATCCTAGTTGTCTAGCCTCAGTGATATCTATTGCAATTCTTGCCATATCTTTAGCATCGCTATTGAGTAGGGCTACCATAAATTGTAGAGGATAATGAGCTTTGAGATAAGCGGTCTGATAGGCTATCATAGCATAACAAGCAGCATGAGATTTATTGAATCCATAATCTCCAAAAGGTTCGATTAATTCCCATAGCTTTTCTCCAACTTCTCTTGGTATTCCTTGTTTTACCGTACCTTCAATAATATTGATTTTTTGTTCTTCCATCAACTCTTTGATCTTTTTACCGACGGCCTTTCGCAGGGTATCAGCTTCTGGTAAAGAAAATCCAGCTACTGCCTGTGAGGCTTGCATCAGCTGTTCCTGGTAAATCATAATCCCATAAGTTGGTTTTAGAATTGCTTCTAAATTGGGATGTAAATAAGTCACCTCTTCTTTTTTGTGTTTTCGGGCAATGTAAGTTGGGATTAGCTCCATCGGCCCTGGTCTATATAGGGACACCATGGCAATCAAATCGTCAAATTCAGAAGGCTTAAGTCCGATTAAGGCTTTTTTCATACCTTGAGATTCGAATTGAAAAACTCCCGTGGTCTGGCCTTTTTGAAATAATTTATAAGTTAATTTGTCGTCTGTCTTAAGATTATCTATATCTATTTTGGTCCCAGTTTGAGACTCAATCAAATTCAAAGTTGACTCAATGGTAGAGAGGTTAGATAATCCCAAAAAATCCATTTTAAGTAGTCCTAAATCCTCAATAGCATGCATTTCATATTGGGTGGTGATAGAAGTTTTGCCACCAGATTCAGATAATTGTAGGGGAGTGTAATTAGTGAGTTTCTGCGGAGATATCACCACTGCACAAGCATGAGTAGAAGTGTGCCTGATAGAACCCTCTAATTGTTGGGCAGTGTCAATCAAAGTAGTAACTTTTTCTTCCTGTTCATAGCGACTTCTGAGTTCCCTAGAGTTAGCTAAAGATTTAGCAATGGTTTTTTGGTCAATTAATTTAGCAATAGAATCACATAATCCATAAGAATACCCAAGAGCCCTCCCTGTATCTCTAATTGCTGCTTTGGCTGCCATTGTTCCAAAAGTACAAATCTGAGCTACATGGTCTTGGCCATATTTCCGAGCTACATAATTAAGTACTAACTCCCTCTTATTATCTTGAAAGTCAATATCGATATCGGGCATAGAGACACGAGCTGGGTTCAAGAATCTCTCAAAAAGAAGCTGATAGGCAAGAGGATCAATATCCGTAATCGCTAATAAATAAGCTACCAAACTCCCAGCTGCCGAACCTCTCCCAGGACCGACTAAAACTCCATTCTGCTTCGCCCAGTTTATAAAGTCAGATACAATCAAAAAGTAGTCGATATACCCAGCATTCTTGATAACTCCAAACTCATATTCTAATCTTTCTCGAATTTGAGTCTGGTCTTGCTCCTTGTATCTTTTTTGTATACCCTCTTCACATAAAAACCTTAAATAGCTCTCATTATCTAGAATTTCTCCAGATTCTAGAGGAGGTACTTCAAATTTTGGAAGTTGAATTTGGTAAAGAGGAATCTCGACATTACACTTTTCCGCAATCATCTTGGTATTAGTAAGAGCTTCCTCAGGAATATTGAGTTGTTTAGCTAAACTATACATTTCCTCAGTAGATTTGAGAGAATAATCCTCACTTACAAAAGTTAATCTATCAGGGTTTTGAATATTAGTTTTATTTTTAATAGCTAGCATAATATCATGCGCGGTTCTCTGATTGGAGTTCAGATACATACTTTGAGCCGTTAAAAGTATAGGTAAATGAGATGTTTTAGATAATTGGAGTAGGGCTTGATTAGCTTTTATTTGATCAGGAGTGTTAATTAAAGGTAAAAGCTCTAAATATAAATTATCCTTAAAAATTTGGCTATAAATATCTATCCAATTTGTAGCTTCTTTAGGATTATTAATAAGATAATCAGCAATCTCACTTTGATAATTACCAGAAATACAGATCAAATCCTTACTATATTTAGTTAAATTTTCTATTGAAATCGGCTGATTAGAATTCAGTCTAACTAGAGAAACTAATTCAATCAAGTTAGTATATCCTTGATAAGATTTAGCCAATAAAGTTATAAAATAAGGCTTAGAAGTACTGCCGTCTATGCCAGCTACAGATAAATTTACTCCCAAAATTGGCTTGATATTAGCCTTGGTAGCTTTTTCATAAAATTCAATCGCCCCGAACATATTATTGTTATCCGTAAGAGCAATAGCCTCAAAGCCCAATTCTTGAGTTTTGGTGATAATATCTCCAATAGAGCCAATGGCTTCTAGAATGCTATAATGAGAGCGAGTATTGAGATGGACAAATTCTTGCATATAATAAATATTTCCTTTTATATATTATAGCATATTTATAATGTGGTATAATGATATTGAGATTTAGTCCTTTTATTAATATACATACACACTTTCATCCTTATAGGTGATAAAAACTCAAATAAACTATCCTCCTTCGGAGGACAATATAATTCATAACTCACAATTAATATATACCCTATGAACATACAAACCTTTACACAAGAACAAGATTGGATTCAGGCTAGCACGGAGAAAATAGCTAATAATTTATATGAGCAAATTCAAGCCAAGGGAGAGGCAAATTTAGCTGTTTCAGGTGGCACCACTCCATTTGTAATATATAAGGAACTTGCTAAGCAAAGTTTAGATTTTTCAAAAATTAACTTAATTCAAGTAGATGAGAGGTATGTCACAGAAACTAATCCAGAATCTAATTGGCAAAGTATATCTAAGAGTTTTGATGGAGTAGATTTTAGGCAAATTATTAGATTTGAATATTCAGACCAAATTCAAGATTCATTATCTCAATCACAATCTCAACTTCCACCTAAACTCGGTCTTACTATACTAGGTATGGGATTAGACGGGCATTTTGCCTCACTTTTTGCCGGGGGAGAATATTGGGATAACCCTAACTTAGATAAAGCTATAATTACTCAAGCTCCAGCTAATTACCAAACTAGATATAGATTGAGTTTGAGCCCCGAGTATATTTATAATTCTAACCAAATTATAATTTTAATCAAAGGGCAAGATAAATATACAAAACTACAAAATCAGCTACAAAACGCAACTGGAGTCAAAAATTGGCCATTAGAATATCTATATAATCAGCCTAATATATCAGTCTATGCTTGTTTGGAATAATTTGTTATAATCAAAATATAAAAATATATAATTAATGACAAAAAAAGCTGAAAAATACCAATTTATAAAAGCAGTAACGACTCTCACAGGCACTATTATTGGAGCTGGAGTTTTAGCCATTCCTTATACAATATACACTGCAGGGTATTGGTTGGGAGTACTATATCTAATTATATTAGGTATAGTTATGATAATTTTGAATTTAATGTTGGGAGAAGTAGTTTTGAGAACTAAAAAAAAATTACATATCCCAGAATTAATTAAATTGTATTTAGGAAAAAAAGGGTATGTTTTGGTATTAATTGCAATAGCTATACTGATTTACGGTGGTATGTCTGCCTATATTAGAGGAGCAGGAGATATTATTAATACAATTATACCATCTCAATCATTTAATTGGTCAATAGTATTCTTTGCAATAGGTACATATTTTATTATAAAAGGTCTCAAATTTGTTAGTCAATGGAATATTATATTTGTCTCAGGAATGGTTTTGATTATTATCACTATTTGGCTAAAAGCAATATACTCTCAAGATATTGATTGGACTCAATTTGAATTAAAACCAACAAACTCTATAACACAAGCTTTTAGGCCATATGGAGCCATTTTATTTTCATACTTTGGAGTTATTGCAATTCCACATATCAAAACTATATTAGGTAAAAAGTCTGATCAAATGGAGTCAGCAATTATATTAGGTATGCTTATACCAATCTTACTATATAGTGTTTTTGTGTCATTAGTAATAGGGGTTGCGGGTAGAGACATTACTCAATTAGCAATTATTTCATTAGGTGAGAAATTAGGTGGACAGGTTTTGGTTATTACATCAATTTTTGCCATTATTGCAATGATGACCTCATTTATTTCAATGGGATTATCAATGATAGAATCATATATGAATTTTGGAAAATTAAAGAGAAGTATTGCTATTATTCTCACAACATTTCCACCCATGGCATTACTAGTATTTGACTGGGCTCAATTTGATACAATTATCCAATATGCAGGAGGCATAGGGGTTAGTATAATATCTATACTAATAGTTTTGACATTTTGGAGGGCTAAAGCTGAGGGAGAGTTGCCACCAGCCTATAGTTTAGGACATTTCAAATGGGTTGGAATCATTATGATTATAATGTTTACACTTGGAGCTTTTAGTCTATTCGTTTAAATTTTTAATCAGAGCAATTTCATCCCTTAAATCTTTGGCTCGCTCAAAATCTAGAGCCTGAGCTGCTTCATTCATTTGTTTAGTTAATTCTTCTATCATAAACTCTCTCTCAGTGATATCTAGAGCAGCTACTTTTTGCTCTTGTAATTCTTTTTTCTTATCTTTGACTATACTTGATTTGATGTCTTTCTTAATTCCTTCTGGTACAATATTATGTTTTTCATTATAAGCTGTTTGAATAGCTCGTCTACGGTCAGTCTCGGATATAGCTCGATCAATAGATTTGGTTATTTTATTGGCATACAAGATAACTTTTCCATTTTTGTGTCTAGCGGCTCGCCCAATGGTCTGAATAAGAGAAGTCTCATTTCTTAAGAAACCTTCTTTATCCCCATCCAAAATAGCTACCAGAGAAACTTCAGGTAAATCCAAACCTTCTCTTAATAAATTAATTCCCACCAAAACATCAAATTCACCCTGCCTTAATTTAGTTAAAATTTCAGGCCTATCTAAAGTATCAATATCCGAGTGTAAATACTCAGTTTTAATATTTCTCTCTTTCAAGAAGTCAGCAATATCTTCAGCCATTCGCTTAGTTAGAGTGAGGATTAGCACTCTTTCATCCTTTGGAATAATTTTGCCAATTTCATCAATCACATCTTGAATCTGATTGTCTGTGGGTCTAATCTCAATAGTAGGCTCCAACAGTCCAGTTGGTCGAATAATTTGCTCAGCAATACCCTCTGGTAATTTTTTGAAAGTTTGTAACTCTGGAATAGAGTGAATTTTATCATCAGTAGAATGAGACAATTCATATTCTCCGGGAGTTGCTGAAACATAGACTATATGTGGAATTTTAGCCTCAAATTCATAGAATTTTAGCGGTCTATTATCAGCGGCTGAGGGTAATCTAAAACCAAAGTCAATCAAATTCTTCTTGCGAGCGGCATCCCCATTATGCATACCACGAATTTGCGGTAAGGTAATATGAGATTCATCTATTAGAGTTAAGAAATCAGCATCAGCCTCTAAAAAGTAATCAATCAAAGTATATGGAGGCTCTCCCGGAGCTCGGCCAGTCAAATATCTAGAATAATTCTCAATTCCCTTGGTAAATCCAACTTCAGATAGCATCTCAATGTCATAATTTACCCGCTCTTCAATTCTTTGAGCCTCGACTAACTTATTATATTTTTTGAAAAACTCCACTCTGTCCATCATCTCCTCTTGAATCAAAGGAATCATATTATCTACTTTACTTCTGGTAGAAATCCAGTGAGTAGCAGGAAAAATCCTATACCCATCAAGATATTTAGCGGGCAATTGCTCTAAGATAGAGTCCTGATACTCATTATAAGAAATACTCTCAATGGTATCACCCCAAAAACTAATTTTAATCAATCTTTTTTCTCCCGGTTCGTGAATTTCTACCACATCGCCCTTAATTCTAAAACATCCAGGTTTAAAATCTATATCATTACGACTATATTGAATTGCAATCAGACTCCGAATAAAATCATCTCTTTGAATCTTTTGCCCGACTTCTATAATGAGAGATAAATTTCCATAATCCTCAGGAGACCCAATACCATAAATACAAGACACTGACGAGATAATAATAGTATCTGGATTAGATAAAAGGCTTTGAGTAGCCGCATGCCTAAGTCTCTCCACTTGAGCATTAGTCATAGACTCTTTTTCAATATAAGTATCCGAAGAGGGTAGATAACTCTCTGGTTGATAATAATCATAATAAGATACAAAATAATGTACATTATTCTCAGGAAAAAAATCTCTAAATTCTTGATATAATTGAGCTGCTAGAGTTTTGTTATGTGATATAATCAGAGTCGGCTTTTGATACTTTTCAATCAAATGAGCCATAGTAAAAGTCTTCCCAGAGCCAGTCACTCCAAGTAAAGTCTGATGTTGTCTGCCCCGAGACAAACCATCACTTAGCTTAGCAATAGCTTGTGGCTGGTCTCCTTTGGGCTGATAGTGAGAAGAAATTTTGAAATTCATATCCTAGTATTATAACATTAAATGTAAGTATTACAACTTAAAATACTATAAATTAAGGATATTTAAGTTTGCTAAAAACTATAAAATATGCTATAATTAATAACATAATAAATCAATATACTATGCTAGAAAACAATAAAAAAGCCTTACTAATTATAGAAGATGATATTTTTGTAAGAGAATTGGTAAGTATGAAATTAAGAGAAGCCAAATACAAAGTCACAGAATCCTCAGATGGAGAAGATGGTCTTCAGAAACTATTAACAGAGAATTATAATATTGTTTTATTAGATTTAATGGTCCCAACTAAGACTGGTTTGGAAATATTATCTGAATTTAATGCCAAAAAATCAGTTAATTATAAACCTAAAATTATAGTAATGAGTAATCTTAGTGAGCAAGATAAAATTACAGAATGCCTCAAACTCGGAGCAGTCGACTATATAGTCAAATCTCATTATTCTCCTACTGAAATAGTAGCTAAAATTAATAATTTAACTCAAATTATATGAAAACATTTCTAAAAAGATGGTCTACCTTAACTAAAAAAGAAAAATATATAGTAATATTTTCATTATTTCTTATTATTGGAATTATAGGAGTGGGAGTATATGCTTTTAGTGGAGTTGGTAATAATACAGACACAAATAAAGAGACTAAAGAAGACAAAAAAGAAACTGATGAAGCCGAAGGAATGCTAGAGCCTAGTGAGGAGAAACTAACCAATGCTAGTCCATTGACAGGAGTTCAATGTGATAACTATAAACAAAGACCAATAGCGGTAATGATGGCAGGAGATGCCGTAGCAAGACCTCTATCAGGTTTGAGCCAAGCAGAAATAGTAGTAGAAATGCCTGTTATTACTGGAAGTGTTACTAGATTGATGGGAGTTTATGTTTGTAACCTTCCAGATGAAGTTGGTTCAATTCGTAGTGCTAGACACGATTATATTAGTTTAGTAAGAGGTTGGGATGCAATTTATGTACACTGGGGAGGGTCTCACTTCGCTTTAGATGAGCTTAAAACAGGAAAAAGATATACTGGTGAGGATTTAGGTAAAGTGCCAGATATTGATGCTATTTCATCAAGTGGTCCATTCTTTAGAAAAAGTACAGTCCCAGCCCCACATAATGGTTTTGTATCATTATCCAAGGTTATTGATTTGGCAAAGAAAAGAGAATATACTTTAGAAACTAATCTAGATGGGTATAAATTCCAAAGCCAAAAAACTATTGAAGCTGAAAAACAAGACTCTAAAAATGGTAAATTATATGTAGGTTTTGGAGGAGTATTTGCTACCAGTTGGGAATATAACAAGGAAGACAATACCTATACTAGATACTGGGCAGGACAAAAAGATGTAGATAGAGGTAATAATGATGCTGAAATTAAGGCCAAAAACATAGTAGTAATGAGAGCTTCATCAAGACAAATTGAAGGTCAGTATAATGAAGTTACAATTTATGGTAAAGGAGAAGGTAAAATTTATCATAATGGACAAGAGAAAAACATCACTTGGAAAAAAGAAGGATTCAAAGATACTTTGAGATTTTATGGAGAAGATGGGAAAGAGATTTTATTGGTACCAGGACAAACTTTTATACAAGTAATAGAGCCGGGACAAAATCTAAAATGGGAGTTAAACTAGGGCTATATAAATAGCTAGAGAATAAAGTATTTATGATTATATCAATTTCAGGACCAGATACTTATCGCTCTCGTGAAAAATTAAAATCCATTCAACAACTTGGCTTACAAAAACAAGCTAAACAAGAGATATTTCAATTTGAAGATATAGAATTACCAGATACAGAAGATACTTTATTAGCCAAATTAAAGCAAAGCTTCAACACTAGCTCATTATTCAGCGAAAAAAGGCTAATTATTATTAAAGATTTAGTACTTCTACCAAAAGCATTATATCCAAAAGTTAAAAAAACATTACAAACTCTAAAAGATAATAGCGAAATTATAATTGTATTTTATAATACCAATAATATCCCTAAAACTCATCCATTATCTAAAACTTTAATAGACTTACAAGCTAAACAAACACAATATGATTATTTGCCAGAACCTAAAGCTATAGTCTATATACAACAAATGAGTTTAGAGCAAGGTTTGGATATAAATAGAGAGGGAATAATGTATATAGTAGATCTTCAGAAACAAGAACATAAACAAACTCAAGAAAAAGCAACTAATAAAGCCAAAAAATCACCATTTAGAATAGATTTTTATAAAATAGAATCTATGTTTAACCAAATATATAATTATTATGGGGAGAAACAAACTATTGACTCTCAAATGGTAGCAAAAATTTTACCACAAGAAGATTATAGCAGTATATTCTCATTAGCTGAGTATATTTATAGTCAAAACTATGGTAAATATTTGATAAGTCTCAATAATTTACAAAAAGCTGGTATAGAAGGTATCCCTCTATATGGGTTGCTAATAAGCCAGATTAAAACTGCTTTAATAATCAAATTAGCTCAAGAAAAAGGAGAATCATATAATAATTATGTCAATGGGAATCCTTATATATTACAAAAAACTGCTCAAAATATCCGCACTTGGAACTCTCAAGACCTCAAAAAAATATATCTAAA
>JBEAQD010000043.1:0-15114 GCA_041164045.1 Candidatus Parcubacteria bacterium
TGTGGTGAATGTGGTGCTATGGTGACTGCTGAAAATAAAACTAAGGTTCAAAAAAATGGTGTTATTCGTCATTATGTTTATTATCACTGTACTAAGAGAAAGGATAAAAACTGTTCTCAGAAGGCTGTTCAGGAGCTGGAAATTGAGTCTCAAATTCATGATATATTGAAGACTATAGTTTTGCCTGCTGATTTTGTTAAATGGGCTTTGGATTGTATTAAGAGTGATTCTCAAAAACATGAGTATGAGGCTATGAAGCAGATGTCTCAGTACCAGGCTCAATTATCTAAGATCCAAAGGATATCTGATGGGCTTATTGAGATGCGTGCTGGGAATGAGATATCTGAAGAAGAGTATCTTTTAAAAAGAAAAAAGTTATCTCAAGAGAAAGAGGAGTTAACTCAAATTATTATGGGACTTCAGGAGTCTACTGATGATTGGTTTAGTAGGGTTGAGAAGACATTTAACTTTGCAGAGAATGCTCCTAAGGCATTCCAAAATGGCTCTGATCAGGATAAAAGAGAGTTATTGAGTTTGCTTGGTTCGAACCTCTACTTATATGATAAAAAAGTAAGTATAGAGCTAAAAAAACCATTTGAATTTATTCAGAATCTTGGAAAGGTGATGAAGTCCGAAATAGGAATGTTCGAACCTCATAATAGTGGCTCTGGTACAAACGAAAAGGAGGTTTTTTATACCTCCTTTCCTAACTTGCTCCGCGAGTAGGATTCGAACCTACGACCAATCGGTTACACCTTGTCCTAATATTTCTAATAGGCGTGGACTATATCATCATCCATCGTTTTGATGGAGCGAGGCGCTTCCACTGTATTGCTACAATGTACTCCCTTTTGGGATAGTCTCTGAACCTTTCTAGTTTGGCTAGACTTGGCTGCTGATTGCCTTAGTATTGCTACCTTAGGTTTCCAGCAATTCACCTCGTGTTTCAACTTCTGTTACCAGAAGAGGCTGCGACTAGATCGTAGTGAATTTCTAAAAAAGATATTCAGCACGATCAGAATATTTTCTTTTGTCAGACATAAAAATATAATTATTTTACGACGACTCAAGAAGGCATTCACAGCCGACTGCTCTACCGCTGAGCTATCGCGGAATTTAATTTTTCTAAGGTACTTATTCATTTTACATAATAAAATTGATTTCGTCAATATATGTGGTGCGTAGAGGTGTGTTTTTTTATGCTATACTATTCTATATGCTAAATTATAGAATCAAAAAATCATCTAAGGCCAAAAGGGTAAGTATCCGAATTGACCAGAATCGGCAAGTGACTTTGACTATGCCAGCTCGTTTCCCCGAATATTTGGCTAAGCAGTTTATAGACCAAAAACAAGCTTGGATTGAGGATAAATTGTCTACTATCCCAGATAATATCTATACCCCAGAGCATTATAAACAGCATAAAGAAAAAGCGAGGAAAATTATCTCAGCTCGAGTGCGAGATTGGGCTCAGATTATGGGGCTTAGTTATAATCGGCTTAGTATTAGGCATACTAATACTCGCTGGGGTAGTTGTTCTAGTAAGAGAAATCTAAATTTTTCCTACAAACTCATATTCCTAGACCCCGAGCTGATGGACTATGTAATTATCCACGAATTAGCTCATCTAGTAGAGATGAATCATTCCAAGAGATTTTGGAATATAGTCGCCACCTATTGCCCAGATTACTCTGATTACAGAGCTAGGCTCAGGAATTGCTAGGAGTGATAATTTTTGATATAATTTTCTATATTAAATAATAAAATGCAATGCTATTTAAGGAGTCATACCAATACATAAATCCTAAAAATTATATTGAAAAGTTTACTAATACAGACTGGTATCTAAAATTATATCCAGAGCTAAATGAGTACTTCTATAGTTATGATGGTAATAGAGAAAATAAAACCCAAGAATGGCTAGATTCGAGAAAAGAATTTGCCATAATGATAATGGAGCTTTTAGAAGCAGATAAAATTCCTCTTGGTAAATCTGGTACAAATTGGGATGCAGATAGAAAAGCAATTGATACTATAGTAATTCATCACACTAGTACTTCTCCAGATATGTCTCTTAAAATTATAAATACATTGGGGTTGATTCGTCTTTATGCCCCTTTTTATAGTAAAAAAGAAGAGCCTGAATATGGTCAGCCAATTTGGTCAAATCACTTTTATCAAAATAAGCCTACATTTATTGCTTATCACTATATAATAGAACAGGACGGAACCGTCTATAATATATTGAAAGACAATCAAATTGGTTGGCAAGCTGGTAAATGGGAGGTAAATTGTAAGAGTATATCGGTTTGTTTTTTAGATGATTTGAAGAATAAGTTCCCAACTGAAAAAGCAATTCAATCTGCCCGTGATATTATAAAGCAGTATGAGAATTGTCAAATTTTAGGGCATAAAGAAATTAATACTAAAACAACTTGCCCAGGAGGTTTGTTTGAAGGTGAGGATGGCTGGAAAAAATTGCTAATTTAGCAAAAATGTGGTATAATACAAGATATACAATTAACTAATACATATATGTTGCAAGTAGGAGAATTAGTCCCAGATTTTACTCTAGTAGACCAAGATGAGAAGAGTCACACTTTGTCTCAATACCGAGGTAAAAAGGTGGTTTTGTACTTTTATCCTAAGGATATGACTCCTGGATGTACTGTTCAGGCGGAGGGGATGCGAGATTCTATGAATGATCTGGAAGCCAAAGGAATTGTAGTGCTAGGAGTAAGTGTAGACGATGTCAAATCTCATAAGAAATTTGTCGAAAAGCATAATCTGAATTTTCCGCTACTAGCTGATACCGAAAAAACTGTCGTCCAAGCCTATGGAGTCTGGAAAGAAAAGTCAATGTTTGGGAAAAAATATATGGGAATACAGCGAGATACTTTCCTAATTGATGAGGAGGGGAAACTGATTCAACATTTTGAGAAAGTCAATCCACTCAAGCATGCTAGCCAAATTTTAGCTTTAGTTTAATTATTATACAATATGCCAAAACACCAGCTACCTTCTGGTTTTATAGAATATAACCTAGATGAACAGGTTAAATTCAACCATATCTTGAGAACAATTCAAGACGAATATGAATTCGCTGGATTTACTCCGCTTGAGGCAGCTTCTATTCAATATTCAGAAGTATTGTTAGCCAAAGGCGGTGGCGAGATGGATAAGGAGATTTATCGCTTCCAAAAGGGTAGTCGGGATCTTAGTCTTAGATTTGACCTCACTGTCCCGATGGCAAGATACATAGCCGAGCATCATCGAGATATAGCTATGCCAGCTAAAATTTATCAGATAGGCAAATCCTGGCGAGCTGAGAAACCTCAAAAAGGTAGATACCGCGAGCTATATCAGGCGGATATAGATATACTTGGCAATAATAGTAGGTTAGCAGAGGCTGAGATGTTGTCTATTATACAGAATATTTTTACTATTTTAGACTTGCCAGAGATTACTTTTAGAGTTAGTAATCGTAAAATTTTGTCGGGGTTATTAGAATATTATAAGATTGAAGATAAACCTGCAGTACTTAGGCATATAGATAAAATCTCAAAACTTCCATCTGATAAATGGCTAGAAAATCTAAAAAAACTTGGTTTGTCTGATGAGCAGAGAGTGGGTGTGGTGAATGTTTTACCTATTAGTCCAGTAAGTGAGCGAGGAGGCACTAATGATGATGTAATTAAATATTTGAAAGCAAGAGACTGCAATCAGCCAGGATCTCTTTTTGAAGAAGGGGTGAAAGAACTCGAAGAGTTGCTTAAATATCTAGAATTGTTTGAAATTAAAAAATACAAAATAGACTTATCTATAGTCCGCGGACAGGACTATTATACTGGCACAGTTTTCGAGAGTAATCTAGAGGGGCTAGAAGCCTACGGTAGTGTTTGCTCTGGAGGTAGATATGATAATCTAGTCGGGAACTATATAGATACCCCAATAACAGGATTTGGAGCCTCGATTGGAGTTAGTAGACTATTTGGAATTTTGCGAGAAGAGGATTGGTTCAAGGCTATGAATTATGCAGAGCCAAAGAGAGGAGTTTTTATATTGAGCAAAGAGAATTTACCCCAGACAATGCAGACAATTATAGAGCTCAGAGATGAATACGGAGTAGCCTTTGACCTCTATCCAGAAATTGTCAGTTTCAAAAAAGCTCTAAAATATGCCAACCGCAAAGGATATACCGATGCTATTTTCTTTGGTTCTGATGAAACAAAAAGTGGAGAAGTTCTCGTCAAAAACATGCAAACAGGCGAGCAGGTAGTCGTATCAATTGAGAATTTAGAGGAGAGGTAAATGTTTTCGTAGAGGAGGGTTTACCCCTCCATTTTGCATATTCCGTAGTATTTGTATTTTGAAACAAAAAATAGATTTTATAAAAAAGAAAAACCCCCAGCCGTCGGCTAGGGATATAGGTAGAGGTGTTATAAACTTTTCTCACAACTATTGTTTCTGTTATTCTTCCAAGATATAGTTCCGCGTCGCTCTAGAATAAGCTGTTGAAAATTATTTAATAAAACAATATATGAAGTTGTGTCATCCAACATAATGCTACCATGAAAATTTTCTCCATCTTGATTTATTGTTACTATAGTACCTATGTCTGGTATATTTTGACATTCTTTTGTGATTTTCTCCTGACTGCACCCAATTAGTGTGGGCGTCAGAAAGATGATTGTCGCGAGTCTAGAAATTAATTTCATTTAGGGGAATTTGGCTTGGCCATAAACTATGTACCATATTTTATTAATTTTGTCAAGGGTATTTAGCGAAAATAATTGGGGTGTGTGGAGGTGAATTAGTCCTCCTCCGTCCTGCGGGCACCCACCTCCTAAATAAATATAGGAGGGACTTAAAGATCCCCCAAGGGAGTATAAAAAAAGCTTAATAGTAAATAACCTCCACCCCGTCAGGCAAGCCTGCCACCCCTCAAGAGGGGAATTTTAACTTCCTCCAATTCTAAATTCTCAATTTTTATGATATAATACAAAAATAAATTACAGAAAGTTTATGAAATTAATATCATGGAATGTGAATGGGTTGCGGGCTTTGCATCGTAAGGAATTGTTTTATCCTTTTTTAGAAAAATATCAGCCAGACATATTATGTATGCAGGAGACAAAGTCTCATCAAGAGCAGTTATCTTCGGAGATTTTGAATATTCCAGAGTATAATTCCTATTTTGAATCTGGGATTAGAAAGGGGTATAGTGGGGTGGCTATTTATTCTAAAACTAAGCCAAAGTCTATTCAAAATGGCTTTCAGATTGATGATATTTATGATAGAGAAGGTAGAATTCAAATCGCTGAGTATGAGCAATTTACTCTGATTAATATCTATTTCCCTAATGGTGGTTCGGGGGAAGAGAGGCTTGCCTATAAGCTTCAATTCTATGAGGCTTTACTACAATATTTAGAGAATATAGACTATACTCATAAAAATATTATAATCACTGGAGATGTCAATACTGCTCACACAGAAATTGACCTAGCTCGACCAAAAGAAAATCAGAAAGTCTCAGGATTCATGCCAGAAGAGCGAGCTTGGTTAGATAAATTGACTCAGCAATATGGCTTTATCGATACTCTGAGGATGTTTACTCAAGAGGGGGAATTATATACTTGGTGGGATATGAAGACTAGAGCTCGAGATAGGAATGTTGGCTGGAGAATAGATTACTTTTTTGTTAGCCAGTCACTCAAAGATAAGGTTAAAGATGCCTATATACTCCCAGAGGTATATGGTTCCGATCACTGTCCAGTAGTATTAGAGTTAGAAATATAGTAATGAAAAAAATAGTATTAGTCCGACATGGGCAAAGTTTATGGAATAAGCAGAACTTGTTTTCAGGTTGGACGGATGTAGATTTGACTTCTAAAGGTATAGAAGATGCTCGTTTGATGGGACAGAGATTAAAAAGCCAAAACATTCAATTTAATAGAGCCTACTCTTCTGTTTTAAAGCGATCCGTCCTTACATTAGATCTGATTCTAGAAGAAATAGGGCAGCAAAATATCCCAATTATACGAGACTGGAGACTCAATGAAAGACATTATGGCAAATTACAAGGTAAGTCTAAGGTAGATATTCTAGACGAGTTGTCTTGGGAGCAGTTGCATAGTTATCGTCGCGGTTATTATACTCGGCCAGCATCCTTAGAGTTGGATGATCCAAGGAATGCCTTTTTTGACCCTAAATATGCCTCGGTACCAAGGGAATTATTGCCTCGCACTGAGAGTCTGGATGATGCTTATAAGCGAATTATACCTTATCTAGAAGGGCATATTATGAGCTGTCTTTTGGACAATGAAAATATTATACTATCCCTACACGGTAATACTCTAAGAACTATACTCAAATACTTTGATCGGCTCAGTGACAGCGAGATAGAAGGAGTAGAATTTGCTATTGGAGATATTTTGGTTTATAATTTAGACAATGATAATAATATCATATCCAAAGAACATATATAAAATCATACCACTATGCCATCCACAAACCCTCAACACAAAGAAAGAGTAGAAGAAATTTTATCTTGGTATAAATATACTAATACCCCGGAACAACAAGCAAATTTAACTAAAATCTTGAACTATGGCCGAATCGGAGGTACTGGTAAGCTAATGATTTTGCCAATAGACCAAATTTTAGAGCATGGACCTGGACGGGCTTTTGAGCCAAATCCAGTGATGTATGACCCATTAGAGCAAGCTCAATTTGCTGTAGATGGTGGGTTTAATGCTTATGCAGCACCGCTTGGTTCTCTAGAGCGAGCCTATGAAGTTTTAGCTAAACATAATGTGCCAACTATTCTCAAGGTCAATTCCCATACTCTGATGATCCCAGATAATGAGAATCCAAAACCATCCATTCATTCTTGGGTAGATGATGCTGTAAGACTAGGATGCTCCGCTGTAGGTTTTACTCTATATCCAGGGTCTCTGTATAGCAATGAAATGGAGCAACAGGCTAAAGAATTGATCGCAGATGCTCGTAGGGCAGGTCTTATTACAATTCTTTGGGTTTATCCAAGAGGAGCAGGGCTTATCAAAGGGCAAGAGCGAGCTGTAGATGTGATAGCTTATGGAGTAGCTCTCGGAGTAAGTTTAGGAGCTCAGATTATTAAGGTGAAATTACCAGTAGATGGATATGGTATAGTATCTAATCAGGAAATGGGTATTTATGACAAAGTCCCAACTCAAACTCTTACTGATAGAATAAAATTAGTGATGAAAGCTGCATACAACGGACATAGAATAGTCATCCACTCTGGAGGAGATTTTGCTAATCCTGAAAATTTGTCATATGAAATGAGAGCTATCCGAGAGGGAGGAGCTTTTGGAAGTATAATGGGACGAAATGCTTTCCAGCGACCAAGAGAAGAAGCCTTAGATTTAATCACAGATTTACAAGATATATTAGTAGGATAAATGCAAACTAAATATAAAGTATTGCTAGTCATTACCTTTATAACCCTAAATTTTATTTTGCCAAATAATATATCAGCCAGGCAAATACCAAATTATCCCGATGGAATTATAGTAAAAGCAGTTAATAATCCAAAGGTATATTATATAGAAAGTAACACAAAAAAGCCTATAGAGTCGCCCAACATGCTAATTTCACAATTCCATTGGCAAGATTTGATTGAAGTATCGCCAGTAGAATTAGATGCAATTGCTTTAGGAACTCCTATGACCTTTAGAGATGGATCTTTGTTATCTAATAACGGCACAGTATATGTAGTCTCCAATTCGCAAGTCAGACCCATAACATCCCCTCAAGCATTTTTATCTAAGGGATATAAATGGAATAATATTGTACCAGTTAGTAATGCAGAATTATCTTTGCACCCAAAAGGAGGTAGCTTAGGAGTAGAAGATAGTTATCCAGATGGAAGTTTATTATTAGCGCCCGGAGGAGCTGTATATAAGTTGGAATCAGGTTTAAGAAGATATATTCCATCTCCATTGATTTTTGACTCAAGGTATAGATGGGAATATTTGATTCCAGTCTCCCAAGCAATAATAGATTCTTACCCTAGGGGTAATGATGAATATTATCCGGATGGTCTACTCATATCTAGTGCCACAGGAGTATTCCTGATGCAAAAAAATCAACGACTACCAATTACCTCCCCAGCTGTGTTTGAGAGTTATGGATTTAAGTGGGGGCAAATTAGAAGAGCTACAGATTATGAGCTATCTATAATTCCAGAGGGTAAACCTGTATCAGAGATAAAAAATTATCGTTCTAGAGTTTTAATCTCACCCACAGGAAGCTCATCTACTTATGTAGTAGACACAGTAGGGTCACTTAGATATATACCCAGCCCATTTATATTTGAAAAATTAAACTATAAATGGGATGAAATTATAAAAATACCTGCCAATATATTACAACAATACCCAGTTGGAGGCAATAAATTGTTCCAAGACGGAACAGTAGTTTCCTACAATGGAGGAGTATATTTAATTGCCAATGATTATAAAAAGCCAATTGGGAGTCCCAATATATTTCTAAGTCTTGGGTATAAATGGTCAGATATTATTCCTCTCAGAGTTAATGAATTCAATCAATATCCCACAGGGAATATAATTAGCGATATATCCAATGATAAATATAATGTCATAACGGTTAATGATGGAGATGATATATTGGTCAATATCAATGGTAAAATTGAGGGGGTAAAATTATTAGGCATAGATGCTCCAGAACTAGATAGTTTTATCAGCCCCAATTATTGTTATGGGGTAGAGGCATATCAGGCTTTAAAAAATCTAATCGCTAGTAATCGAGTCTCTTTAGTCAAAGATCCTCTCAAAGAAGATAGAGATGACTATAATAGACTCCTAAGATATGTGTATTTAGAAGATGGGAGATCCTTGCAAGAATATCTATTAAAAGAAGGTTATGCTAAGGAATATACATATAATGGTGCCTCTTATCAGAGCCAAGCTAATTATAAAGCTTTAGAACAAGAGGCTAAAGCAAATAAAAAAGGATTATGGGCTACTAGTTGTAATTCAAATTAAAATAATTGTGGATAAGTATTATACAAAGATATAAAAATATGATATAATACATTCAATCCTTGGCTTAGGCAGGTCGACAGGAGGGTAACCGTTAGTAAGAAAGAGCAATCTTTCTTCAAAATCGTAAATTATGAACAAGAATTTATTTGTACGAAATATTGCGTACAAAGCAACTAATCAGGACTTACAATCTCTTTTTGAGACTGTTGGAACTGTAGTTTCAGCAAAAATCATCTTTGACAAAGAGCAAAATCGTAGCAAAGGTTATGGATTTGTAGAATTTGCCACTGAAGAGGAAGCTGAAAGAGCAATACAACAGTTAGATGGAGCGTCTCTTTTAGAAAGAGAAATCTCTATCCAACCTGCTAAGCCTCGAGAATAAGTCCTCGATAACAAAAAGCCCGGATCATACCGGGTTTTTTGTTTACTAAATTATACTAAAATACTTTATGAGAATATACTCAATATATTAGATATAATAGCAGATACTTCATTCTCAGTACCTCTCAGAGTCCCTGACCAAACCTGCCAAGCCAAGAGAGATTTAGCAAATAGAGATAGAAATACATACATTTTTTCTCCAAATACATAAGATTTCCAAGGACCAACTTTCTTATATTGTAAGAACATATTAAGAGCAAATACATTGAATACAGCGAATAGAGAGAATACAATCCAGTATACAAAGCTAGGTACTTCCACTTCAGCTGATGAGATAGCCCCTTGGAAATGTAAGAAAATTACAATCCAAGGTATAATACCAGCAATACATCCAAATATATAAGGAAGCCAATTGACTTCTTTGCGATCTTGATTGATTTGCTCCATTACTAGTCCAAATAAATTCATACTGGCATTGATACCAAATAGTAGAAGTAGAGTAGAGAAATCATAAATTCCTACTAATAGAGAGATTAAAACAATCATCACAGAAGAAGATAAAGAGTATTCATACCATCTGATGACATTTATATGATTCTTAAGATTCTTTATATACCAAGGATAAACATTTGGTAAAATCGTAATAAAGTGAGCAACTGCAGACAATAATAAGAATAAAGCTACGGCAGGACCTAAATTAATATCAAATAATTCTTCCGTAACAGGAGCGGCAGTTCTAGTAGCAGAATCAAAGTCCAGATAGTTAGTAGTTACAGGAAATAAAGCTTCTTTTGATACATATAGCATCAATCCAGCCTGAAAGAAGTGCAAAGCACCCATAAAGCCATTATACATTTTGAGGCGGGCAAAACCATTGTGTGCACGGAAACTAATCATATGTTTAATATTTATTTAATAACATATATATTATGTACCTAAAATATTAAACTGTCAATGAGTTTTAGAAGATTTCAATGTCCTCCTCCGTCACCGCAGGTGACGGAGGACTGGAATTTTAACTACGAACTCTTTGTTTCTTCTTTATCTTCTCTCTTCTCAATACTATTTTGTTTCCCAGAACTCAAAACCCACAAACCAATCAAAATCACAATCACCGGCCAAAAGGCTCTAAAAAGTTGTCTAACAGTAATAATATCTAATTGCAATAGTCCAATGGTAGCACCAGAACCAATCCATATTATAGCTTCCACAATAGCTTTAAACTGAGAGGATAGAAGTCTCCATACACCAAAAGCTATCAAAATAATCGGCAACCACTGCCCAAAACTAGGAGCATCAATTACTCCAAAACTATCAAGTAACCACACAATTCCAATTCCAACTAATATAGACCCGAATAAAGATTTATTAGACATAATTGTAAAATTAGTGAATAAACATATATATTATAATATAAATACATCCAAGATTCAAATGCAGCACATATTAAAAAGATGAAAAGAATCGTAGATAAGTAAATTAGTATAGCAACTGTCCCCCTTCGGAGGGGGAAGCCTGAAAGACGGGGGTGGATTGTATTTTTGTAGTCTTTCGTAGCGGAGGCTTTTTGTCTCTTCACTTCCGTATAGCGACCTTACAGTCGCCTATATTCCGTTTTACTCCATCCCCTCCACCTACGGTCGATAAAAATGGAGGTCAATTTATCTCTTTTGTCTACAATAACTTCATCTCATACAATATATTGCCAGATACAAGATATACTGATATAATACAAATATTAAAGGGCCGTTGGCGCAGTTGGTAGCGCGCTTCCATGGCATGGAAGAGGTCGCTGGTTCGATCCCAGTACGGTCCACAAATCACTTTCTTTTATAATCAAAAACTCTCTTTTACTTAAGACTCTTTTATCTTCAGAACCAGCTGGGAAAGGGGTCGGGAAAACGGGAGTTTTCCCGTGGAGGAAGGGTGGGAAACCGAGAGGTTTCACAGGACAAGGCGTCCGGTTTGTATCCCAGTACGGTCCACAAATAACTTTCTTTTACAATAAAAAATCTTTTTATTCACTTATGTATACAAACCCACAAAAAACAATATATTTTTTCCGCCATGCTCAGAGTGATGAGAATATTAACCAAAATAAAAATATTCATGCAAGAGAGCAATATTTAACAGAGGCAGGTAAATTACAGGCTACTCAATTAGCTGATAGAATAAAATCTCTACAATTACCATATCTAATCTCTAGTACCCTTACTAGAGCGACAGAAACATCCAAAATAATTAGTTCAATCACAAATTTAGATATAGAATATTCAGATTTATTTATAGAAAAACAAAAACCTAGTTCAATTATTGGACAAATTCGACAAAAACCCAGAATATTAGAAATAGAAAAGAATTGGGTCAATAGCCTTTTTGAACCTAATACCCAAATTAAAGACGGAGATAGCTATGATAGTATTTTAGCAAGAGTAGAGCAAGCTATAGAATTTTTAAAATCAAAACCAGAGCCAGTTTTAGGAGTTATAACTCATCAATTTTTCTTAAATGCCTTTACAATAAATGCAATATTAGGAGATGAATTAACTCCAGATATTTATAAGAGATTACAAGAGCAATATTGGCTAGAAAATACAGGTATAGTAGTATTACATTATCATCCAGATTATCCTTATACTGGTTGGAAAATCATTACATATAATGACACTGCCCATCTAGATTATTTGAAAGGATAGAGGTGGGGCTATATTAAAATTACCCTCTTGAGTGGTGTCTCCCTCCTATCCCTTGGTTTAGGGGGGAGACGGGGTGGAGTGTGTTTTTCTTTTGTATTTTTGCCCATACAAATTACCCAATTCACAACTCATTATTCACCATTCAAAAATTTTTATTTCTATGCTATAATAAAAATACAAAATATAATATATCAATAAGAGAATACAGATATGAAACAACTCGGATATTTTGCACTAGGAATTTCATTCTTGATTGTAGGAATCAGTCTATATGTGAATCAAGACTTTAGTAACAAAGGCAATGAAGCTATCCAAGCTAGCCTCGAGACCACCCAAAAAATTAGTAAATTAAATGAAGACATTATGAAAGAGAGACCAATTATCGAATTCAACACTAGCAAAGGTAAAATCACCGTAGAATTATTTAGCGACCTCTCACCTAACACAGCTAGCAAGATTGTAAAATACACCAAAGAAGGAGTATATGATAACACTTTATTCCATAGAGTGATCAAAGACTTTATGATACAAGGAGGAGATCCTAATACCAAAGACCCAAGTAAATCAGCTCTATACGGAACTGGAGATGCAGGAGAAAAGTTTGATGATGAAATCAACGACGAACCATTAGTCAAAGGAAGTTTTGCTATGGCTAACTCAGGACCAGATACCAATGGATCCCAATTCTTCATCGTAACTACAGAATCCACACCTTGGCTAGACGGAGCACATACCAATGCCGGTAAAGTCATCGGAGGACTAGATATCGCTGAGACAATCTCCACCGTCCAAACTGGAGTACAAGACAGACCAGTAGAAGATGTAAAAATCATCTCCGCTAAAGTGGTTAAGGAGTAGCTAGTAGCACTTGACACAAAATTCTAAAATTTATATAATATACAAGCTCTTTATAAATTTTTTACAAAGGCTCCCCTCGAGGGAGTTTTTGTTTTATACAAATATGATATAATATAAATGTTAAGTAGAATATTTTTTTAAATATGGAAATTAGAATTATAGGAGGCAATAATGGTAAAAATCTAAAGTCCAAGCCACAGCTACTAATCTGGGGTGGTTTTGGATTGTTTTTATTCTCATTTATTGCTAATTTTGCAGCACAGATTATATTCCCAATTTTGATGGGAGTAGGAGTGGTGATTGGGATTGTTGGTTGTCTACAGTTGATTATTAATTATTTCAAAAAATAATATGTCCTATACTATTATAGATATCCCAGGATATAATCATAATAGTGAGAGTATGTGGCATCCAGATTTTCGTAAATATATTATAGAATCTGGTAGCGAGGTGATAACCCTGAATTTGCCTGGAGGTAAATATCCAGTTTTTAGAGAATGGTATCCAATTATAGAGCAAGCAGTGTCAGAGGCAAAGAATTCAGTAGTTTTAGTTGGACATAGTCTGGGTACTAGAGCCGTTTTGTTATTCTTGGAACAGACTCAACAGACAGTCCAGAATATAGTACTAATAGCTCCTTTTGATAATACCCTTGCCAACGCCAGTTTCCGTAATGGCAATTATGCTAACTTTTTTGAGCATTTGGTAGATATTAATCAGGCCAAATCCAAGATAAAAGGGAAGATTAAAGTCATAGGATCTGAGGATGATGCCAATATACCATATATTCAAGCTCAGAATATAGCTAAAGACCTATCAGCCGAGTTAATCACCATTCCTAACAGTGTACATTTTTTAGATGCCAAATGGGCAAAACTCTTAAGTGAAATCACGGTGAAGTAATTAGCAGTCTACTCTTGACACTGCTAAAATTAGAGTTATAATATAATTAAGGAGAGTACCCTCCAGACAGATGTACATAACATATTAGTAATATTAAGTTATACATATATGAGGATTCGCAATCTACCAACATTAAATACTTTTGAACTAAGCCCAAGTAGGTTATTTGATGAAATATTCGAGACATCCTTCCCAACTCTTACAAGATCCATCAATGATATGGAAATGTATCAAGATGGGTCTGAGCTAGTAGTCAGACTACAAGCTCCAGGATTCAAGGAAGAAAATTTAGAAATCACTTTAGATAATAGAGTTTTGACCATAGAAGGTAAAGTCTCATCCGAAGAGGAAAAAGAGGACAAAGATAGACATTATTACTTCAAATCTATTTCCAAAGAATCTTTTAGCCGATCAGTCCAATTGCCTGGAGATATAGATGAAGATTCAGTGACAGCTGACTATAAAGATGGAGAGATAACCATCAGAGTACAGCAAAAGTCAGACTCTAGCAAGAAGGTAATCAGCCTAAATAAGAGCTAATCTTATATTCTAAAGTCCAGATAAAAAGAGGGATATTATCCCTCTTTTTGGTTTTACTTATATTATGTCATCCTCCGATCCCTCCTAAATAAATATAGGAGGGACCACCTCCCCCTCCACCTACGGTCGATAAAAAGGGAGGACAGTATTTTGTCCCTACTTCACCAAATGCAACATCTCCCCCTTAATCTGAGCTTGTATATTATCTATGGTAGTCTCAAGTATTCTCAAGATAGCCTCTCTTGAATTAAAAGCATTATGTGGAGTCACAATTACTCGCTTGTCTTGTATTAAGAGATGATCTTGTACTACGGTTTGTAAATCACAAGTCTTCAAAAAAGCCTGAGATAGCAATTCTTTTTCCTCTTTTATAAAACACTCTTCCTCTAATACATCTAATCCAGCTCCAGCTAAAATTCCTTCTTCTAAAGCCATTATCAAAGCCGAAGTCTCAATCAAGCCACCACGAGCAGTGTTTATCAGATAAGACCCCTTTTTCATTAATTTGATAGACTTTTGATTAATTATATGATGAGTCTCTGGTCTATAAGCAGTATGTAGGCTCACAATATCCGATTTTACCAATAAATCCTCTAAACTCACATATTCAAATCCAATCTCTCGAGCTAATTCATCCTTTACAAAAGCATCATAGGCTAGAATTTTCATATCAAAACCCTTAGCTA
>JBEAQD010000044.1:0-6109 GCA_041164045.1 Candidatus Parcubacteria bacterium
AATCCAGAATTTCTCAAAGAAGGCAATGCTGTCTTAGATTTTATGGAGCCAGAAAGAGTTGTAATTGGTACCAGCTCCAATCAGGCTCGCAACAAATTAGTAGAGCTATATCTGCCTTTTGTAAAAGATAAAGACCAAATTTTATTAATGGATGAAAAAAGTGCAGAACTAACAAAATATGCAGCTAATGCCTTTCTTGCTACTAAGATTACCTTTATTAATCAAATTGCAGATTTATGCGATATTAATAATGCAAATGTAGAATTAGTCGCCAAAGGAGTTGGGCTAGACAGTAGAATAGGCCCTAAATTTTTGAAAGCCGGTATAGGTTATGGAGGCTCTTGTTTTCCCAAAGATGTCTCAGCACTTATCAAATACAGCGATAGCATAGGCTATGACTTTTCTCTCCTAAAGAAAGTTCAAGCTGAGAATGTCAAAAGAAAAACCAAACCAATTCAGAAATTAATAGAATTATACGGAGATAATTTCAGCAAGCTCAAAGTAGGAGTGTGGGGATTAGCCTTCAAACCAGAAACAGACGATGTCAGAGAAGCTCCAAGTACATACATTATTAGAGAATTAATATATAATCAAGCTCAATCAGTTATAGCCTATGATCCAGTTGCAATAGAAAGTTTCCAAACATTTGCCAATTTGGAAGATTCATATAAAACTCAAATTCAATACACCACCAATCAATATGAAGTATTAGATAATATAGATGTACTCATTATCTGCACAGAATGGGAAGATTTCAAGCAAGCAGACAGGTCAATTCTAGCAGAAAAATTAAAAGGAAAAGTGGTTTTTGATGGTAGGAATATCTGGGAGCCAGAAGAAATGTTAGAATTAGGTATGGATTATTATTCAATAGGTAGATAATTTATATATCAATTATATTTGCTAAACTAATAAACTGTGATAAAATATTTATAATATAATTTATTTGTGATATGAAAAAATTGATAGTGACGATTCCTGCGTATAATGAAGAGGCTAGCATTGCAGATGTGATAAAGTCCATACCAAGAAAAATTAAAGGAATTGATAAAGTAGAGGTAATGGTTCTCAGTGATGGGTCAGTAGATAAGACAATGGAAGTCGCAAGAAAAGCAGGGGCTGAACATGTATTAGAAAATCCTCACAATATGGGACTTGCAAAAACATTTTCCAATTTGATGGAATATGCCTATGAGGCAGGAGCAGATTATGTAGTGAACACCGATGCAGATAATCAGTATGATCAAAGTGAAATTCCAAAACTTGTTAAACCACTTATAAAGGATGGAGCAGATATGGTTCTTGGTAATCGTCAGGTCAATACTCTAGGACATATGCCTATCACAAAAAAAATTGGGAATATAATTGGAAGCTGGACAATTAGAATGTTGTCAGGGACAAAAGTTATTGATGCTTCTACAGGATTTCGAGGTTATTCACGTCGATTTATCAAATCTCTCCGTTTATTCTCAGCACATACCTATACTCATGAAACCATAGTATTTGCTGCCAATCATGGAATGAAAGTAGTAGAAGTTCCTATTGTATTCCGCGTACGAACAAATGGGAAATCTCGACTTATCGGAAATATATGGACACATATTCAAAAGTCAGGACTAGTGATTATGCGATCAGTATTAATGTATAATGCTTATAAATTTTTAGTATGGGCAGGAGCTGTGATATTCCTTGGAGGTGTTGCCATAGGAATACGATATATTTACTTATTATATATTCTTCAATCAGAAGGTGATCACGTACAGTCTTTAATATTAGCATCAATTCTAATTTCTATAGGATTTTCTACTGTTATCACAGGAGTATTAGCTGATCTTATCAAAATTAATCGTATACTATTAGAAGATATTACCTCTAAATTAAAAAAATAAAAGATAAAATTTATTGATGAAATCACATTCTAACAATATTTTATTTATTACTCGGAAATATCCACCTATTGCAGGTGGTATGGAACAATATTCACATAATCTGTATCAGTCACTTATCTCTTCTGGTGCTTCTGTAGACTTAATTGCAAATATAAAGGGGAATAGATATCTTCCCTTATTCATACTAGAAGTTATGGGTAAACTTATATGGAGCCAGAAAAGATATAGTCATATTCATCTGGGAGACGCTCTATTAAGTCCCTTGATACTCGTAATGAAGTGGTTTAATAAAGCTAAATGGTCAGTTACTGTACATGGATTAGACATTACCTATAACAATTCATTGTATCAAAAAGTGATTCCCTATAGTCTCAATTACGCACATATATTAGTAGCAGTCAGCGAACATACCAAACAAGAATGTATCAAGCGAAATGTTCATACTCAGATAGAAGTAATACCAAATGGGATATCTCATATGCCATCCAAAATAAATAAGCCCCACAATACTACCAAGCAATTATTCAGTATAGGTCGACTGATTCCCCGTAAAGGGATAGCAGAATTTGTCGATACCGTAGGTCCATATTTATTGGGAAAATATCAATATACCATTGCAGGAGGTGGAGAAGAATTATCAAGAATACAAGAGATAATCCAAAAACATAAATTACAAGATACTGTTCTATTGGTTGGAAAAATTACCGATGAAGAAAAATATACCTATCTAAGCAATGCTGATGCTTTCTTGATGCCTAATATTGAAATTGAAGGAGATATGGAAGGTTTTGGTATTACTCTTATAGAAGCGAGTAGTTATGGAGTTCCTGTTGTAGCTCGCAATATAGAGGGCATCAAAGATGCGGTCAAAGAAGGTGAAACAGGATATTTGGTCAACAGATCTCATCCAGATGATTATCTCCAAGCAATTGAGAAAGCTCGGAGATTGGACAGAGAACAAGTATGTAAGACCACAGCAACATATTATCTCTGGGAAAATATTATCAAACAGTATAGTAATAAGATATTTATATGAAAAAAATAGACAATATGGAAGCTCATTGGACATCAGATAGTCAATCCTTTAAAAATATAGATAAAGAAGGATTAGCATTAGTATGTTATGTTGGTATGCCTATATGGTTTAATAAATTTATGGACTTTTTCCAGAGAAAAACATTTCAATATCTTATCTCAGATATTTCACTTGAATCAAAACATATATTAGATATTGGCACAGGAGTTGGTCGTTGGGTACAAGAGTTTTCACAATATACTTCACATATTACCGGAATAGATATAGAAAAACATCGACTGACCGAAACACAAAAAAAATTCCCGCAATCAACTTTTATTCATACCAGTGCCGAGGAGTTACCATTCGAAGATGAAACATTCGATATCATTAATACGATTACTGTATTACAACATATGCCCTATAAAGAAAAAGAAATGGCAATCAAAGAAATCGGAAGGGTAATCAAAAAGGGGGGATATGTAACCTTTATTGAATTAATAGATATAAATGATAAAGCAAAGCATGTATTCCCATTGAGTATGCAAAAATGGATACAAGCCTTTGAAGAGCAAGGATTTCGAGTAAAAAAGAAAATTGGATATGAATATATTCTTATATTGCGACTACTAAGAAAAATACAAGGAATTGTCAAAGGAAGTACTGTTATCAAAAAAGAACAAGGAGATGTAAAGCTCTCACCCCTTGAATGGCTTATTCTTCGCATTGTGATTATTCTTTCCTATCCTTTGGAATGGTTATCAGTTAAGATATTACCAATATCTACCTCAAGACATGCAGGAATATTATTTGAAAAAATATGAAGCTCGCGATAATTATTCCTCTTTTTAAAGGGAAAGTATATATATCTGACTTGTTAGAGACAATAGTGAATCAGACATTTACGCATATTAGTATTTTTGCAGTAGATAATAATCCTGAAGATGGGACAGCACAAGAGTTATCTATACAAGCACAAAAATACAGCATTGATTGCCAGATATTTCCTCAACCATATAATGGTGGATTTGCAAAAGCAATTAATATCGGATTACAAAAAGCTATTGAGCAGGGATTTAGTCATTTTGTGTTCTTAAACCAAGATGTTGTATTAAGTTCAGATGTATTTGAGCAAGGTATTCATGCATTACAGAATACAATGTATGGAGCGGTAGTCCCTAAGATATTACATATAGATAATCGTATTTGGTGGGTAGGTACTCATATTTTTTCTGCATGGCGTATTGTGCTTTCCTTGAGCTATAAAATATCAGAGCATTTATCTGCCAATCAACCCTATAATGAAATATCAGATACTATAGAAGAGCAAGAAATAAAACCAATAGAAGCAATAACGGGCTGTGCTTTATTCATAACAAAGCCGGTAATTGAAAAAGTAGGATATTTGGATGAGAGATATTTTATGTATGGAGAAGATTTAGATTATTCATTAAGAATCAAAAAAGCTGGATATACATTAGGGCTACTTACCAAGCCCACGGTATATCATAGAGATCAATATGCATTAGGATCAAAAATACTATCAGATCATATCAAATCTATCACCAAATATCGTATCTATTTAACGAGTTGTTTTGTGTTTTTGCATACTCATTATTCTCTATTCGTAGCATTGATATGGAGTGTTAAGTTACCAATAACTCTTGGATATCAATATATAGCAATGAAAATAAAGTCATAATATGAATATATTTCATCATATCCCTGCAGTAGTACGTATATATATAGGATTATTATGTAGCCTCCTTATTCCTTATATCATTTTGTTATTACGATTGCCAATTCTTTTCCTTCAACTATTTGCTGTGATATGGCTACTGATTATGCTCAAAGAAATAATCAGCTATATCCGCAAGACAATTCCTCAGCATATACCCATAATCATTGGGATGATTATATTTCTCACTATAGGATTTAGCTTTTATTTTAAATTAGATAGAGATTATGCCGCTTATATTAGTAATGCCTATTATCTTATACAAAATGGAGGGTTTTTTGCGGAAGCCATATATCCTGAGAGACTTCTCTCTATCGTAAATGGGGTATATACTCCATCCTTTCTCATCGGATATTCACTATATTTAGCCGTCTTTGTGTCTATATTGGGTAATTGGGGGCTCATAGTAGCTAATAGTATGGCTCTTATTATTGGATTTATCTGCATTGAGCAATTATATCGATTGATTACCAAAACAGATAAAAGCCCTCGATTATTAAGTATTTTCTTCCTTGCTAATCCTGTTATATACTGGTTATATAGTTATACCTATTCAGAAGCATTATTCTTACCTATTATTTGGGGAGCTATTATGAGTTTTATCTTAGGTTTACAGTCCAAACATATCGGACTGATATTCCTTGCCTTCTGGGGGATTATTATCAGTTTTATGGTAAGAGTAGAGGGACTTGGGCTCATTCTTACATTTGGGACAGCACTTGTAGCTGCCTGTATGCTTATTCCTTCTCATTGGAAACAAAAAACTGTATATAGTGCAATTAGTATTGTTATATTGATAGGAATACTTGGAGGGACATTAGTAGTCAGTGGAGAATATATTTTGGCTCAATTTCAAGATGCCTCTCGAACTATAGATTTACAAGATAAAGATAATACCTTATCAGATACAAAGGAACGATTTCAATTATTATTATTGTCATTCGGTACCTATTTAGTAATGATACCCTTATTATGGAGTATTGCGAATCGTAAATTGTATACCAATAAATATGTATATTGGATTATATTCTTATTATTACCATTTACCATTTATCTGTATAATCCTCGTATTACCCGAGACTTTCCTTGGTTGTTACGGAGATACTCTACTGCTATTATTCCCCTGGTATTGCTCTTTGGTACATGGGGAATGACTCATATATATAGGGGGAAAAAATATATATCTAGTATAATCATAGGATTATATATACTGGCACAAATACTATTTATTGGTCTATTAATACGAGACAGAGTTGATCAAAGATCCTATTATGATGAATTATCTCAGTTTTTTGCATCTCAGGAATTACCAAAAGATACTATTGTCTATATGAGAGGAGATTTTGATAGAGTTAATGAAGTGACCCGAATAATTCCATACTTGCAAGCCTCACAAGATGAGATAATATTCCGCTCAACCTATTTAGATGAAGTGTTCAAAACAGGAGGATATTTAGTCGATACCGT
>JBEAQD010000045.1:0-44863 GCA_041164045.1 Candidatus Parcubacteria bacterium
AATACTTTAACTTAGAAAAAAAATTAGTTCAATAGTTATATAAAATAGTTTATTTTATATAACTATTGATAAAAATTATAAACTTCCTCTCCACACAATTCTTACAGCTCCATGACCACCCCTGGCAGGCTGAGCTCCTGTACTAGGCCATCCCATACCTCCTCCACCACCACCAAAATCTCCACCTTTATCATTATTGAGTCCTGAGCCACCACCGCTACCTCCTGTACCCGAACCACCACCTGTACCAGCTAACCCTGAAGTACCTTCACCATATACCCCAACACCACCACCTGAACCACCTGAGTTCCAGTTAGAAATACCACCACCACCTCCGGCTCCTCCAGTACCATTTTGTGCTGCTACACCTGAGCCTGCACCATTTCCACCATTTCCACTATATCCACCAGCACCACCGCCTCCAGCGCCGAACAAACCCATGCTGTACGAATTGAAAACTTCAGGGCCTGCACCATTTCCACCATTTCCGCCGGTAACCAAGTCGCTGAAAGGAGTCCCCGTTCCACCAGCTGCTATGCCGCCGGGCCAATTGAATGTTCCGCCCTTGCCACCTTCGGCAACCAAAAGCGCTTCATCTACTCTCTTCAGAGAAGAATCACCGCCGTTTTCACCTCCACTTCCCAATCCTCCACCATTTCCCCCAGCACCGACAATAACAGTGAGGATTTCTCCGGAGGCAACAGATATTTTTCTTCCATAACGCAATCCACCCCCGCCACCACCGCCACCTTGGTTAAAAGATCCATAAGCGTGATGGCCTCCCCCACCGCCACCACCAATGAGTATAGACTGTATTTTAGTAACTCCTTCTGGAACAACAAATGAATATACTCCTGGAGTTGTAAATACCTGATCTAAAACAGGCAAAATAGGATTTATTGAAAAGCTTTGAATCAAACCATTTTCACTAACAACAACACTAATTCTATTATTATCTTCATTAATACCTAAGCTATAAGTATATAATTCTCCAGTAATTGGAATCTCTGATATATAGGTAGGTACTAGAGATCTTAAATCTACTTTATTAGTACAGTCTGTAAATGTACTATCAAATTGCTCAGCACCTGTATTACAAACTTCTTTTAACTCATTTGTTAATCCTAATGCGGTAGGGTATACACCTCCATTATCTATATTATACTGCTCTAATGCTTTATACATTGAGTTAACATTATATTTAGCTTCAGAAGCACTAATCTTAGTTATTTGTCTATTTGGATTTATGGCTACTAATACTATTGTTGCTAATATTCCTATTGCTGCTATTACTAAGAGTATCTCTAATAATGTAAATCCTTTTATTTTTTGTCTATGATTTTGATTCATATGTGTCTGTTAATTTATATTATTTATCTATATATTATTTTACCACCCCCCCGGAGCTTTTGTCAAGTTTTTTGATGGTTTTTATATATAGTTTCATTATAGGGTCTCCCACAGAATATGGTATAATGAGGGTCACTAAAGACTTTAAGTATGCCAAGAAACAAGTATATAAAAAACGCAAAGATTTCTGAGGTAAAATTCAGACAATTATTAAAGATATATAGTATAGATGAAAATGCTTCAAAAGCATCTTTATTAGTAGGAGTACATATCAATACAGCAGAGAGAATATTTAAGCTATTGGAAAAGTCAAGAGAGAAAAGCACCAGTTAAGATTTAGGAGATTTAAGGAGATTAGGAGATTTAGAGATAAGATGAATAAAGTGAATAGGAGCCTTAAAATTAAGGTAGGCACGAGGACGAGAGTTAATAATGAGTTGAAATTTAGCAACATCAGTGTGGGATATAGTTTTTGGGTTTATGTTTCTAGGGAAGAAGAGACGAATAAGTCTATTAGTATATTCAACTAGACCTTTTTGCCAAGAAGCATAAGGATCACAAAAATAAGTAGGGAGATTTAATTTATAATGCCAAGCACCTTCAGAGCCATTGTCAAAAGTAAGAGAAAAAACATTATAATGTTTTTTCGTTTGCCTTAAGGCAAATAAAGTATGTTTAGCAGATTTAGAAGAAACTTTATGAATAGAAACAAAACCAGTATATCTTTCAACCTGAACAGATAAGTAAGCAGATTTAGAAGAGAATTCCACAGTGTCAGATTCCCAATGACCAGCTATAAGTTTATTGTTAATAAATTCAGGTCTTGAATGAATAGAATTCCTAAATAAGATATTAGAGGAATATCTTTTAGGAATTCTATTATATCTTCTAGTTCTTTTAGTTAAAAGGAATTTAGAATAATCTTTATAATTAGAATAGATAAATTTATAAATAGACTCATGAGAAACATGACCTCTTTGAGGGCAAAAATTAGTCTTTAGATAATGAGAAATAAGAGCAGGAGAATAATGTTCATTTTCTAATTTAGATATAATATGATACTTAAGATAAGGATTATTTAGAATTTTAGAATTACCTTTTAGGTAGCCTTTTCTTTTTAAGGCTAAGACATTAGCCTTAAAAGGTTGATATGTACTATTAGCAGAAGTATTTCTTTTTAATTCTCTACTAATAGAGCTATGATGTCTATTTAGTAGAATAGCTATTTTTCTTAAAGATATACCTTTGTTGACAAAATCGCTTATTTTGACTCTTTCTTCTATATCTATATGTTTCATATATTCTTATTTTTAGCTTTTATATGCCACTACTTTTCTATTATACATCGTAGTGGTGCTTTTTATTTTAGAATATACGATTAAGACAAAGAGTTGCACTTATAGCACTTCAAGAAACAGAGAAAGCATTAGAAGGAGAATTTGAAGTAGATGAGTCATATTTTGGAGCAAAGAGAGTAAGAGGAAAAAGAGGAAGAGGAGCAGCAGGAAAAACACCAGTTTTTGGATTATTAAAGAGAGACGGGAAGGTATATACTCAAATTATAAAAAACTGCTCTAAACAAGAGATTATGCCAATTATTCAAGGTAAAGTATTAGAGAATTCTACTATATATTCTGATGGATGGAAAGCTTATGATGGATTAGTTCTTAATGGCTATGAACATTATCGTATATACCATTCTCATGATGAATTTGCTAGAGGCAAAAATCATGTGAATGGTATAGAATCTTTTTAGTCTTTTACTAAAAGAAGACTTAATAAATTTAATGGTTTCACTAAATCTAATTTTTCCATATTCCTTAAAGAATCTGAATTTAGATTTAATCATAGACATGATAATATTTATATGTTATTATTATCTCATATTAGAAATTTCCCACTCTGATCTATACCATATTCTGTGGGAGACCCCATTATATAACTTTATTGGGGCTTGGGCAAAGTTTGTAATTATGTATATGTTTGGGGTTTAATGGTGTTTTATATACACCTCCTCCGAAGGGGGATAGAAAGTAGGGAGCAAAAATTCTCCACCCAACTCTACTCTACGGGCACCCTCGCCGGCGAGGCCATACCTACGGTAGGCAGGGAAATTTTTATTGTCCTTACTTGGGGGAGGTGGCACCGTAGGTGACGGAGGAGGACTTTAAGCTGACTTAAAGGTGGCACCACACTATAAATATAGGAGAGACTTAAATACCTACGAAGTTTAAGTATATTTTATATTATAAGCTAGATTGAGTGCTTGATGTAGGAACGGTGATAGCCCGGGTTTTTGCTATTTCAGATTCTATAGCTTGAATTTGTGATCTTTTTTCGGCTATTTCGGGTGGGGTTTGATAATTTTGTATGGATTCGACACCTATATTAATTGTTTGAGTTATAGTCTCAAAATTAGGGTTTTCTAGAGAGGTAAGACTGTTTTGGATAGACTGAGGTAACTTTTGATAAGATTCTTTTAATTTACTAATAGATTGATTGTTATTCTCAAATTGCTCTGCATTTCTCTGTTTATCAGCTTGTAGCGTATTATACTGTTCTATAGTCTGTGCTACTGTTTGTGCTAGGCTTTCAAGAGCCTGAGCTTGTTTTTTACCAAGTCCAAAAAGTTTATTATCAGCTTTCTGCTTATCGTTATTAATATCTTTTGCAATATCAGACAAAGATTCTAAAGATTGTAAAGGATATCCTGCTAATTCTAGTACTGGCTTAATTTTATCAAATAAAGTGTTTAGCTGTTTATTAATTTCTTGTTGTTTTTCTGGAATATTTTCTAAAACACTAAACTGTCCTTGTTCAAATTTGATTTGCCCAGATTCTAGAGCTGTCTTTAATTCTGTCCTGAATTTATCTATATCAGCTGGTCTTAATTGCTCCTGTTCTGATAACATAGCCCTATCTTGAGTATCGTAATCTCTGCCAGTTTCATCATACTTAAGACTAGATAACTCTCCTTGTAATTCTTCAATTTTAGTATTTCTATACCTTTCAAGCTGAGTTGCTATGCTATTATCAATTTCTACTCTTCTAGCATTATCCTTTTGACTACCTAAATAACTTTCACCATCTATACTACCTTTTCTGATTTCTTGTTGCTGTTGCTCATATTTTTTGTCAGTTTCTTTGGCTAAATATTGTGCAAATTTAGGATGCTCAGCAATAACTCTATCTATATTAACATCGCTATTAGACCAAAAAGCTAATCCTTGTAATTGAGGGTCTCCTGAGTTTACCAGATAATCCAGTCTATCCACTCCTTCTACTGTTAAAGCTTCTTTTATAGTGTCTGATTCTGGATTAGATTCTTGTAATTTCTCTAACTTAGGCTGAATATCTGTACTTAAGGCCTCAGCTAGTTCTGGTATTTGGTTATACCAATCTACACGAGACATAATATCTTTTCTAATTTCATCACGGGCAGCTTGTTCTCGAGCTTGATCACTTTCTTGTTTTAGTTCTTCTAATTTTTCTAATCCTTCTTTTATACCATAAGTGGCAAAAATTTGGTCAATGTTTTGTGAGCTAAATAATTGAGTTGGATTGGTTAATTGTTCTTGTAGTTGTCTTTCTAATAAAACTTTCTTATCATTAGCCTCAGCTCCACTTTCTGTATAACCAGCTTGGGCTTCGGTTAATTGTTGCTGTAATTCAGTCTTTTTATCTTGTATGGCTTGTTCTAATTGAGCTGCAGTTTCAGCATCAAAATCATTAAGTGCCTCTTCAGCTTTTTGAATCACTTGCTCTAATTCTTCAACTTTAGCTCGTAGTTCTTCGTTACCTGATATAAAATCTTCAATGGATCGATTAGGTTGATTAGATTGATTAATTGCTGCTTGAATTTTGGTATTAATACCTGTTCTACTATCTTTATATTGCTCTAATTTATTATTTAAAGACTCTCTCTCTTGTATTCTATTAGATTCAATTTCAGATGATACATCTAACTTAGTTGACTCATCATTTTCTAAGGCTTCTAACTGAGTCCTTAAATCTTCAATTTGCCTACCTTGTAGGGATAATCCTGTTTCTGTATCTAATGCAAAATGAGGTTTATCAGTTAATTCTAAATCCCTTGCTGTCTTGGCTATTAAAGTATCAAAGCTTTCTAAATTAAAGGTTATATCCCCATCTCCCCCCTCAACATCTAGCTGCTCTGCAGTCTCTAATCCCTCCTGTTCTTCTACAACCTTTCTACTTAACTCAGTCTCGGCTTGATTAGCCGGAACATTAATCCCACCAACTCCTCCTTCTTGGGTTTCCGGGCTGCTTAATATATGTGGATTTTGGTCTGGGTTAAAATTATTCATAATATTGATTTATTTAATCTGGGAATATTCTCTGTAATAGACCTTTGATTGGGTTGAATATTTTGGATGATCCTTGCTTGATAACATTAGAAATATCTCGAGGTTCTGGACTGTCTTCTATATGCTCAAACTCTGATTTGATAAGTCCTACCAGATTGGCATAAATTGGATTATCTACATCGGCTATACTACCTTCTACTCCTTGTGGAGAGCCTATTTTGATTGGTAATTTGAGCTCTTGTTTGGCTAAATCAGAGATAGATTTAAGATTAGCTCCCCCTCCGACTAAAACTGCTCCTGCTGGGAGCAATCCATCTCTATCTATTTTTTTTAGATCTTGTGTTACAAGTTCAAAAATTTCTTTTAACCTTGCTTCTATAATACTAGCTATATATGGTATTGGGAATATACCTTCTTCTTCAGAATCAATTTTAGCTAAGTCAATTTTGAGTTTGGCTGTATCTCCCAAAGATTTTTCTAAAGCTACTCCATATTTTAATTTTACTTTTTCAGCTACTTCAATAGAAGTTCTAAGCCCAATCGCAAGGTCATTGGTAATATGATTAGCTCCTATTGGGATTACTCCTATATGAATTAGATGCCCCTCCTCATATACTGCTATCGAGGTAGTTCCTGCCCCCATATCTATTACTGCTACTCCCAAGTCTTTCTGCTTTTTAGTCAAGACTGATTGAGCTGCAGCTATAATACCAATTTCTTGATCTTCTATTATTAGACCTAGATTATGAATACATTTTTCCAAATTCTTCATTGATGAAGAGTTGTTTTCTATAATCAAGGCTTCGACTTCCAATCTAATTCCATTCATTCCTACTGGATTTTTGATACCAGTTTCTTCATCTAAGGTATAGGTTTTGGGTATTACTCCGATAACTTCTTTATTTTGTCCACTGGGTCCTGGATTAGCATTGACCATCACTCTATCTTTATCCTCTTCTGTGACTTCCCCATCTCCTCTGGATATTGCTATTTTACCTGAAGTCAAATGGCTTTTGATATAGGCTCCATTAATCGAGATATAAACTGATTTTATATCTTCTTCTATCATCTTAGAGGCAATATCTAAGGCTTCATTAATGCTACGAGTAACATCTTGAATATCTATAACAACTCCTCTCCTCACTCCCTCAGTAGGAGCTACTCCCAATGCAATAATAGAGGGAGTTTTATCTTCCCTTAGCCGCTTACCTATAGCCATCTTTGTAAATGATGTCCCGATATCTAATCCAACTATTATTTCATTTTTGGGCATAGTTTATATATTGTTTTTATATTTAATATTATATCATATAATTTTAAGAAAATGAATAGTGTTGTTTGATAAGTTTTAATAATTCATTCTCCTTTGCTTTCATTTCGGCATAATCTTCATCTGTTTGATGATCATATCCAATTAGATGACACAGTCCATGTAGGCATAAAGTAGCGATTTCATACTCTATACTATGCCCTAATTCTTTTGCTTGTGACATAGCTTTATTATAACAAATCAATATTTCTCCTAAAGTAATATCCTCACTAGAATAATCAGATATTAGATTGAAAGACAATACATCGGTAACTTGATCTTTATTTCTATATTGTGCATTCAGACTTTGAATAGTATTTTCTGAGACAATCGCAACACTGACCGTAGTATTTTGAAACTTACGGTCAATGTTTTGACTAAATACATCTACACATAAAGCTACAAGATCATTATAATCTGGAATATTTAGAACTTGTGATTCAAATTCTAATATCATAACCTAAGCTAATTTAGCTTGTACTAAATCCTTAATCTGATTACCATCAGCTTTACCTTGAGCCTTAGCCACAACTGATTTCATAACAGACCCAAAATTAGCACTATCTCCTAGTTCAGCTATACTTTCGTCTACTAATTGAGCCAGCTCTTCTGTGGCTAGCTTAGCTGGTAAATACTTTTGTATAATTATAAGCTCAGCTTCCTCATTAGCTACCAAATCTTCTCTACCTCCATCTTTATAGGCTTGAATAGAGTCTTTTCTTTGCTTCTCTAATTTTGACAAAACTTTAATTACATCAGCATCCTCTAGGGGGCTACCTTTATCTATCTCAGCATTTTTGAACTCTGAGCTTAAAGTTCTAAGTACGGTTTTGGCAAGATCATCTCTATCTTTCATTGCTTGTACCATATCTTTTTTAATTGTAAGAGCAATATTAGACATAAATCAATATATTATTTGATACTGGCTTTAATTTTAAGTTTATACTTATTGGGTAGCTTTTCTGTAGACTTAACTTTACCCATTTTGACTAGCTTATCTTTTTCAGTTAAGAACTGAACTTTTTTGATTGCAGCTTGTCTCTGCTTGGTTTTAGACTTACCTTTAGTCAAAAATCTAGAGGCTCTAGCTTGAGATAAAACTTCACTTTTTTGAATACGCCTAGTAAAACGTCGAATCATAGACTCTACGCTTTCCCTTTCTCGTTTTCTTACTTCTACCATATATTACAACCTCCTTTCATAATTTTTAACAACTAAAAATTGTCTTTTTTAAGACTTTAAATGTAATTATACCATAATACAGTGCTTTTTGCAATAGTATATATTAACATTTATTTAGATAGCTTCTTGCTCAGAATAGAAATTAATTTATCTATCGGGACAATTTCTTGGTTTTCACTTTCTTTATCTCTCAAAATAACAGTCCCATCTACCGCTTCTTTGCGACCAATAATTAAAGTTATTTCGGCATCTGATTTTTTGGCCTTTAATAACTGATTTTTTAGACTTTTAATTCCAAAGTTTTCTTTTACCTCCAGACCATGTTTTTGGATTAAAGATAAAATTTTTAATGCACTTTTTTGTCCCTCAAGTCCAATAGAGGCGACAAATATATCTGGTTTTGTAGTTGAAGATAGTTTTTGAGGTTCTAGCTTTTGAACTAATTGCAATAATAAATCAACATAAATTTCTATTCCAGCAGCTCCTGAACCTTTATCTCCTCCTAATAGCTCAAACAATTCATTATGCCTTCCGCCTCTTACCAAAACCATTTCTGGATAATCAGTACTCATTATTTCAAAATATACACCCTCATTAAAACCTATTGAACCTGAGAGACTCGAATCTAAATTATATTGTATGTCTAAAGTATCCAAAAACTCTAATACAGACTTTAAATACTGAGATTCTTTTATACTAAGATAGTCTACAATTTGAGGAATTTTTATATTGACATCTGTGTCCAGACTCATTAATTCATTATATAGTTGAATTGGATTGTATGATAAAGAATTAGATAGATTTTTGAATCTTTTTGGAGTTCTTGATAATAGCTCTTTATAATACTGATCTCTAGAATCTGCTCCTCCAAGAGCATTTATATTGACGACTAGATTTTCTATACCTTGAGACTCTAGCATTCTATAAGCTGTTAAAATCATTTCTGCATCTCTAACAGGATTTGTATCTCCTATACATTCTGCCTTAAACACATGAAATTGCTTAGGGGTAGTAGAGCTATCATTATCATCATCAACCAATGATATACCGTAGTCGAATAACTTTAATGGATCTTCTTGATACTCCATATTATTATCAATGACCGTCTTTAGTATCCCAACTGGTCCCGGAGCTCCTAATACTATAGTATTCTTAGATTTGTATTGAACGGTAAATAATGACTCTTTTGCACTGATATTGAGTTTATTTAATATTTTAGTACTAAAAACTGAAGCCTCTTGAGTGAAAGCAAAGCCACTATTCTGGTAGCCAGCACTTTTGAGTGTATCTCTAATATCTGACACTACACAATCCCAAATATTTGAAAACTCTGAGTTAATGATAGGTTGGTCTCCTGAATTATTATTTCTTATACCTCTTCTTCTACGCATAATCTATTCATTATTATTGGAAAATACTTTAATTGCATTAAATGGGAACAATCTAATTAATGGCTTACCAACTATATATGACTTGTCTACGGGCCCAAAAAATCTTGAGTCTGAACTATTTCCTCTATTATCTCCTAGTACAAAGTATTGATTATCTTTTAAAGTCACATCTATTGGATCTTGTGAAAGTGTTTTTAGACCATCTAATATATATTCTTCATCTAAAGTGGTAGGGGTATCAGCGTTATTCTCATACAAAATAACTTTACCTTCTTTGATAACCACTCTATCTCCTGGTATTCCAATAACTCTTTTGATATAATACTCTCCTCCACTACCTCCTGGAATAAATTCAGTGTGAAATACAACCACCTCAAATCTCTTTGGGTCAGTAAAGTTGTACGTAAGTTGATCTACAATTAGATAATCACCATCTGAAAAAATCTGCTCCATAGATCTACCTTTGACTAAAAATGGTTGAGCTATATAACCTTTGGTTACAAAATATATAGTACACAAAATAATTAATGTTTTTATTATATCCCACAACTCATTCTTAAAGGTATTTGATTTTTGTTGCTTTATCTGCTGATACTGTTCTTGTTGTTGATCCATGTGATAGACTTGTTAATTAGCAACATTATACATCATTTTTTGCATTTAGTAAAGACCTAAATACATCAAATTTAAGCTATTTTTATTATATGTTATAAATTAACAGATTATCATCTAAATACTCCTGTATCCTGACCTTGTGACTATAATATGATCCAGTACCGATATAGACAGCAATTCTCCTGCTGCTTTAATTCTCTCCGTTAGAGTTATATCAGCTTGGCTAGGCGTGTCATCACCTGAAGGATGATTGTGAACTATAATCATTGCGGCTGCATGATATTTGATAGCTGGTACAAAAATATCCCTTGGATGCGCTATGCTTTGGTCTATAGTCCCAATGGAGATAATTTCATCATGAATAACTTGATTTTTTATATTAAGATAAAGTCCTCTTAAATACTCTTTTTTTAGACTATGCATATCACTAACAAATTCCCATACATCCTGTGGTGAACGAATAGTTGGTATATCTATACTTTTATCAGCAAATGTTCTTCTACCAATTTCAAAACAAGCTAAGACCTGACAGGCTTTGACTTTTGGTAGGTCAAAATCCTCCATCACATCGGCAACTCTACTATAGCCAGTGATAGTTTTGGAGCCATAATCTTTAAAAATTCTTTTAGACAGCTCCAAAACATTCTCTTTTTTATATCCAGTCCCCAAAATAATAGCCAATAGCTCCTCCAAATTAAGAGCTTGTACTCCTGAGCTAATCAACTTCTCTCTGGGTTGCTGATCAGCCGGTAAAAATTTGATTTTATACATATTTATTTTAATATTTCAGTGGTCATTTCTGGAGATACTACACAAATATCTGTATCGGTCCCTATTTCATAACCTCCTACAAAGTTAATTCTAGGAGTTAATCGAATAAACCATCTAAATCCTTTGTATAGATTGCCATCTACTGGCGCAGTTATGATTGCCATATTATAATCTATATCTCCAATTTTAGTATAATAAGATTGGAGTATAAATTTATATATTTTAGCTAAATTATATAGTTCAGTTTGATTAGAATAAGCAAAGTTAGCTTGTGGATATTTAGGATAAATATCCACTTCATAAGCAACTCTGGATGCATACGGGGATAAAGCTATAAAATAGTCATTTTCTACAATAATTCTCTGCTTCACATTTTGTTCATAGTCAATAATCACTTGAGCTAAATCTCTATTATTAGAGCGATAATACTTTTCTACTCCTTCCACAATTCTTTCAACTCCATCTGGCACAATTGGAGTAGCTATGATTTGTGAATGAGGATGAGCAATACTAGCTCCTGCTTGGTAACCGTGATTATGAATGACTGCTATATATCTAATATGCTTATTTTTCATAAGTTCTAAGCTCCTAGCCTGAAAAGCCTTGAACATTAACGCTAATTTTTTGATAGAAAAATCTCGAATCTGAGTATCTTCCTCACGATAAATTACAACCTCATGTTCACCTTCTCCTTCTACAAAATGGTATGGGCCTTCGATCTGATATTTAGGAGATTCAGTAGATTTTAATAGTGGATAAATATTTTTTACAACAAATACTTGAGATTCTTGTTTTTCATCTTTGATTTCTAGTATGATATTTTCTTTAGATTTACCAGCTATAATATCTGCAAAAGGATTGATCAAATTAGATAAATTACTAATTTTAATCTCATTATTTATCAAAGTATGTGGTCTGTGATTACGATTAGTAGATACCAAAACCCATTCTCCAGTAAAGATATCTTGACGGAATTCTTGAGTTGTTTTTGTTTTTCTTTTCATATTAATTTATTTTTTATAATATTTCGTTAATAATCTATATTTTATTATAACTGTATCTAATAATACATGTATATAATCTTTTAACTTTACATGAGAGCTGTCATCATTATACCATACAACTGGCATTTCTTTAATATTATATCGAAAGTACCGAGCCAAAGCCAGGAGTTCAATATCAAATGACCAGCCTTTCATAGTTAATTGCCTAAAAATATGGCGAGCCAATTTCCCCTCAAAAACCTTAAAACCACATTGAGTATCTTTAATTCCTCCAACCAATAATATCTGTATCCATAAATTCCCTAAATCACCCAAAAGCTCTTTATATCGTGCCTGCCTTACCTCAATTTTACTATCCTTCATATCCCTAGAGCCTACCACTACGTCTACTCCCTGCCTCATTACTGGTAAAATTTTATCCAATTCATCGATATGAGTAGAATTATCTGCATCCATAAATAATACATACTCCCCCTTGGATTCCAAAACACCTTGCTTTACTACTGCCCCCTTACCACGATTGATTTTATTATTTATAATTTTAATTTTTTTGTATTTTTTAGATAATTTGGTAACCACTTCTAAGGTTTTGTCTTTAGATCCATCTAGGACAATTATAATTTCATAGTCTTGAATCTCGGATTTATCAAAATAATCAACCACACTATGAATTGTAGGAGTAATTCTTTTTTCTTCATTATAGGCAGGTATTATAACACTAATTTTCATAATCTTCTATCTTTTATCTAACCACTCTTCTAATAAAATTCTAGCTGATTCTATATCTATACTCTTCCCCTTGGGTATATATCTTTTAGCCAATGAACTTGTTAGTCTCTCATCATATTCCTCTACTGCTATTGAAAATTTTGATTTTAATTCTTGAATAAATTGTCTTACCTTTAGGGTTTGCTGGGTGTCAGTAGATTTAAAATTAAGTGGTAATCCTACTAAAATATAATCTATTTCATATTCTCTTATTACTTGCTCTAATTCATTCCAAAGTGCTTGATTATTTTTTATTAATTTTAGAGGTAATGCTATATTATGGTCTATAGAGCTATGAGCTAAACCTATTCTGACATCTCCATAATCTATACTAAGAACATTCATACCTAATTATTGGGATAATTTTTTATATAAATTCTCAATTTCTGACTCTTCAAAAAAATTTAATGTTACTATATATCTTTTACCTTTTTTCCTAACTTCTACTTTATTATGTATAGTCTCTGACAGTTGAGAAACCCATTGTTTGACTTCTGAACTAACTTGATTTTGCACACTATTGGGGGCTTTTTTGACAACTTTAGCGGTCTGTCTTACATTGAGGGCATTATTGATAATATTATCTAGGACCTGCTCTTGTAACTCTACGGTTTCGATTCCAGCAATAATTTTAGCATGGCCCTCGGTGATATCTCCGGCCGCTAGAGCATTTTGTACTTTTGCTGGTAATTGTAAATACCTAAGAGTATTAGCTACTGCTGAACGACTAATATCTAATTGTTTAGCAATGGCTTCTTGGGTAATGTTAAATTTATGTTGTAATTCGGCAAACCCTTTAGCTCTTTCGATTGGATTTAAGTTTTGTCTTTGAATATTTTCAATCAAAGCTAATTCTGCTTTATCTTGATCGTTAATACCATCTTTGATAACTACAGATACAGCAGATAATCCAGCTAATTTAGCTGCTCTTAGTCTTCTCTCTCCTGCTATTAATTGATATTTATCCTTACCAATGTTTGTCACCACTAGTGGCTGCAATATACCTTTATCTCTAATAGATTGAGCTAAATTTTCTATTTCTTCTTGCAAAAATTCAGTTCGTGGCTGATATGGATTAGCCTCTATGAAATTAATATCTACTTCTAAAAGTTTGTCTTTTGTACTCAAAGTTTCCTCAGTTTTTATACTCTGAGCTGGAACAGGCTTTCCTGTAGGCTTATTGGGGATCAAAGATGATAAACCTCTACCGAGTGGACTTTTACTCATAGACATATTTTATATTAAATTTATTATATCACAATTCTAATGATTTGATAATCTTAATTTTGTTTAGTTAACTTAATTAGCTCTTGAGCCAGCTGGCGATAGGCAAATGAACCTTTGGATAATGGAGCATAGTCATGAATAGCTTTACCAAAACTTGGAGCTTCAGATAGACTCACATTTCTCGGAATTACCGTATCAAATACATAGCCTGGGAAAAATTTACTAACTTCTTTGGCTACCATTGCTGAGAGTCTATTTCTTCTATCATACATAGTCAAAATTGCTCCAAGTACGGATAAATCTGGCTTCAAATTATCTGAGATTAACTGAATAGTCTCTAGGAGCTGTCCTAAACCTTCCAGAGCATAATATTCACATTGTACTGGAATAATAATCTTATCAGCAGCTACTAAACCATTGATTGTAAGTAAACCCAAGCTAGGTGGTGAGTCGATAATAATATAATCATATAAATGGACAAGACTTTGCAATTGGTCATACAGAACGAACTCCCTACGATTCATATTAACTAGTTCTACTCCTATTCCGGCCACATCTTGAGTCCCGGCAATAATATCCAATTTTGGATATCTAGTGGTATGTATACTATTCTGGAGGGGAGTATTCTCATCCATCATTAACTCATATAAACCCGCTTTATCTCCTAATTCAAAGCCCAGTCCACTAGTAGCATTACTTTGTGGGTCCAAATCTATAAGTACAACTTTTTTACCAAATTTGGCTAAATAAGAGGCTAAGTTTATACTGGTTGTGGTCTTACCTGTACCACCTTTTTGATTCGTAACTGTTATAATCATATCTCGTAGTTATCCTCTATCCATTTTATCAAATTTCTAGTATCTTGGAAACGATAACCACCAATTCCAGATTTCAGAACCACAATCCCCACTATTCTATTTTTGATTGAGACTACTGAGGATAAAGTCTCTCCAGCCTCATCAGTAAGACCGGTTTTACCCACTATCATTTGAATATCTTTATCTAACATTTCATTAGTATTACCCAGTCTGATAGCTTGTCCTGACTTAGAGTTGATGATAGTTTCTCTTTGCTTCAATACTTCTATTAAATCTGGATAATTATCATATAAATCTTGAGTTAATTTCATAATATCACTAGCCGTACTATAATTACTAGTTGGTTTTTGGTCTAATCCATGGGCATTAAAAAACTCACTACCTTGCATACCTAAATCCTGAGCTTTTTTATTCATTTTAGTATTAAAAGCATCCACTCCTCCAAAACTTTCAGCTAATAACTGAGCCGCATCATTACTAGACACCATCAAAGATGCTCTTAGAATATCCTCAACTTTAAATTGTTCATCTACTTTGAGCGAATTGCCACCATAAGTATCAAAAGCAGTCTGGGTCATCTGGATATATTTATCATCTCCCCATTTATACTCATCCATTACCACCATAGAGCTTAATAACTTAGTTATACTGGCTAATTGATAGCGATTTAAGGCATTTTTATTATACAGGATATCTCCAGTCTCAAAGTCTACTACAAGGGCTGACTCAGCGGTAATATTAGGATCAACTGCTTCATTATTTATCTTACGAAATTTAACAATAGGAGCTGGCTCTAATGCATTAATATTAGCTACAACCTGAGTGTCAGGCATATTGAGGATTTTGATATGATGCAAAACTCCCAGATTATTAAGCCCTTCTGCATTATTGGTAGTAAACCCCAAAACCACATTACCAATACTAATTATGGCTATAAAAATTCCGACAGACCAATACAATTTTTTGAACTTCATAAATTATTTATATTTTGTATATTATATCATAATTATAAAATAATTTACAATTTTTGTAACGGAGAATGGATCTTGAAGCCGTCTGTATGTGTACTAAAATTAAAAGCTTCAGAAATACTACACCCAGTCTTGTAGTCTTTCCCCTCCCAAATAAATATTGGAAGGACTTAAATCCTCACCTCCGCCCGAGGCGGATTAAAAAGCGAGGGACAAAAATACATCCACCTCCGGACTAAAGGCCACCTCCTCCAAAGGAGGACAGAAGCTCAAGAATAAAAACAAAGCACCTTGGGCGACTGAAAGATTGCCCCTAAGAAAGTGATATAGATTACAAGATAGGAGCATTAGCTAAGTCCACCCTCCCCCTACGGGGACTCCCTCCGAAGGGAGACAAAGTAACCACAGGTCGCCACTACGAATACAAAAATAATTCTTAATTGTAGGAGTCCTTCCGCTACGGATAAACTATTTTGTGCTCTCACCAAGACTCGAACTTGGATTAGAGGCTTAGGAGTCCCCTGTTCTATCCCGTTGAACTATGAGAGCAATGGTCTTATTATACTGAAAAATTTAATTTTTGTATATAAGACAATATTATTTGTTTTAGTATGAAAAAACTAAATATCTAAATTCTGCACTGATCGAGCTCGGGATTGAATGAATTTTCGTCTTGGCAAAACTTCTTCTCCCATTAACATATCGAAGACTCTATCGGCTTTCTCTGCTTCCTCAATGGTAACTGATTTCATCACTCTGGTCTCTGGATCCATAGTTGTACTCCATAGTTGTTCTGGATTCATCTCTCCCAATCCCTTATACCTTTGAATATTAATCTTAGATTGTGGATTTTCTGCTTCCCATTTGGCTACTAATTGCTGTTTTTGGTCATCAGAGTATACATATTGAAATTCCTTACCTCTAGAGATACGATATAATGGCGGTTTAGCAATGAATACATTCCCGGCTTCAATTAATTCTTTGAAATATCTAAAGAAAAGTGTCAAAATCAAAGTCATAATATGAGCTCCATCGACATCGGCATCGGTCATAATTATAATTTTGTGATAGCGAAGACGATTTATATCAAAGGTCTCGCCAATAGAGGTTCCTAAGGCGATTACTAATGATTTTATTTCCTTAGATGCTAACATTCTATCTAATCTAGCCTTTTCTACATTAAGGATTTTTCCTCTTAATGGCAATATAGCTTGAAAGGCTCTGTTTCGGCCTTGTTTAGCTGAACCACCAGCAGAATCTCCCTCTACGATAAATAATTCACTTTCCTCTGGTCTACGGCTAGAACAATCGGCTAATTTTCCTGGCAATGTCATACCTTCTAAGGCTCCTTTACGAATCACAGTGTCTCTAGCAGCCTTAGCAGCTCTTCTTGCCTTAGCAGCTAATAGTGAGTTTTCTATAATAGCCTTGGCATCACTAGGATTTTTATCTAAATAATCAGCTAATTGCTCTCCAAAAATTTGGTCTACCACACTGCGCGCTTCAACTGTTCCTAATTTTTCTTTGGTCTGCCCTTCGAATTGTGGGGATAGCGGAGCTTTTAATTTGATTGAGATTACGGCTACCAAACCTTCTCTTACATCATCTCCTGTTAGATTCTCATCTTTTTCCTTGAGTATTCCTTTCTTTTTAGCATAATCATTCAAGACTCTTGTCAAAGCAGTTCTAAATCCTGTAACATGCGTTCCTCCCCCCGGAGTAATAATATTATTAACGAATGATAATTCAGTAGACTGCAAATCTCTAGAGTATTGGAAGGCTACTTCTACCAAAATATTATCTTTTTCTTGATTACAATAAAAAGGTGTGGAATGTCTTGGTTCTTCACCATGAAATAAATAGCTCAAGTATGAGACAATTCCACTATCAAAGAAAAAGGTGTAGTCTAAAATATTAGCATCGTCTCTAAAGTCATTTACTTTAATTTGAGTTCCTTTGGTAAGATAGGCTTGAGACCTAAGATAGGTATAGATTTTTTCTCGATTAAACTTGGTTTCTGAGAAAATAGATTCATCAGGCTTGAATATGACTTCAGTTCCATTAGGATGATCGGTTTTACCAACTTTTTTGATTGGTCCCTGTGGAAATCCAATAGAAAAACTCTGAGTATATTCATATCCATCTTTCCAAACTGTAACCTTGGTATCTGTAGATAGAGCGTTGACTACTGAGATTCCAACTCCATGTAAGCCTCCTGACACCTGATAACCTCCTTTACCAAATTTACCTCCAGCATGAAGCTTGGTCATAATAGTCTCAAGAGTTGATACTCCTGTTTTAGGGTGAATATCTACTGGAATTCCTCGTCCATTATCCTCTACCCTAATCTTATCGTCTGGCAACAAGTCTACTGTGATAGTATCACAATACCCACCCATAGCCTCATCAATAGAGTTGTTAACTATTTCCCAAACTAAGTGATGTAGTCCTTCTGTACCTGTTGACCCAATGTACATCCCTGGTCTTACTCTGACAGGCTCTAATCCTTCTAAAACATCAATTTGTGCTGCTGAATATTCTTGAATGGGTTGCTGTTTTTTTGCCATATATGTTACTATTCTGTTATAATTCATTATATCATATTTTGCTTAATAAGTCTATATGCAACCTATTATTACTATTCTAGGTCCCACTGCCATTGGAAAGTCCAGACTTGCTATTGAGCTTGCCAAGAGATTTGATGGTATTATCATCTCGGCTGATTCTAGGCAAATTTATAAAAACTTTGATATCGGTAGTGGCAAGATTACCTCTTATGAAATGCAGGAAATTCAGCATTATATGCTAGATATTAGAGAATTATGGCAAGATTATAATGTCGCAGAATTTCAAAAAGATGTAAGACAGATTATAAAAGAATTGAAAGACAAAAAGACCTTGCCATTTTTAGTGGGTGGAACTGGGCTATATATAGAGTCTATTCTTTATAATTATAATTTACCAACTATAGCTGTGAATTCTAGTTTAAGAACTGAATTATCCAAACTAAATAAAGTAGAATTACAAAATAAATTATTAGAGTTAAGTCCCGAACACAATCTCAACCACTCTGATTGGAATAACCCTGTCAGATTAATAAGAGCTATTGAAATTGCTCAAGCTAAAACTATTCCTCTGATATCTAATCAAGCTAATTCATATAAGCCCCTCTTAATTGGACTCACGACATCTCTTGAGAATATCAAAAAAAATATTACTACAAGGGTTGATGCTAGACTAGAGCAAGGTGCTATTGCCGAGGTTGAGAATATTAAGAAAATTTTAGCGAACAAATTAAGCCCTGATTTAACTTTTCAAAAGCTAGCCCAATTTGGCTTGGGCACAATGATTATCAATCAATATCTGGAGGGTAAAATTAATTATGAGGGAATGCGACAGCAGTATATTCAATCAGAGTATAAGTATGCTCGCAGACAATTAACTTGGTTTCGTCGAATGAATGATATTAATTGGTTTGAGGCTGATGATAAAAATTTAATAGCAAAAACTAATCTTTTGATTGCTGACTTTCTGAGACTAAAGTCTTAATAGTAGAATGTCCTAAGGTAAAAGTATCATATATAAAAACATAAAATCTAAACCCTAATACAAATAATCCAAAACTAAATAAAACTAGCGATAATGGAGGGAATATTATATCGGAGTCGATATATTCTTGCCAAACTGTTAATTTTGCTAAATATATGTGCATAGTGGCTAAAATAAAAGCACTATAACTTATATATCTAATTAACCTTCTCCATTTTTTTGGTCCTAAGGTTTTGATAACTATAATTTCAGAAATAGCATAACAAATATAAAATAAATATAAAGCTAATATCCCCAAAGCCACTGCCCAGTAATTATTAACTAGAATATCTGGATTGGGAAACACATATATAATTGTACCAACTACTCCATGAATCAAAGCATACATAAATCCAACTATACCTAATTGCTTACGATAAGTTAAAAACTGGTCAAAATAATTCCAAAATTTTCCCAAAGGACCTAGTATAAGTGAGAAGCCTATTAATAAGTATCCTGTATTAGTAAATCCTTTTAACACCATCTCTACTACTGAGACGGATTCGTAAACCGTCCCTACATAATAAACTGAAAAAAATGGAATAGTGGTGAGACTAAACAGAATAATATTTTTCCAAGGATTTCTTTTTTTGATTATATTGGGCATATTTATTTGAGGATAATATTTTTAGTTTTTTCTATTGTATCTTTGAAATCAAATTTTTGAGCATATTCTTGACGAGCTTGTATATCTGATTTGGTTTTATCTTTTTGTAGAGCTGCAATCATGGCTTTTGCCCAAGCTTTGATATTATCTACCTCTACATATTCTATCATAGAATCTCCTACTTCTCTAGAACTTGGGATGTCTGAGGAAATTACTGGAACTCCTTGTTGTAAAGCTTCTAAAATTGGGAATCCAAATCCTTCATAAAATGATGGGTATAGCACTGCTCTAGTATGCTTATATAGTGTTATTTTCTCCAAATTATTGACTCGGCTCAGATCAATAATATCTTTTTTATATTCAGATTTTTTAATAGCTTTTGCAATATCTTGATAGCCATACCCTGGACTACCTGCTAGAACTAGTTTCAAATCTGGTTGGCTTAATTTGACCAAATCAAAGGCTTCTATTACAGTAAGTAAATTTTTTCTTAGTTCTTTGCGACCAATGAATAAAAAGTATTCTGAGGACTTGAGGTCTTGAATTGTTGACTTAATTGTATCTTGTTTATCTATTGCGGAATTCGGAATTCCTGATGGGATAACTTTGATTTTATCTGGATTGATTTCATATTCACTGGACAAATCGTCTTTGGTAGATTGACTTGGGGTAATAATAGTAGATGCCCATATGGCTGATAACTTTGTAAAAATAGCTAAATGCCAAAATCTAAATAAAGAATAGGCTTGAGGGAAGGCTTCATATTCTAGACCATGTATTACAATAATACTCTTTTTGGGGTGAATTGGAGGGATAATGCTAGCAGGAGTATAGAATCTATCTGATTTATCTCTAAGTAAAGCCACGGATAAACCCCATAATGTCCATAAAAACTTATTTTTTATAATATGGTTTTGAGTATTAGGATGCAGACTTAAAACTGATTGGGCTAAGGGTTTATGGGAATATAAAATAATTTGGTAGTTGTCTGGAATTGATTGTAATAAACCTAAAATTAAATCTTGAGCATAATATTCGGTACCAGTTTTGTTTTTTACTTCTAATTTGGAAGCATCGATGGCTATTTTCATATTTTAGAATTTATTATTTTTATCTCTGATAGCCTAATACTCGCTTGTATTTATCTAGGCTATCTAACATTATACCTGTTCCTTTGGCTACACAATATAATGGATCCTCAGCAATAGTACAAGGCACTCCAGTGGATTTAGAAATTAACTCGGCTATATTTTTGAGTAAGGCTCCTCCACCTGTAATTACAATTCCCTTTTCGATGATATCACTAGCAAGTTCTGGAGGAGTTTCTTGTAATACATTTTTGACTGTCTGAATAATTTCTCTTAATTCTGCCTGCATTGCAACTGTCACCTCTTCTGAAGTAACTGTTACATTTTTAGGAAGTCCAGTCAAGACATCTCTTCCCCTAATATCCATAGTATCGGTTTCAATTGGAAGAGCGGAGCCTAATTGTTTTTTTATATCTTCAGCGGTTTGCTCTCCAATAGCGAGACTATATTTTTTCTTAATATGAGTCACAATTGCTTCAGTCAACTTATCTCCTGCCACTCTAGCTGAGGCAAACGCTACGATTCCTCCAAGAGAAATTACTCCTACTTCTGTTGTTCCACCACCGATATCAATCACCATACTACCCGATGGAATATCAATTGGAATCCCAGCTCCTAGAGCTGCTAAAATTGGTTCTTTGACCACATAAGCATTCTTGGCCCCAACATTGAGAGCAACTTCAATGACGGCTCTTTTTTCGGTAGAAGTAATGGAAGCTGGTACAGAGATAATACAATCTGGGCGAAAAATTCTAATTCTACTACTCACCTTTTGAATCAAGTAAGCAATCAAGGCCTCAGTCATACGATAATCTGCAATCACTCCATCTCGAATTGGACGGACTGCTCTGATACCGTCTGGAGTTCGGCCAATCATTTCTTTAGCTTGATTTCCAACTGCTAAAATAGAGTTTGTATACAAATCTACCGCTACTACTGAAGGCTCATCAACTACAATACCCTTATTGGGTAAAAATACCAATACATTTGCTGTGCCTAAATCTATACCTATTCTTTTTGACATATCACATCTTAACTACCTTTATTTTATTATATCATCTTTATCCTAATTTGACTCCCTGTTTTCGTAAATCATTCCTTATGGCTCTAGCAGCTGAACCAGTTCTTACCATATTAAGCCAATCTCGGTGTGGCTTTTGTTTTTTATCTGTGATAATTTCAACCACATCTCCATTATTAAGACTCTCTGATAGTTTGACTGGACTACCATTAACTTTAGCTAACACTGCATGCTTCCCAATAGCTTGATGTATTCTAAAAGCAAAATCAAGAGCGGTGGAGCCGTGCAAAAGTCTAATCGCATCTCCTTTTGGAGTCATTACAAAAATTTGATCTTGGAATAAATCCAATTTTACATGTTGCAAATATTCTTCTTCTGACAAAGGCTCTTTACCTAAATTTACTAAATCTTGAATCCATTTGAAACGGTCAGTGTCAATAAAAGAATGTCTTTCTATACTAGATTTTTGTTTATATGCCCAATGAGAAGCTACTCCATATTCACAGTATTCATGGATTTCTTCTGTTCTAATTTGTATCTCAAAAATAGTCCCTGTCTCTACATCTTTGACTGTATTATGAATACTCTGATACCCATTATCCTTGGGGCTTGCAATATAGTCTTTGACTCGATTAGGTAGTGGCTCAAAGTATGATTGGATCACTGCAAAGACCTGATAACAAGTAGCAAGGTCTGGAGTGATGATGCGAAGAGCTATCAAATCATATACCTTATCAATGGTCTTACCTTCACCCAATTTTTTATATAAAGAATAATATTTTTTAGCTCTACCATATAATCGTCCATAATTTATTTTTTCAGCTTCTAGGATAGTTTTTAGATTATTTTCGATTTTAGTTAAAATTTCTTGTCTAGTTGTGTAAGCTTGTTTGACTTGAGAGACTAAAGATTTATATTCATTTGGATAAGCATAAGGAAAACTTAAATTTTCTAATCTTTCTTGTAATTTTCCCATACCTAGCCTCTGTGCAATTGGAGCATAAATTTCCAAACTCTCGAGAGCAATTCTTTGTGCTTTTTCTGGAGGTAAAGCATCTAGAGTTTCTAAATTATGTAATCTATCTGCTAATTTGATAAAGATAACTCTAATATCTCGGCTCATCGCTACAAACATTCGTCTCAAATTCTCAGCATATCTATCCTCACCCTTATATTTGATCACCGATAATTTGGTCACTCCTGAAATCAAGAATATCACCTCTCGACTAAAAACTTTAGATAATTGACCTAATCCAATTTCAGTATCTTCTGGCACATCGTGCAGTAACATTGCAATCAAAGTGTCCCTGTCTAATTGCATCTCAGCTAGAATGATACAGGCTGAAACTGGGTGAATAATATAAAAATCTCCACTTTTTCGTCTTTGATCACTATGAGCTTCGACCATTTGCATAAAAGCTATCTCTACCAGCTCTAAATCAGACTGAGATAAGTATGCTAGATATGGGAGCAAAACTTGCCAAAGCTGTTGACTGGCTAATTCTAAATTATCTGTACTAACTAATTCTATTTTAAAACTCATACTGCAATAGACTTAATCATTCTATTCTAATAATATCAAACCCCAATTGAGACAATCTCTCTTCAATTTTTTCATAACCTCTATCAATATGATGAATATTATCAATTAAACTATCTCGCTCTGAGATTAAAGCTGCTAACAAAAAGGTCATTCCTGCTCTAATATCTGGGCTTTCGATTTTCTTACCATATAATTTAGTTGGGCCATTAACTACTACCCGATAAGGGTCACACATAATAATATTAGCTCCCATTTGATTGAGGATATCTGTATAGAATAATCTGCCATCAAAAATAGTCTCCTGTACTACTGATGTACCCTCAGCTTGAGTTAATAAAAGAGTGAATGGAGCTTGCAAATCAGTCACGAATCCTGGATATTCATGAGTTTTGACTTGTAAGCCCTTATAAGGTTTATTGTGTGATATAATATGTACAAAATCCTCTCCTAATTCATATTTAACTCCCACTAAGTCTAAAAACTTCCAGAATACTCGCAAGTGCCTTGGCTCAATCCCTATCACCTTAATATCACTTCTAGTCAGAGCTCCTAGAATAGCAAAAGTTCCAGCCTCTAATCTATCGGGGATATTGGTATATTCCAAAGACTCAGAAGACAAATTCTCTACTCCCTCAACTATAATCTCAGAAGTACCGTCCCCTGTAATTTTAGCTCCGGCTAGTCTTAACATATCACAAAGTGCTGTAATCTCTGGCTCTAGAGCTGCATTATAAATAATAGACTTACCTTGAGCTTTGACAGCCGCCATAATAAGATGCTCTGTAGCAGTGTGTGAAATCCACTTAAACACATATTCTATCCCTTGAAGAGATCTATTTGGTAATCTAAAAATATATTGATTATTCTCCTCAATTACCTCAGCTCCCATCAAAGATAAACTCTCCAAAGTCATATCAATAGGCCTTCTTCCAATAGCATCTCCTCCCGGATGAGGGAATACAACCTCTCCAAAACGAATTAATAAAGGAGCAATGAAAAGAAAAGAAGCTCGCATTTTAATTGCAAGTTCTGAGGGGATAACATTCAAATTAACAGAAGTAGTATCAATACTATAAGAATGATGGGCAAATCTCTCAATCTTGGCTCCTAGAGACTCTAATATCCGTATCATATCTCTAATATCCTCAATATCTGGAATATTATGAAGAGTTATTTTCCCATCTATCAAGAGTGTGGCTGGCAGTAATTTGATAGCTGAGTTTTTGGCTCCATAAACTGGGATTTCACCACTTTTACCAAATTGATTCCCTTTGATTGTAAATTTTGCCATATAATTTTACTTTAATAATTTTAAGATTTCTTCAGTATCATTCCAATTTTCCTTTACCCCTCCTGCTCTCATAATACTAGTCTCACTGCCCTTGCCAGTAATTATAATTATGTCATCTTTTGTAGCTAAATCTAGAGCTTTTTGGAAAGCGTCTCGGCGGGATAAAATTCGCCAAGAATTCTTATTTTCTACCTTCCCAGCCTCTAGCACTCCAGAGAAAACTTCATCGATAATAGCCTGTGGACTCTCATCATAAGGATCCTCATCGGTTATGATAACATAATCATTCTTCTGTCCCGCTACCTTACCCATTGGGGATCTTTTCCAAGTATCTCTGCCACCACCACAGGAGCCCAGTATTGCAATTGTTTTACTATTCTTACTCTTAAAACTGGTATTAATAGTCTGATAAACCTTCTCTAAGGCTTCCGGAATATGGGCATAGTCAACAAATATAGTAGGGTTGGTCGCTACCTTATTCATCCTTCCGGGGATATCATTGAGATTAGATATAACCTTATTAATATTCTTATATTCATAACCTAACCAATTCACAATTCCAATCACAAATAAAAGATTATAGCCCATAAATTCGCCCAAGACTGGAGTTGTGACTTTATAATTCTCACCAGTATTGTTATCCTGATACTTAAAATCTAGACCATTTTGGTCTGACTTTATCTCTAACATTTGTAATTTTGCTTGCTCTGATTTACCTGTAGAATAAACTTGCTTATGAGTCAATCCTCGATAATACTCTTGATGTTCATCATCTTGATTGACCCAAGCGATAGGCTTTATAATTTTAGAATTGATTTTTTTAGATCTAGACCTATCAAAAGATTGGAATAATAATCCCTTAGCTTTTTTATAATTATCAAAACCTCCATGAGCTTCGAGATGCTCAGGATATAAATTCGTAATTACTACTGAATCAAAATGTATGCCCCGATGACGATTCTGAGCCAACCCCTCACTGGTCACTTCTACTATAAAGACAGTAGCACCGTTATCTTTAGCTTCTCTCATCAAGCGATGAATTTGTCCTCTACCGGGCATAGAATTTCTAATTTTATTTTTAGACAACTCTATGCCGTTGCTAGAATAAACTGAAGAAGTAAGCCCAACCTTTAGACCCAATTTAACTAAAGTCTGATAAAGAGCATAAACTGTACTGGTCTTGCCCTTAGTACCTGTAATTCCTATCACAATCAGAGACTCACTGGGTCTGCCAACCAGAATATTAATAGTATAATTGAATACTAAGTGATATAGAGATTTTAACTTTTTTAATATTGCTTTTAGCATATTAAGTTATTAGTTTTGAATTTGAGACAGTAGTTCTTGATAAACTTGAGCTGGATTATCTGACGTAAAGATAGAACTACCAACAGCGATTCTACTCACTCCTAAGTCTCTGAGAGTCTTAATATTATCAATATTCACAGCTCCGTCCCAAGCTATGTCACCTTCATACATAGTATAACGATTCCTAAACTCTGTGACCTTTTCATATACTTGAGTTTGTAGTGGAGACCCATAAAACCCAGGATTTACTCCCATAAATTGGACTCCGTCAATTTTTTTGACCACCTTTCCAATATCTCTAATATCTGTATCTGGATTAATAGCAATCGATACCTCTTTATTAATAGACTTAATCAAATTAACCAATTGCCGAAGCTGTTCTAAATTCTCACAAATTTCCTGATGCACTATAATTCTAGTACAAGCCTTGAGGGACTTTAGACTCTCAATAATCTCTCTTGTATTATTGAAAGTCGCCATAATATGAATCTCTACCTTTAGACTACCAAAGTCTTCATAAAAAAATTCTCTTGGCATCAAAGATTTAGATGCTACAAATTCTCCATCCATAATATCAATTTGGATAGTAGTAGCTACTGATTGTATAGATGATAAATACTCTCTAAATTCTTGTTTGGAATTAGTCAAAATAGCTGGGATAACAATACTCATAGATTATAGTTTAAATTTAATGTTATTATAGCATATTTTGAGAAATATTTGAATTATAAATTATGAATAATATCATTCCTTCGTAGCGGAGGCTTTTAGTCCCTCCCATACCTTGTGTTTGGGAGGGAGTGGACACACTTTTCCGTAGAGTCGACGACCCCGCCGACATAGTTTTTTCGTAGGTACTTAAAGCCCTACGAATACAAAAACAATTTATAATTCTTAACTTTTAATTTCTCATTCTTAATTGCATCTCCCCTACAAATCAAATCTTCCTCTGGTGGCATTGAAGTTTTGTTGTACTTCTTCGGGGGTGAGTGCCTTATTGGTATATATATGTATACTTCCATATAAACCTTTAAACATACCTGTATTATCTGCACCTGGATTTTGTTGCCCTAAAAATATAAAATTGTTTGTATTACTAGAGCTATATACTACATTAACTTGTTCTGAATTTAAATTTCCATTAATATAAAGTCTTTGATAAGCATTAGCAGTGATAGAGTTGTAAGAAAATATCAAACAAACATAATACCATTGTGAGTTAATATACGTTGATGTTGCATTTAAGTATTGGTTATTCCAGAATTTACCTCTAAATATAGATGAAGATACTGCTATAGGAGGCATATTCCAACTAGACTGAGGATTTTGGCTAGACATTGACAAAACATTTCCATTAGTATCATCAGGATTTATCCATAAACAATATGATTGTGATGATATCTGGTTACCCGTATTAGATACTCTTGTAGTAACAACATAATCATCAACTCCATCAAAAACTAAACTCCCTCCATTAGCACTATTATAGCCTACTCCGTTTATCAGAGTTCCATTGTTATTGTTACCACTTAGATCAGTCCAAGTTATACCTGTTCCAGGGTAGCTATTTGGATTACCTGCATCAAGATGTAAGACTAAGCCATTAGTGACTATAGGTGTTGGTGGAGGTGGAGTAACCGGCACAGTAGATGCAAGTGGAGTATTAGATACAGTCGTAGGCTCGGCTGGGAGTGGATCATTAATGTTCATAATTAAGCCTCCTTCTGCTTGCAGAGCTCTGACGCTAATTGTATTAGTAGCTTCATCCACAGCCACACTGTAGCCTGCACCTTCAGTAGTATCAGTATCATTAGGATCTTGTGGGATCGCCTGTAGATAATTTGGGACTAGAAACTGTTTGAGGTCGAAAAATCCTATACAGTCTGTAGCCTCTGGATCACAAATTTCCTGATAATTACGGCTCAAACCTGTGGGATAATTCCCCTCTTGTAATTTGTATTGAGTAATAGCACTTTCTAAAGTTTGGATATGGGTTGTACGAATATCATTACGAGCATCAATAAATCTAGCTTCTGCATTGAAGGTCACTAATCCTATAGATATCAGAATTCCTATTAACACTATTACCAATAATACTTCTATTAAAGTAAAGCCTTTTTGTAATTGTTTAGTTTTTATTATGTTCATATTGTTTTTAACATTTATTCTGACCTAAGCGCTTTGACTGGATTGAGTGTGGCGGCTTTGAGAGAGGGATATATACCTGCCAGTATACCTATGGTGATACTAATTGCAACTACAATTAGAGTAGATATTAGATCAAAGTTAAAGAAAGTGTCCACTTGGAATCCAATTTTAGTTAGCTCTTGAACTATAAATATATTCCCAACTTGCATACTGATTATTACTATCATTAGCCCAGTAATTCCTCCTAATAGTCCAATAATGGCTGATTGGATCAAGAATACACTTAGAATCTGAGTATTAGAGGCTCCCATAGACTTTAGAATTCCAATTTCTTTGGTTTGCTCATAGATACTCATTATCATTGTATTGGTAATTCCAATAGACGCAATCACGGCGGAGATAGCTCCAAAGACAAACAGAGCAATTGTAAATGCTTGAATAATATCATCTAGGAACCCTAACACATCATCTGCTGTAAATATACCTTGGAAATTATATTCCTCCTCAATTGCTGTCTTGATAGCTTCTAACTTATCTTCATCGCCTGTTACTCTTAATAAGTCATACCCAACTGAAGAGACATACTCTTCCTCAGAATCAAAACCTCCAATATTTGCTAGGACCCCGACTGAGTTATCTAGTGAAATAATAGCATCATTCCTGTCTCTTCCAGGGTCAAAAACTCCTTTGATAGTATATTCAAATTGTTTGTCTAGAATTTCTTTAGTTTTGACTGTACCAAACAGAGCGCTTTTGGAGGTAATAAAAGTGACTTTTTTATCTTCCATTTCCCTTGGACTAAGACCATAAAAATCAGCAACTGCTTTTGAGACAAAAATCTTATCTCCAGCAGGTTTAGACTTATCTCCCCAAAATTCTACAAAATAAGAATCCCCCCCTTCTATATCCCAACCAGAGATAAAGGCTGGGGCATAATTAATATCCTTATCTTCTAATTTTATTTCTAAATTATTAACTACGGTAACAGGAGTTGTATTATTAACTCCATCAATTTGATTAATTTTATCTACTACTGTCTGAGTAATCAGTGTTGTCTCCGCAGGGTCAGTCTCTTCACTAGAGGGGGTAGTAAATGCTCCTGACCCACTTGAATTAGTAATAAATATTTCATTAGACTTGAATTGGTCTTGAATAGCTGAGACCAGAAGAGTTCGCAAATCCTGCATCCCAAAAATTATCAGAGACAATAAAATTACTGCAATAGTAATCCCAAGACTAGTTAGAATTGTACGGAGTTTTCGTCTTGCCACTAGGCTGATAGCATACTTAAACATATCTTTAAATATTATCTACTAATTTACCATCTCTCAAGAATAACTTCCTATCAATCCCCTCAGCTAAATGCAAATCATGGGTGACCAAAAACATTGTCATATTCTCCTCAGCATTTAGTTCAAATAAAAGATGCATAATTTCTTTACCTGTAACCGAATCTAGATTACCTGTTGGCTCATCTGCCAGTAAAATCTCTGGCTTTGCTATCAGGGCTCTGGCAATAGCTACTCTTTGCATTTGTCCTCCAGATAATTCATTAGGTTTATGTTTTAGTCTATCTGATAGTCCCACTTTATCCAATAGATATTTGGCTCTATCCTCGGCCTCTTTACCAGTTAATTGTTTTCCAAATTTGAGAGGTAATAATACATTTTCTAGAACATTGAGAGCTGAAATTAAATTGAATTGCTGAAAAATAGTCCCAACCTTGAATCTACGATATATATTAGGATTGTAGTCCTTAATATCCTTATTATCTACAATTACCTGACCTTCATAAATTCTATCAAGCCCGCCTAGAATATTAAGCAAGGTAGATTTACCAGAACCAGAGCTACCTACAATAGCTACCATTTCTTTAGTCTCAGCTGCAAATGAAATATCATTCAAAGCCATAACCAGATTGTCTTTATTCATCTGATAAACTTTTTTGAGATTTTTTACTTCTATCATATAGCTTGTCTTAAAGTTTCTACTTGTTCTACAATACTATCTACATTAATCTGCTCAAACTGTAATAATTCCTCTGGAGTACCACTTCTTGGAATTTCTTGCACTGAAAGGGATCTAATAGCAATATCTGTATCCTCTAATTCAGACCTAATAGCCTCTGCTATACCTCCCTCCTGATTATGGTCCTCTACTACTATCATACCTTTAGTCTCACGAGCAGCTAAATGTAATGTCGCCGTATCAAGAGGCTTTATACTATATAAATCTATCACTCTGACTCTAACTCCTCTTTCCTCCAGTATATCATAAGCTTTGAGACATTCATAGAGTGTAATACCAGCTCCAACTAGAGTTATTTCATCCAAATCACTACTATATATAGTTTTACTTCCACCAATTACAAAACTTTCATTATTAGGATATATTACCGGCAAGTCGGCTCTAGTTAACCGAAGATAACTCATACCATCATACAGATAGGCCTGTTCGGTTAATTTAAGAGTAGAAATAGCATCACTTGGGTATAATACTATAGACCCAAACATACCTCTAAAAAAAGCAATGTCATTGAGAGCCATTTGAGAAGGACCATCCGCTCCGATTGATACCCCCGGATGAGTACCAACTATCACCATATTAGGATCATTATATTGAGCCATACGAATCTGATCATAAGCTCTTGTCAAGAAGCCAGCAAAAGATGAAACAAAAGGTTTTTTACCCGCCAAAGATAAACCTGTAGCTACTGAAATCATATTTTGCTCAGCAATAAACATCTCCAAAAATCTTGTAGAATCAATATGACTTGCATAAGTAGAATTACTAACCTCAGCATCTAATACAATAATATCATTATAATTACTAGTCAAAAGTTTGATAGCCTCTCCAAAAGCTTTTCTTGGGGAGACCAAATCATCTAGATTATAATTAGGATAAATCAAACCCTCTAATTGCGGAGGAGTGTATTGAAAAGGAGTTAATTTCATAGGTGCCTCAATCTCAGCTCGAAAATCCAAATCCAAATTACCCAACTCCTCAATATAAACTTCGAATTGCTCTGAGGTTAAAGCCTTACCATGCCAATTATCTTTATCCTCGATAAGAGATATTCCCTTACCCTTAATAGTTTTTGCTAAGATTACAGTAGGCTTATCTGAATTTTTAGCTTGAGACAAAGCATCTAAAATTTGATCCAAATTATGCCCATCTATTAAAAGTACATTCCACCCAAAAGCCTCAAATCTGTTTTGATGAATTTCTAAATTATGCCCCTCCATAGTCTCCCCTCGCTGCCCTAGTCGATTCACATCTACTATTGCTATTAAGTTATTAAGATTATAATATGAGGCACTAGCAGCCGCTTCCCAAACCGAACCTTCTGCCAATTCACTGTCTCCCAGCATAACGTAAGTATAAGAATCAATTTGGTCAAATTTTTTAGCATTAATGGCATACCCTATACCAATACCCAAACCCTGCCCCAGAGAACCAGTTGCAGCATCTGCAAAAATAAATCTACGGCTAGGATGCCCCTCCAAGACATTATCAAATTGTCTTAAACCTTGAATTTCCTCCGGAGTAATCACTCCTGCTAATAGCCAAAGACTATATAAAAGTGGTGAGGCATGTCCTTTTGAAAGAATAAACCTATCATTATTAATATCTCTAGAATTATCAATGTCATATCTAAAATTATCACCAAAGAATAGCCCCACTCCTAATTCTACAGCTGAGAGAGATGAGCTTGGATGCCCTGAACCTGCCTGAGTAGTAGAATACAAAATCCAATATCTAACTAAATTAGATATTTTTTCTAACTGACTAATTTTATATTTCATATTCTGGATTATTATTTTCTAATTCTGTAATTTTGGATACTCTTCTGATATGCCTATCCTGATAAGAAGGCTCGGTCTCAATAAAAGTCCCCACTATATCAGGAATAGACTCCACAGGCAATGCCGATGATAAAGCCAAAATATTAATATGATTATGAGCTCTTGCAATGGCAGTAGTCTCAATAGAATCTAATAAAGCAGCCCTTGCTCCCATAATCTTATTAGCTGTAATGCTAACACCAACTCCAGTTCCACAAATCACAATACCTAGAGAATTAGTATCCTCTACCACTCTTTTTGCAACCTCCGAGGCATAGTCAGGATAATCATCATCAATATCATAAATTGTATTACCGCAATCCACTACTTGTAAATCTAAAGTTTGCAAATATATAATTATTTCTTGTTTGAGATTGAACCCTCTATGATCTGATCCTATATAAATTGTATCTATTTTCATACTATTATGATTATTTTTGTAATAATTTGAGTGCCAAGCGAATTTGTTCTGAGACATCCAGAGTATTATCTATACTAGAGATAACTTTCTGAATTTGAGAAGGTTTATACCCAAGAGACTCCAAAGCATCCCATAAATCTTGAGTAGATTGAGAAGAAGCAGAATTCGTCGCATCACTCTCCCCAAAATCAGAACTATACAAACCACCTAATTTATCCCTAAGCTCTAAAATAATTCTCTCAGCAGTTTTTTTACCGATCCCAGAGGCTTGATTGAGAACACTAATTCTCTCCTGCTGAATTGCCTGCATAATAGCCTCAGGCTGGTCCAAATCTAGAATTGCAAGAGCACTTTTTGCTCCCACTCCGTTCACCGAGATTAGATACTTGAATAATTCAAAAGAAATCATATCCAAAAATCCAAACAAGGTAAGACTATCCTCTTTCACATCAAGATAAGTTATAAGTGAAATCTCATCACCCACAACTCCAATAGAAGAAAAAGTTATTCCATTAACCAAAACACTATAACCAACCCCATTGACATTAACAATTAGATTATTATTTTGTTTGTATTGAATTGTCCCAGATAGACTAGCAATCATAAGTATTTTTATTATCTAATATATTATATCATAAATAATAGAAAATTTATAGTTTTTGCAGAATCGTGGACATTGCTTATTCGTAGCGGAGGATTTATCTATCCAGAATGTCCATCTCCTCCCTACCTACCTCAGGCAGGCAAAGGAGGAAAGTTATTTTTATAATTCGTAATTATCTAAATCTATGTTATAATATATGTGGTATCATTTTATACCGCATTATTAAATTAAATAAAATCATTATGATCAAAGTAGGACAACCAGCTCCTGATTTCACTCTCCAAGGGTATCAGGACGGAAAATTTGCAGAATATTCTCTATCCCAAATCACTGGTTCTGGAAAATGGGTGGTATTATTCTTCTATCCTCTAGACTTTACTTTTGTATGTCCAACTGAAATTACTGGATTTAACAAAAAAATAGAGGAATTTGATAAGTTAGGAGCTCAAGTATTGGGAGCTAGTGTTGATAGCGTTCACTCTCACAAAGCTTGGGTAGAAAAAGACTTAGGTAAATTAGAATTTCCTCTACTATCTGATTTCAAAAAAGAAACTGCTGATAGCTACAATATTCTAGTAGATGAAGATGGTGGTGTTGCTCTGAGAGGAACCTTCATCATTGACCCTAATGGAATCTTGAGATATTCTGTTGTATCTGACTTGAATGTAGGACGAAGTATTGATGAGACTGTCAGAGTATTGTCAGCTCTTAAAAATGGAGGTCTATGTCCAGTAGAATGGGAAGAAGGAGAAGCTACTTTGTAAGAGCTAGACTTTTATTTTAGTACTATAAAAGACGGTTTAATAACCGTCTTTTATGTTTATATTCAAATCCTATTAGATGATATAATTATGCCTCTATTCCAACTAATTTAGCTAAAGTAGCTCTATCATAACCGATTAGAATTTGTCCATCTACATCAATGACAGGTACTCCCATTTGACCACTTTTTTCTACTAGCTCATTTCGCTTTTCAGCATCAGCCGCAACATTATAGTCAACAAAAGGAATATTATTATCAGCTAAGAATTCTTTAGCTTGTTTACAGAATCCACAAGTTGGGGTTGAATAGATTTCTATCTTCGGTGTGCTCATAATTTTATACTTAAATTCAATACAATTTTATTATATCATAATTATTCTAAAAATCCATCTAAATATTGTTGGAAAGTTGCAATTGGCAAAGCCCCTGCTATTCTAATTCCTCCAGTTAATTTACCATTTTCTAATTTACCAATCAAGAATCCTGGAGTTCCATTTACCCCATTTTGATTAGCAAATTCAATACTAGCTTTAACTTTATCTAAAGTTTGTTGTTCTTTGAGACAAGTATCAAATTTGGCTGTATCTAAGTCTTTGATTTCTTTAGCCAATTCATTTAGTTTAGACTCTTTCATTCCATCTCCACCGCTTTCGGTATTGGCAAAAATTAAATCTATATAATCAAAATATGCCTTATTACCTTTTTGTTCATATACACATTGAGCAGCTACGGCTTGTTTGGTAGCTAATGGATCATGAAAGTCTAAAGGATAATCTTTCCAAGCTAAGATGGCTTTACCTGAATCTACATATTGCTCAATTATATCTGGACGAGACCCTTCGTGAAATCTTTTACAAAATGGGCATTCAAAATCACTAAACTCAATGATAGCAATTTTGGCTTCTGATTTTTTACCAAGATATGGAGTGTCTTCTGAAATATCTACATTGATATCTCTTGCCTCAATTGGATCATTTTGTTCTGCTGGAGCATTATTAGCTGTATTGGTATTATTACTAAGACCTCTTGATTGAACACCATTATATAAGATAGCCGCTGCAATCATCATACCTGATAAAAGGATTGAGGACGTTACTAAGAGAATTGATTTATTTTCCATATTATATTATGCTATCTTATATAGATATAATTATAGCATAAGTTTTTATCTATACCAAAATAATTTACAAAACCATATTAAATAACAATATTACTATGATTTATGACACAATTATTATCGGAGGTGGACCTACAGGTACAGCAGCTTCTATTTATGCTGCTCGTAAAATGCTAAAAGCTATCTTGATTACAGATAGCTTCGGGGGACAATCTGTGGTTTCTAACGATATTGATAACTGGATTGGAGACATTAGAATATCTGGTTTTGATTTAGCTCAAAAATTTGAAGCTCATATCAAAGCTCAGGCAGGGCTTGAGACTTTGGTAGATAGAGTTACCAAGATTGACCAGATATCAGATAATCCTTATCCTATTTATGAAGTAAATACTGAGAGCGGGAAAACTTTTCAAGCTAAGACTCTTATTCTTGGTATGGGAGCTCACAGAAGAAAATTAAATGTCCCTGGAGAGGAAGAGTTTGGTGCTAAAGGTGTGGCTTATTGTGCGACTTGTGATGCTCCGTTTTTTGAAGGTAAAAGAGTAGCTGTAGTAGGTGGAGGAAATTCTGGATTGGAGAGTACTCTTGATTTGCTCTCTTATGCTAGTGAGGTTTACCTATTCAATCGCAGTGATGAGCTCAAAGGAGACCCTCAGACCGCTGAGAAAATCCAAAACCATCCTAATTTCAAAGGAATACTTTATAACACTGTTGTCACTGATATATTCGGAGAAAAACTAATGACAGGGATACATTATCAGAATTTATTAACTCAAGAAGTTACAAAATTAGCTTTGGATGGACTATTTATAGAAATTGGATCTTTGCCAAATTCAGATATGGTCAAGCATTTAGTTGATATCAATGAAATCGGAGAAGTAATTATTGATCACAAATATTCCTCTACCTCACGAGCTGGAATATTCGCCGCTGGAGACATAACAGATGAGGCTTATAAGCAGAATAATATATCTGCTGGAGATGCTGTCAAAGCTGCTCTCTCAGCTTATAACTATATTCATAAGTTGGAGAGATAGGGATAAAAGAAAAGAGCTATCTTTATTATACGATAGCTCTTTTTGATTACTCACAGGGTAGTGAGTATAGGATCATTATATTCCCTTTAGAGTCTTCAATTTCGATCGGATCTCCTGGACTCAAAATTATATAGTTTGAATCTATAGGATGACTAATTATTTCATTACAACGAGCAGCATACACTTCATAAATATTCGCACCATGTTGTATGGAGATTGTTGTTCCGTGTTTTACTCTCAAGGCATTATAAGTTTTATCTAAATTAGATGGACTTGCTAGTGTGAATTGAGGTAAAAATAATATAATTGCTAGACATCTAACAATTAATCTATGCATGTGATTAAGGTACAAAAGTGACACCTCTAATATAACACAAAAGTCAAATCTAGACAATCAGATACATAGTATTACCTCCCCATAAACTCCTTAAAAACCTGAGTCTTCTCCAATAGTCTCAACTCCTCTTTGCACCATTCTGAGAAAGTGATCTCGTCCGCAAAGGCACGGGCTACAAACTCATCCCAAGTGATCCACTCATAATTCTCTACCTCCTCGGGGTGGGGGGTGATCGTGTCTGAGCTAATCCCAAAGTAAATGGGACAAATTTCATTTTCTACTACTCCATCTCGCTCAAAGCGATAGCGATAAGGCGAAGCCTCTACTAAAAGCTCAAAATTCTCTACTCCAAGTTCAAATTTAGCTCTTCTCCTAACTGCATCAATTGTCTTCTCGCCAAGTTCCGGATGTCCACAACAACTATTAGACCAGACAAGTGGCCAAGTCTTTTTACCTGACCATCGCTGCTGAATTAAAAATTTTTTATCCTCAGGACGAAAAAGAAAAAGAGAAAAAGCTCGATGTAGTGGAGTATTAAGAGTATGTACCTCAGATTTAGGGGCTACTCCTATTACTTCATCGAGCTCTGTTACTAGAACTACATGTTCAAAGTCTGGTTTTTGTAACATTTAGCTAGCTTTATTTATTTAATTCTGCATCTATTAGAGCCTTGAACTCATCTACAGTTTGAGGATTTTTGATAATAACTCCATTTAAGATAAAGGTTGGGGTAGAATTTATTCCAAGAGCGACTCCTGATTGATAATCCTTCTCTACTCTTTCTTTAGCATCATCTTCTGGCAATAAATCCTCGTCAAATTCTGCTACATCAAGACCAATAGCTTTAGCATAAGCTCCAAATAGACCTCGGGGATCTTTTTCTTTGGACCACTCAGCTTGATTTTTGAAAAGTTCATCTTTCATTTCCCAGAATTTACCTTCTTCTCCAGCAGCCTCAGCAGCTTGTGCAGCTAAATCAGCATTAGGATGGATACTTCTTAAAGGAAAGTGTCTATACACTATTTTCAAATCTTCTACACTATAAGCATCTCTAATTTCTTTGACAATGTCCTCATAGGCTTTACAAGCTGGGCATTGAAAATCTGAATACTCTACTAAGGTAACTTTAGCATCTTTGTTCCCAAGATAGGTATCCTCATCAGTTACCTCTACATTAACATTACGAGAACCAGAGTCTTGGGTTCTAATCCCCCAGAATACAGCTCCAGCTACTACTAAAACTGTAATTATAACTATAACTTTTCCGATTAAATTATTTTCTGTTGCATCCATATCTATATCTTAAATTTATAATTCTTTTTAATTATAACATATTTATAGACAAAATTCAAATAAAATATCACTCTAATGACTATGCCCATGATGAATTGGCTCTGCTTTGGCTCTGGGTTTGTGAATATAATTATCAAAAACTTTAGCTGCAATCAAGCTAGTGATGGGGACGGCGAGTATAATCGCAATACTTCCAGACAATGTTCTGACTAATTCTTGTCCGATAAACTCGGAGTTGAGAGTGACCCAAATTGGCACATTAGCACTATTGATATATAATAGTAAGAATAAAGGCAAGCTAGAACCAACATAGGCTAAAGCCAAAGTATTAACTAGAGAGGCGATATGATCTCTACCAACTGACATCCCAGCCTGATATAATTGTTTGAATTTAGTTTTGGGATTGGCTCTCTTAATCTCATCTATAGTAGCTGCTTGAGCTACAGTGACATCATCCAATACTCCTAACATACCTACTATTACTCCCGCTAATAATATTCCTCGTAAGTCCAAATCAACATTAGTAATAGATGCTAGATAAAAAGTATCCTCGCTTCCAACACCAAACATATGAGCTAGATAGACAAAAACAGCAGATATTATATAAGCTAATATTAAAGTTATATTCATACTAGCAAAGGCTATAAAGGTACGAACTCTAAATCCATGAGAGACAAAAATAGTCAGAGTAATAATTGTAAAACTAGCTATAAATGTTACCAAAACAGGGTTTTGCCCACCTAATAAAGAAGGTACCAAATATCCCACCAAAACTCCTACACTAGCAATTAACCCTATCATTGAGCCAATACCTTGTTTACCTGCAAAGATTATAGTTAATATCAAAAAGAATATGACCATCCCCAATAATCCTGGTAATCTATATCTATCCTGAATATAATATTGTGCTTTGTCAGCAACTTTAGTCTCTACCACTACTAGCACATCTCCTTTTTTATAAAGTTGACTTTCTTGCAGATCTGTCCCTCCTCCATTTTCTACAACTATAATTTCTCCTTTTTTATCTTTATCTAAAATTTTTAAAGTTAATTTTTGAGTAATTAATTTACGGCCAAGCAACTCTCCCTCACTACTCTCTACCGCCTGAACTTCTGCTCTATAAAAAGCATCTGGCTCTGTATATTGATTCTCCTCAAAGCTATTATTCTCGCTAGATATACTTTCACCATCTATTTCCATTACTTCTGTATTATCATTCATAAAATCCTCTGTCTCTTGAGCAAAGGCATTGATTGGCAGAATAGTTAGAAATAATATAATTAAAGTATAAAGTAATTTATTCATATACTATTGGTTTTTGGTAATAGTTTCTTTGGCAAGATATGACCTCAAAACTTTTGGTATCACAATACTTCCATCAGCTTGCTGATAATTCTCCATAATCGCAATCAATATTCTACCAATGGCAAAAACGGTGGCATCATTCATATGTACAAAATGTTTGTTACCCTCACTGTCTTTATATCTTGTCTGTAATCTACGAGCCTGAAAGTCTCCCATATAATCTGAAGTATGGGTTTCACGATATTGATTCTGCCCCGGCAACCAAGTCTCTATATCATAAGCTCTAATATCTGGAGTACCCATATCGGCTGTACATTTGAGCACCACTTGATAGGGAAGTTCCAATTGTTGCATAAGATATTCCTGAATTGCCAGGATCAAATCTTGCTCAGCAAATCCTGAATCCTTATCGCTAAAGACTTCAATTTCAATTTTATCAAATTGATGAAGTCTTAGAATCCCCTTCATATCTTTACCATAAGTCCCAGCCTCTCTTCTAAAAGCAGTAGAATACCCAACATATCTTAGAGGCAAATCTCTATAATCTAAAACCTCATCAATATGTAATGGGCCTAAAGTATGCTCAGCACTACCGACTAGCATCAGCCCATCCTCCGTAGTCTGATACCTATCATCAATCGGATCAAGTCTTCCCATTCGCTTCATTACTTCTGGCTTCATCAAAACTGGAGGAATAACTGCTGTATAAGTCTTATTAGGTATATTACCTAGACCAGCTTGATGCATAATTTCTTGAATTGCATTACTATTTCTCAATGTAGACATCACCCATTGAATTAAAGCAAATTGCAAAAGCACTAAATCACCTTTAAGATAAGCGAATCTAGACCCTGAAACTTCGGCTGACTTTTCAGTGTCTATCAGATTCAAATTTTTACCGAGCTGCCAATGCTCTAATGGAGTAAATGTAAATTCTGGCTTCTCCCCTACTTGCCTTAAGACTACATTTTCATCCTCAGACAAACCAACTGGTGTGTCATCAGAGTATATATTAGGCACTTTGTACATCTCCTCCTGATAAGTATCATCAATTTTAGTAAATTCTGCTTCTAAAGTCTGTAATTTATCTTTGACATCTTTACCTTTTTGGATTAAATTTTGTTTTTCAGAATCTGTAAGGGTGGCCATTTGCTTCATTTGCTCAGCAATATAGTTTTTATCAGCCCTCAAAGCTTCAATTTGTTGTAAAAAATTTTGCCTCTGCTCATATAAACTTAATAAATAATCTATATCTATTGAGACTTTTTTATTCTTGGCAACTTCAATTATAAATTCACGATTAGCTTTAATATATGATATATCCAACATATTTATACATAATTTTATATAATTTAAGTATATCACAGACAAGCTATACACTCAATAATTATTTTATGATATACTAATTATAATTAGCTAAAATTATAAAAATGAAACATATTAATCACAAAGGATTTTCTCTACTAGAAATATTACTAACTATTACCCTATTATCTATATTATTTGCAATATTAGTAAATTCTATAAACCCAAGTAATATTTTATCTGAAGTTCAAGATAATCAAAGGGAAGCAGATGCACTAACAATCTATCAAGCTTTAGAACAATATGCCCTCAAAAATAATACCTATCCCGAGGCAATCAAAAATATGCCTAATAATAGTTCTGCTTATATCTGTAAAACCTCATCTCCAAATTGTACTAATTTTAATCAAATCAATCTTTCTACAGATATATTGGTTCCGATATATCTGTCTAAAATACCAGAATATTCTACAGATACTAACAATAGTGGTTTTTATGTGGTTAAAGATTCTAATGGAAAAATTGGAATTGGAGGAGTCAGGAGATTGAATGATACAACTTTTGTAAAAGGTTTGGAAAAGCAAAATTTTGAAAATATAGTTACAGATGGACTTGTACTATATTTAGACACAGGATATAAAAATAGCTATCCAGGTACAGGAAATACTTGGTTTGATTTGAGTGGAGGTAGCAGGCATTTTACAGGAAATGCTATATTTATTGATAGTATAAATGGAATTAGATCTGGAGCCACATGGACATCCCCAGCTTCTTCTGTTGGTAACATATTAAATACTGATTATCACTCTATATTTTTTACTATAAAATTCAATAGTACGACAACATTTCCTGAAGGCTGGACAGGTGCTTGGAACAAAATATTTGAACATAATGGTAGCTCAGGAGACAGAAGTCCTGGAATTTGGAGATACCCTAGTAATAGAATTATTCACTGGAGATATAACCCAGGTAATACAGGTGCTGATTTTGGACAAACAGGATCTAGTGGAAATTTTTCACTCAATTCTTGGTTTATTGTTGGAGTTACAAAAGATGGAGCAACTGCTAGATCATATGTAAATGGAACACAGGTGTCAATGAGCTCTGTTTCATTCCCCAAACAAACCGGTTCATCTAATATAAACTTATTGCCAGGATATCCATCTGACATAATAAATATGAATAATGTTATGATTTATGATAGGGCTTTAAGCTCAAGTGAAATCCAACAGAACTTCAATGCGACCAAAGGTAGATTTGGGTTATAATCACCTCCCTATCCATTCACTAGCCAAAATAAAAAACCCACTACTGAAAGTGGGTTTTTTATTTTTAGTGCTGGTGCAACAGACGTCGCTAATGCTCTCTAAAACCCCTCGGTTTTAGTATTTCCGCCACGGGAAACTCCCGTTTCCCCGCCCCCCTCCCTGTCCGTCCTCCAGAAATAAAAAAAACTCCCAATTCTTTGAGAGTTTTTTTATTTAGTGCTGGTGAACGGACTTGAACCGTTACGGAGTTGCCTCCAAAGGATTTTGAGTCCTTCGTGTCTACCATTCCACCACACCAGCTATATTTATGATTATGGATAACTGTATTAGTATACCTGTCTATAAACCCCTTGTCAATAATTTGGAAATATGTTATACTGTAAAAGTATTAGCAATATCAAAATCAAATATTAATGATATGAATAACTCAGACGACAAATCTCAACAAATTGCCGAACTAGAACAAATTGTAAAAGAAGCAGAAGCTAGGTTAAATCAAGCAAGGGCTATGCTAGCTCAAGTTGCTGGAGCTAGCCAACCTTATGTAAGTGTAGCTGGACAAGCAGAAAAAATTGTATTGGGAGAATTTACTGGAGAATATATGGTAGATGAAAACAAAAAACAATACCCTGTACCAGCTAACTATGCTAGTAAGTCTAAGTTAATTGAAGGAGATCAACTAAAGCTTACAATTACTGCTGATGGAGCTTTTATTTATAAGCAAATTGGACCAGCTCCTCGCAGAAGAGCTATTGGAGTTATTACCTATCAAGACAACAGTTACTTTGCAAAAGTTGGTGAAGAATTATATAGATTGTTAACTGCATCAGTTACCTATTTCAGACTATCTCCTGGAGATGAAGTAACTATTTTAACTCCCTTAACCAAAAAAAGTGAGTGGGCTGCTATTGAAAATGTAGTTAGCTCTCAGACACTTGGAATTGTAAACCCTAATGCTCCATCACAAATGACCAATACTACTGTTACTAACTATCAGCCATCTACTCCTGATGTTTCTACTAAATCTGAAGAAAGCTCAGATTCAGTGAATGATAAAGAGACTGTTTATAGTGATACAGAGTCAGATGAGGAAGAGTTAAAGATACAGCCTTGGTAAATTTTAGAGAAATTATAATATTTGGGATAATTGGAGTACTGAATACCTCGATAGATATCGGGGTATTCATATTTTTGAAATATATATTCAAAATTGATAATCAGTCTGATTGGATAATATTAATTAATTTAATTGCAATTATAGTAGCTATTATATTTAGTTATTTTGCTAATAAACACTTTACTTTTCAACACAAATCTAAGACTAACACCAAGGAAGTGTCTGGATTCTTAATAGTCAATTTGTTTGGGTTTTTGGTTAATACTAGTATCTTGAGAATTACAATTGGACTATTACCCGCTACCATAACTCTCTCTTTTATTCCTTTCTTGATTGATCCGGCAGTTATTGGTAAAATATTAGGGACAGCTGGTTCAATGATAGTAAGCTTTATTGGATATAAATTTTTTGTCTTTAATAAATAAAATCATATTTTTATGCCAGCCTTATATCGTACTTATAGACCTCAAAATTTCAAACAAGTTATAGGTCAAGAAATCATCAAGACCACCTTACAAAATGCGATTCTCAATAATCGCACTGTGCATTCTTATCTATTTAGTGGTCCAAGAGGGACTGGCAAGACCACTATGGCAAGAATATTTGCTAAGGCTTTGAATTGTACTAATCGTCCAGACAATTCGGCTGAGCCTTGTAATCAATGTGAAAATTGTAAATCTATTAATCATAATTCTTTTATCGATTTAATCGAAATTGATGCAGCTTCTAATCGTGGGATTGATGAGATTAGAAACTTAAAAGAAGCTATTCGGTTCGCTCCTTCTCAAAAAAATGGATATAAAATTTATATTATCGATGAGGCTCATATGTTGACCAAAGATGCTTCTAATGCACTCTTGAAGACATTAGAGGAGCCACCGCATAATACCATTTTTATCTTAGCTACTACGGATGCTCATAAAATGATACCAACTATTCTCTCCAGAGTTCAAAAATTTGATTTCAAACCATTATCTTATGCTGAACTAAAACATAAAATTCTATTTATTGCGAAACAGGAAAAAATAAAAATTGATGAGCAAGTTGTCAATCAGATTATTTTACAGGCAATGGGAGGCGCCCGTGATGCTGAGAGCATTTTGGGTAAATTAATCTCAGGAGGTAATGATGATATTACATTAGATTTCGCTTCTTCTATTTTGGGTAAAAACTCCTATTTTGAAGCTTATACCTTATTAGAACTATTATCTAATACTAAATTATATGAATCTATAAGGCATATACATAAGCTATACAAAGATGGGTATGCCATGGAGCAGTTAATTGTAAACTTATTGAATATTAGTCATAATGTTTTTTTGATGCAAATTAATCCAACTCTAATTACTAAAGACTCCCTATTAGATGATGAGTATAATAAATTAGAAATAATAGCTAAAAACATAAATAAACTATATATTAGAGACTTTATTCAGGCTTTAGAATCAATCAAGTCTCAAACTCACTCTGCTTATTTGCCATATTTACCTTTAGAGTTAATCATAGCTAAAATTTGGGATATATATGATATCAATAACTCCAATACTATATCTGAGTCTCCTCATAAACCTGACTTGGAGCTAATAAAAACTACTTCCTCTGAGCCTACACCAAACATAAAACCATCTAAACCAGACCCTAATATTCAATCTAAGACTAAACAAACAAGTACTTCTACCGTATCAATTTCCAAAACTCCTACTACTACCATCGTCCAAGAAAAGCTAGAAGCCGGAGACATCTATGCTATATATAAACTCTACCCAAATATTAATAAAATCCTCACCAAGACTAATAAAAGCTTAGCTATAATTTTTGCCCAAACTCAACCAGTTGAAATTATAGATAATATTATCACTATTGCAGTAGATTCTGATTTTTATCGGTCTAGATTAGAGAAAAATACCAATCTTATTCTAGAACATCTAGTAGAACATAATCCATCAATAATAGGCTTAAATTTTATCACTCAAAAGGTAAATCCAAATAATATGATGGATATAGATACTAGCAATAATATAGAATCAGACATTGATGATGGGCCCAAAGATATTAATGATACTATAGCTGATATTTTCAAAGATAGTTTATAATAAATTTTCTCGCTCTTTTAATAAAATTTC
>JBEAQD010000046.1:0-14473 GCA_041164045.1 Candidatus Parcubacteria bacterium
GTTGATGCTGACTTGATGACTAGAATTATTAAAGCTGAGTCTGGAGGTAATGCCTTAGCTAAGAACAAAAACTCTACCGCTTCTGGTTGTGGACAGTTTATTCGAGGTACTTGGGCTGGTACATTGAAACAAATGGGTCGAGAATGGGTAACTCCGTTTGACGCTAAAACCAATGTTGAGGCTATGGCTTTCAAAATCTCCCGTGGAGGTATTGGAGCTTGGAATGCTAGTAAATCTAAGTGGGCTAAATAAATAATCTTTTCACCACTGCCAAAAGCTCTCTTTAGATGGAGTGCTTTTTGGTTTTTCTGGAGGAGGTGGCCGTAAGGCAGGATGTTGATAGAGTTCAAAGATTATATTCTATTCACCATTCCCCTGCGCGTAATCCCTACAAAGGGAGATAAAACATATACAACTGAAACTTCGCCCCCATGAACTCACCATTCACAATTCACCCTCTCCCCCTCCCCCTCCCCCTTCCTCTTGCAATAAAATTCAAATTATGCTATATTTATATCAACTATTAAGGTAATATATTTAATCTATGTTAAACTCAGCCTCAAAAGAGCAAATTATTAGTAAATTCCAGACCCACGAAGGAGATAATGGGTCGGCTCCAGTACAAATTGCTTTGATAACAGAGAGAATTTTATATTTAACCGAGCATTTAAAAGTAAATCGTAAAGATTTTCATTCTAGAAAAGGTTTGATTCAATTAGTGTCTCAGAGAAAAAAGCTTTTAGCTTATCTCAAAAAAACAGATTTAAATCTATTTGAAAAAACGGTCAAAGAACTTGGGCTTCGAGCATAGCCTCACCCTATTAATATGAATTTCAAAACATATCAAACACAAATAGCCGGACAAAATCTTACAGTAGAAATCGGCAAACTAGCTAAAAAGGCTAATGGATCTGTAATGGTGTCTCTTGGAGAGACTACGGTTTTAGTAACGGCAGTAATGTCTGATAAACCAGTCAGCTCTAATTATTTACCATTATTTGTAGATTATCAGGAGAAGTTTTATGCTAATAATAAAATCAAAGGTAGCCGATTTGTAAAAAGAGAAGGTAGGCCAAGTGATGAAGCTATTCTAACAGGTAGACTGGTAGATAGAGCTATAAGGCCATTTTTTGACCACTCTCTTCGTAATGAAATTCAAGTAGTAGTTACTACTCTATCTATGGATGATAGTAATGATCCTGATGCAATAGCTTTATTTGGAGCTTCTTTAGCTTTGTCTATATCTGATATTCCATGGAATGGTCCAGTATCAGCACTTAGAGTAGCCTCTGTTAATGGTCAGATAATTATAAACCCATCTTTTGAACAAAGAGAGGTTGGAGATTTTGATACTATTATTACTCTTAATTCCGAAAATCGGCTGGTAATGATGGAGTTTGGAGGTGGTCAAATTCCAGAGACTACTGTTTTAGAAGCTTTTAATGTTGTTAGTCCCGAGATTAATAAAATGATTCAATTCCAAAATACTATTGTCTCTGAAGTTGGAGTTGCTAAGCGAGATTTTATTAAATCAGAATCAAACTCAGAAATTATAGATGGAATCAAAAAAATTCTAAACGGTAGATTAGAACCGGCGGTATATGGAGACTCTATTTCTACTAAACAGGCACACCATCAATTATTATCAGAGCTAAACCAAACTTATCCTGAGCATAGAGATTTGGTGGAATATACCTTAGACCAAGAATTAAATCGAGTGTTTAAAGAGGGAATATTAAATCAAGAATTAAGGCCAGATGGTAGGTCTATAAATCAAATTAGAGATTTAAGTTCAGAAATAGATATCTTACCACGAGTACATGGTTCAGCTTTATTTAACAGAGGTGCTACTCAAACTTTGTCTATATTAACTCTAGGTTCTCCAGGAGAGGCCCAGATTATAGATGAGATGAAAGATGAAATCAAAAAAAGATTTATGCATCACTATAATTTTCCTCCATTTTCAGTAGGAGAAGTAGGTCAATTGAGAGGACCTGGTAGAAGAGAGATTGGTCATGGAGCTCTAGCAGAAAAGGCTCTGGAAGGGGTGCTCCCATCGATAGAAGATTTTCCTTATACAATTAGAATAGTGACTGAAGTGTTAGGTTCTAATGGTTCTTCTTCTATGGCTAGTGTATGTTCATCGACATTAGCTTTGCTAGCAGCGGGTGTTCCTATTGTAGCCCCAGTTGCGGGAATTGCTATGGGTATTGTAGAGCAAGATGGTAAATATAAAATTCTCACTGATATCCAGGGACTAGAGGATCATTTTGGTGAAATGGACTTCAAAGTAGCAGGAACTATAAATGGAGTGAATGCAATTCAAATGGACATCAAAGGAAAAGGTATGTCATCAGAGATGTTTTCTGAAGCCTTAGAAGCGGCTAAAATAGCTAGATTCACTATTCTTGATACTTTAGCACAGACTATCAATGAACCTAGAAAAGAGGTTTCTAAACACGCTCCCAAAATTGAAGCATTTATGATTAATCCTAATAAAATCAGAGACGTAATTGGAGCAGGAGGAAAAACAATCAATGCAATCATAGATGATACAGGTGTCAAGATAGATATAGAAGATAATGGACAGGTTTTTGTCACAGGAGAAGATTTAGTTAAAGTAAAGCAAGCCACAGATAAAATATTAGAATTAGTCTATGAACCAAAAGAAGGTGATATATTTGATGGAAAAGTAGTCAAAATTATGCCATTTGGAGCTTTTGTAAATATAAAAGGAAATATAGATGGTCTTATTCATATTTCTGAACTTTCAGACAAACATATCAATAATGTAGAAGATGTGATACAATTAAACCAAAGTATAAGGGTAAAAGTTAAAAAAGTAGATATAGATGGCAAAATAAGCTTAGTACCTTATCTTGAATAATTAATTATTAAAGACATAAATTATAACAATATGGCAGATCAAAATCAAAACTCACAAAACCAAATTCCAGGACAACTCAGAACACTCAAGACCGATTTGGAAGTGACTAAATCTAACCCTCAAGACAGATTGCAACAAGCTGGTAATTTTGTTCAAGCAAGACCAGAGCCTATTAATACTCAACCGAATAATGTCTCAACTCCTACAGTATCGGCTCTTAATATTGACTCTGATACTAATCCTCAATTTTTCAAGCAAGATATTCCAGAAGTAAACAACAATCCTACCACAAAGCCACAACCCAATTACTCTTGGAGTAATATGACAAACAGTAATACTACGGTCAATAATGCTGAATTCAAGCCCACCACTCAAACTCCTGTTGAGAGTAAATCAGGATTCTCAGTTTTAGATGATAGCATAGATTTGCCTCTAGAAAATTCAAATAATACTAACAATATTAATCCTATAGCAGGAGCTCAATTAGACACATCTTCTATTAATCAGGATACTTCAGGGTTGCCTCCAAAAGCAGAGTCTAATAATCAAACTATCCCCTTTGATATAAATAGTCTTAACTTGCAGGACGATACCCCATCTATAAGCCCAAAAAAATCAAGCAAAGGATTATTTTCGGCTTTAATAGTTGTAATATTATTAGGGCTTATTGGTGGAGGTTTGTATTTTTATTTTAATATGTCAAATAATACTGCTATCAATGTAGCAGATAATAATGATACTAATACAGATAATAACTCTACAGACACCACTACTGATACTGGGCCTGAGGAGCTAAGTCAGGAGTTTATTTCTCCATTGACTCAAGATTCTGTAGTAGATATAGCTTTTGTGGACTCAGAGCCAATTCGAAGAACTATTGCAACTGTATTAACAGACAAAAAAGACACTTTAATACAGTTAAATCTAACCAAAGATAATACCACAGTTAATTTAATAGACACAGCCGATGTATTTGGTATTACTATACCTTCCGTAGGAACTATTAGTGATTATAGGTTTTATGCTTATAATCAACAGGGGGTATATAAATTAATCGCAGTATTAGGTTTGGCAGAAGTGCAAGATGCAAAAGTTTTTGTAGATAATTGGTCTAATTCTATTCCTCGTGATTTAGCTGGATTTTCTATCAATTTGCCTTCCAGAATAGTTAGTTCTCCAGAAATTAAAAAATCTATTATTACTAATAATTCAGGTAAAGTATTTGAAAATTATTATTATAATTATACTTCTCCGTCTGATTCTGTGGATGTGTCAAGTTATGAAAATTATGTTCTGATAGCTTCTTCTCAGGACTCTATGAAATACATTTTAAATAAAATTAGATAATTGTGGATAACTTCTCTAGTATACATTTGTTTACTCTGATAAAATATAAGAGTAAGGTGCTAGAGTAATCATACAATCACAAGTATAAAATTTAAATATAGTTATAAAAGTACTTGTGATTGAATTCTTGCTCTAATCTTTACAATCATAAATATAAACTCACACCAATAATCGTTTAAGTAAAATATAAACAAAGCAACACTCACAAATTTGCACCTTTGGTAAAAATAAAAAGGCGTTAGCCAAAGATTAGATAAGAATATCTACTTTCTGGCAATCTCGAAATATATAAAGAGGTTGTCGGAAATAGAGACAAATAAGATACTCTTACCCCCCTTTACACTAACAGAGTTAAGAAGGAGAAGGAAGGGTATTTTATTTTTTATATAAAGCACAAAAATTTGACAGACAAAAATAATAATACTATACTAAAATTATTATTATTAAAAAAAATATATATGAAAAAAAATACAGATATAAAGGATTCACTCTACTAGAAATATTATTAACTATAAGTTTAATTGGTATATTAGGGGCTATAACATTAGTAGTTATTAATCCAAATCGTCAACTGGGACAAGGCAGAGATTTGACTAGGCAAAAAGATATTGCAGATATACAGCAATCTTTAGAATCATATGCTACTAAGAATTCAGGTGAATACCCAACTGGTATAGAATCTGGAACATATAAAGAAATATGTGGAGAAATTATTGATACAAATTGTGTAAATTTGAGTATATTAGTCCCTAATTATATTAATCGTATCCCCAAAGATCCTAATAGCAACAACTATTTTATAGCAATAAATCCAATTAACGATAGTATTAGTGTTTGGGCCAAAAGTGCTGAGCAAAGAGAGGTCGCTATTAACTTTTTTGATAAAGACGCGGCTGCATATATTTTAGCTGTACAGTCTGCTGACGGACAATCATTAGAACCCAAGGTAAGGTCTGCGATAACTAATTTTATAATAGGATGTAAATCTGATGGTATATGGGAATCAATTAAGTCTTCTGCTATATTTTCTGGTGCTAGGACTATAAATGGAGCTCTGATTCCTTTGGTTGGTGTATCTCCAACTCAATTCCAATTTACCGGTACAGATGGGGGATGGACATATGATAGAAAACAAGGTTTACGTAGTAATGGTAAGAATTATTTACGAATAAATAGACTTAATAATGCAGATCCTCAGAACAATAATCACAATGCTTTATATGTGTCCGCTTACTCAAGTGGGGTTGTTTTGGGTACATTTAATCTAACAGATCCAAGAAATACTATAAGTTCAGCTGCAGTTAGAAATAGAGGTAATGCTTACTTTAACAATGCTGTAATTGGATTTATAGGTCACTCAAGAAATAACTCAGATTCTTTTGAATATAGAAATAATTCACTTACAAATCAAATTAATAATGTTTCTGGGACTCCTCTTGAAACCAATCTATTATTATTTAGAGACGGACCAACCGATGGAGTTGCAGTAAATCAATCAATAGTATCTTTTTATAGTGTTGGAGAGGCTTTAGATTTAAATAAGCTTGACAATAGGGTGACTCAGCTTATGTTAGACTTTAACAATGCAATAATTCAATAAAATATGAACCTATAGGTTTAAGACATTATACATATATATTTAATCTATTTTATCAATTGAATAAGATGAGAAGCATAGTGGATAAATGATGATTTATGTAGATATGGTTTTATCGTCGTTTGCATTTTAGTAACAAAAGAATTCTTACTTTTGTCCTCCAAAGGGAGGACAATTACTACACTAATTTGCTGGTATTAGGCTAGTAATATAATTTCTTTTGTCTACGTTTACCTCAACTCGTACACGCTATTGACAAAAGAATTAGAATATAATATAATTAAATGTATATCATTTATATAGAGTTGTATAATTTATGCCCGAAAGTCAAGATTTGAACTCAAAAAACCTCCTAATTCAAGAGGGTACCGTTAGTGAAGTCTTGCCAAATACAACCTTTCGTGTTATATTAGAAAACAATTCGGAAGTTTTAGCACATCTCTCTGGTAAAATGCGAATGCATTACATTAAGGTTTTGCCAGGAGATAAAGTGACTGTTGAGTTAAGTGCTTATAACTTGACACAGGGTAGAATTACTAGGAGAAATTAAGATACTATATGAAAGTTCAAGCTTCAGTCAAGAAAAGATGTATTAAGTGTAAAGTTATTAAGCGAAGGCGAGTAATTCGTGTTATTTGTGAGGCTAATCCTCGCCACAAGCAAAGACAAGGATAATATAAGATTTATTAAATTATGGTAAGAATTTCAGGAGTTGTCATCCCAGATTATAAAAATGTCGAAATAGCTTTGACCTATATCTATGGTGTTGGTCTTACTCGTTCTCAAAAAGTACTAGCTATTACAGGAATTGATCCTTATAAAAAAGCAAAAGATTTGGATGAAAAAGAAATTGCTTTATTAAAAGAATGTATTGAAAAAAATTATAAAATTGAAGGAGACTTGAGAAGAGAAGTTGCTAATAATATAAAGCGACTCAAAGATATTAACTCATATCGAGGAAGTAGGCATTCCAAAAAGCTTCCAATCAAAGGTAGAACCAAAACCAACTCTAGAACTATTCGTGGTAATGTAGTTCGTACTATGGGTAGTGGACGAAGAAAAGTTGAAAAGACATAATCATTAAGTAAGTTTTTATATGGGAAAGAAGCGTGTAGCACAAAAAGGAGATTCAGTATCTTCACTAAAAATGGGAGTAAAGGAAACTTCTTCAAAAAAGAAGGTTTCTCGAGGTACTGCCTATATTGTATCTACTTATAATAATACAATGGTTTCCCTGGCTGATTTGTCTGGAAACACCCTAGCTTGGTCATCATCTGGTTCTTTGGGGTTTAAAGGAGCTAAAAAAGCTACCCCTTATGCTGCAACTATGGTAGCAAAAACTGTTGTAGAAAAAGTCAAAAAGACAGGACTTCAAGATATAAAAGTTATTGTTAAAGGTGTTGGTCCAGGAAGAGAGGCTTCTATTAGAGGGTTAGCAGGGGCTGGGCTTAATATTATGTCTATCAAAGATTTGACCCCAGTGCCTCATAATGGAACTCGTCCTCGTAAACCAAGAAGAGTATAATATATTTTATAAGAGCATATGTATAGTCGTAAGAAAGTTAAAATTTGTAGAAAATTCGGAGAGAGAATCTTCCCTGAGGTAAAGATTACCGATGAAAGATTAGCTAAAGCTCCTGGAGTGCATGGTGCTAAAAGGCGTAGATCTGCCTCTGAATTTGGAAAACAGCTTCAAGAAAAGCAGAAAGTGAAATATGTATATGGACTTCGTGAAAAGCAATTCCGTAGATTTTATGAAAAAGCTCTAGCTGATGCTGAGCCTACACCTACTGCTTTACTAAGAATTTTAGAAACTAGACTAGATAATGTTGTATATAGAGCTAATATGGCATATACTAGAGATCAAGCTAGACAAATGATTTCACATAGTCATATTTTAGTTAATGGTAAGAAGGTTACTATTCCTAGCTTTATGGTTAAAACAGGAGATCAAATTACTTATTCTGCTACCAAATCTAAGTTAGTTGCAGAATATAAAGATAAGTTAAAAGACTCAGATCTTCCATCTTGGCTGACTTTGGACAAGAAAAATCAAATTGTTGAAGTCGCTCACACTCCAGGAGTAGAAGAATTGAGTCAGAACTTCGATATTGCCCTAGTGATTCAGTATTATTCCCGATAATAATAATCAAATACTCTTATGTCTAATCATATCATTCTTCCCAAAACCCCTGTACTAGTACAAGAAATAAGTCCATCACAAGCTATATATGCTATTGAGCCATTGAATCCAGGTTATGGAGTTACTATAGCTAATTCATTAAGACGAGTTATGTTGTCTTCATTAGAAGGTGTTGCTGTCACTCGATACAGCATTAAGGGTGTAAGTCATGAATTTACCACTATTCCTAATGTTTTAGAAGATATTTTGGATATTACCCTTAATATTAAGGCTTTAAGGTTTGATGCTATTATAGATTCTCCAACTATATTAACACTCAAAGCTCAAGGAGCTAAAGTTGTGACTGGAGCAGATTTAAAATTACCTGGAGGAGTTACTATAGTTAATCCAGAAGCTCCAATTTTGACATTAACTAGTAAAGATGCCAAAATTGAAATGGAATTAATTATTGAGAAAGGGTTTGGATTTAGAAAAGATATAGAACAAGATGTACAGGGAGAGGTAGGGATTATTGCTGTTGATTCAATTTTTACCCCAGTAATTAGAGTTTCTTATGATGTAGAAGATACTCGAGTAGGAGATAAGACCAACTATAATCGAGTTGTATTCAATATCAAGACTGATGGTACAATTAGCCCACTAGAAGTTATCAATAAATCTGCTAGTATTCTAGTAGAACAATTCAATGCTCTAACAGTTGATGGAGCTCAGGTAGAAGAGGTAAAGGAAGAGAAACCTGCTTTAGATATTGAAACCTCTAGTATAAAAATTTCAACTCTAGACTTATCTCAGAGAACTATCAAAGCTCTAGAGACTTCTGGAATTAAAAATATTGCTCAGTTAGCTCAATTCACACAAGAAGATTTGTTAGCTATCAAAGGTGTATCAGCTAGTGCACTCAAAAAATTAGCTGACCAAATAGCTAAATATGATATTACTCTTGCATAAAAACCAAAAATAAGGTACAATGCAAAACATTAACAGGATCACACGATTATGAATAAGGGAAATAAGTTACATAAGATTGGAAGAAATAGAGAGCAAAGGAAAGCACTTTTGCGAAGTCTTTCTAATGATTTGATTACTCGTGGAGCTATCACTACTACAGAGGCTAAAGCTAAAGCTCTAAAGCCGTTTGTAGAGAGAATGGTAACTCATGCTAAAAAAGGATCTCTAGCTTCTAGAAGATATGTTCTTAGATTTTTGACTCAAGGCGCTACCCATAAATTATTTGATGAAATTGCTCCTAGCTATGCAGATCGAGTTGGTGGGTATACTAGAATTATCAAAGCCCCAGTAAGAACAAGTGATGTTAGTAAAATGGCTATCATTGAATTAGTTAAGTAATATAATATGCAGAGAGAAATTATTACCATTGATGCAGATAATAAGAGGTTAGGAGCCTTAGCGACTGAAGTTGCTACCCTTTTGATGGGTAAAAACTCAGCTAATTTTGAATATCATATAGATGGGGGAGCTAAAGTTATAGTATATAATACTAATAAATTATCTATTCATCCTAATAAACTAGCTTCTAAGACATATTATAGACATACTGGATATCCAGGAGGAATCAAATCTATCACCGCAGATAAACAAATGGCTAAAGATTCAAGAGAAGTATTAAGAAAAGCTATATATGGTATGCTTCCAAAAAATAGACTAAGAGCTAAAATGTTAGCTAGATTGGTATTACATAAGAATGATATAACGAAATAATTTATGGCTACAACTACTACAAACAAAGCAAGTCATTATTATGAAGGAGTAGGACGAAGAAAAGCTGCTACTGCTAGAGTAAGAGTTACTTTATCTCGTAAAAAAGAACATAGTATTATAGTTAATGACAAATCTCTTCAAGAATATTTTGACCTATCGGATCATCAGAATAATGTAATCAAACCTCTATCAGTATTAGGAGTTGAAAATTTTGATATAACTGTCAAAGTTACAGGAGGAGGCGTAACAGGACAAGCTGATGCTATTCAATTAGGTTTAGCCAGAGCTCTTGTAAAATATGATGAAAGTCTAAAAAAGCAACTTAAAGATAATAATTATCTAACTCGTGATCCTAGAGGAAAAGAAAGAAAGAAACCAGGACTCAAAAAAGCAAGAAAGTCTCCACAGTGGGCAAAGAGATAAATCAAATCAGAGAAGAGGGGAAACCCTCTTTTTGGTTTATATTATATAAAAATGCTTTCTCAAAGTTAGGAAAGCATTTATAGATTAGTGATTATAAATTCAATTTGTTTTAATTCAGTCTTAGAGAGCTCAGATTGAGTTGTATTTAATTTTTGTAGTATTTCGTTTATTGTAGGTTTTTTGGGATATGAGAGCCTATATGGCTGGATTTGTCCATGTATTTTACGTATATTCCACTGTAATACCGCTTTTTTATACTCTAAAGCTATAGAGAGTGTATTCTTAACCCTATCAGATATTATAGTGAATTCCATATAAATTCATATAGTAGGACATAAAATTTATTATGACATATTAAAAATTTTTTCAATATGGTAATATCAATATTAATTATTATTAAAATTAATCAAAGGAGTTCGAATAGGAAATTGGAAATATTGAATTTCATCTTCCGGATTGCTAATTAAAGTCCTAGCATCATTGCCAATTCTAATAGAAATAAAGTTTTTGGCATTATCTAATAGAGTATAGCTATTAATATTACCACGAGTATCTGACTCTACTGCTTTAAGAGTATTGTTTTCTACAAATATTACATATTCAGAATTTGGCTCCCAAAATTCAGACTTGGTAATAGTATCATTGGAGGTATATAAAGTATCAAAATCTCCTTCAAGTCTAGATTTATAGCCCTCTATTGTATCAAGGTATAGCTTAGAGATTGTATTTTCACCCTTTAGGAGAGCTTTTTTGGAATCTAGACTAAATTGTATACCTTTAATTTTAAGTTCTGAAATTTGGTTGAATTCTGGGGTCTTTAGGCCAAGAGATTTGAGCCAAGCTTGTTGTTTGTCATCTAAGAGTATAATATGCCCCTGACTTGGACTTACAAATAATTTGTTTATACTCATATCTGGAGTATTAATGACAGTATTTTGTTTGGTATCGATATTATAAATACGAATTAAATTCTTAGATATGTCTTTACTAGAGGTATAATAAATATTGTTACTAATAAAGCTATACTGATCCATATCCCCTACAAGTGGTTCAGAGCGATTACTAAACTGTTGTTTGATTTCATATAATGCTCCGGCTTGGGTGAAGAATAATCTATCTGTATCTAAACTTAGAACTTTAACAGGATTTGCTATTACATCAGCAATAGGTATAAGATTGGTAAAATTAAAGATTACAGGATTAGTGTCTACATTGATAACGACAAAATATTGAAAAACATTATTAACAGAGGTTTTAAAAGCTAAAGTAGTCCCAGCAGCATCCCAAACAAAATCGGAATAGTCCTGATTATCAGCTCCTCCAAGAGCTACGCTATCGGTAATCCTTTTACGAAGTTTGGTATCTAGGTTCAATAACCAAAGTCCAGACTCTTGAGGTGTATAAGATGTATAAAGCATAGATGAAGCATCAGGCACACGATTGATATCACGAGCTAGGGATAAATCGGTAAATTTTTCTAAATTAGGCCTCTCTGGGAAAAGAGTAACTTCGCTAATTAATTGTACCAAAGATGGTTTGATAGATATTTTTTTTGCCCATGACTGATAACCAGATAAAGACAAAACTACATCCAAATCTTGAGGAGCCAACCCTACTTTGAGAAGTGGGCTTTTGGATTCAAATTTATCATTAATTGCAATTTCATAAGGAATTCTAGTATTAATCCTAATTCCTCCTGTACTAGTTAGAATAGAGCCATCGGTATTATCTTTACTGAGACGATATCCCATACTATATAGTACAATAGCAGGAGCTATAATAAGGAATAAGAATATAAGTGTCCAAGCGAAGATTTTTTGTATGGTTCTATTCATAGATTTATTATTTATGTTAATTTTCATCTAGAGCCTTATTGGCTAGGGCATCAGCTTGTTTATTGAGTTCACGGCGAATGTGAATAAAGTCTACTGAGCCAAATTTGATTCTAAGATTCCAAATTTTGATAAAAGCTTTTTGAATAGCTTCATCTTTTAATTCATATATCCCTGTTAATTGTTTTTGAGCAAGTTCGGAGTCAAGATATAATTTTATAGAATATTTTTTGGTATTAGTTTTACCAACTAGAGATTTGGCTTTTTCTAAAGCCACTATAATTGCCTGATATTCAGCATAATTATTAGTAGCTATACCAAGAGTTTGATGATGGGTTTTGATTGTCCCATCTGGTAATTCTATTACTACTCCTATTGAAGCTGGCCCGGGATTACCTCGAGAGGCTCCATCTGTATGTATTTTGATTATCATATTAAAATATATATTAAATCAATTATAACATATATTTTATTTTGGAGCAATATTAGGGGTAGGGTGATGGGGTGATCGTAGATAAAATAAATAAATTGTCCCTCGCTGGCGAGGGTGGTGACGAAGTCGACGGGTGTGGACAGTCTACATAAAGTCGCCCATACGAAAAAACTATGTTGCCCGAGGTCGCTTATATTTTGTCTACGATACCTCTCATCTTATTCATCCCAAACTTTTTTGGCGACAATAAGTATGGATAATATATAATTAAAAATGTTTTTTATAAATGTGGGTGCAGGTGGGCTCGAACCACCGACCAAAGGCTTAAAAGGCCTCTGCTCTACCAACTGAGCTATGCACCCCTAATAATAAGATAAATACCAACATAGTATACACAAAATAAAATATTTTGCAACTATTTTGGTAAATGTTTGGTGGGCAGAGTAGGACTCGCACCTACGTAGCCTGAAAAGGCGTCGGTTTTACAGACCGATGCGTTTGACTGCTCCGCCATCTGCCCAAATGTACATACATTATACCATAGAAATATCTATGGAGCCGAAAAGAGGACTTGAACCCCCGACCTACCGCTTACAAGGCGGTTGCTCTACCAGCTGAGCTATTTCGGCTATAAAGTTATAATTGTATAATGCACTTTATCAAATATATCACAATTTTAATTTTTTGTCTATTGTTTGGGCGGGTTAATTTGGGGAGTTTGTTGGGTTGGAGGAGGGGATTGGCGAGTCGAGAGCTGGCGAGTCGATTATATCTTAATTATTTACACTCCAATATTATTTTTTTAATAACTCAATAAGATAATTTGTGATATATTCAGCTTTTTCTTTATATTCTCCATTTCCTGAAGTGATTTGAAAGCTAGGGTTAATCTCTAGTAAAAGTGCTCTTTCTGGATTTTTTTATCAACAATAATGTCCACACCTCCTAAAGGATAATCTAAAATTTTACATGCTTTTTCTGCTATGTCTCTAAATTTAGGTAATATCTCTTCCTCTATAATTTCTCCCCCTAATGATGTGTTATTTTTCCATTCTCCTTTAGCTCCTTTTCTTAAAAATGATGTTTTATATTCAAATCCTACTATAATAACTCTATAGTCTCCTATATTCTCTACTAGTTCCTGTATAATTACAGGCTGTATAGTATCAAAGTTATTTTGGCTTATAGCTAACAATTCTTTTCTTGAATTAGCCAAGTAAACATTTTGTCCATGAGCACCCGTCACTCCTTTTACTACTAAAGGATAGTTGAATTCTTTTTCAATAAAATCAATTCTATTATTAATTTCTTCTTTAAATATCCCTAATGATTTTGGTATTGGAAGTTTTTGCTCATGAAATGTTGCATATTGCCAGAATTTATCAGTTTTTCTATATGGTTTTGCAAATTGTAAAAATTTAGTTGATGTTAATTCTTTATATAGGCAATCTATAAGAAATGTTCTTTCTGTTCTACTATAAATTAAATCATAATTATTCTTTGTAATCTCATTATCTCCTATATAAATTTTCATTGGGCAGCCATTTTCTAATAAAACACTGAGCGTATTATATCTAGAATAGGTTATTCTTACATCTTTATCTGATGCTAAGCTAACTATATAATCTAAGGTTTCTTTAGATGTATTCCGATGAAGTATTAAAATATTATTCTGGGAATTCATATAAATGTTGTATATTAGATAATAATAGTATGGTCAATATATTTCTATGTTCACTAAGATTGAGGTCCTCAAATGATCCTACGGGATATTTGCCACTGGGTAAATAATTATATACAGGATCAATATTCTTAACAATATATTCTTGGTACTTACTAATTTTATCAATTTTTGGATTTTTACTTAATGCAAAGCATACTCCTATTTCAGCAATAATATCATCTTCTTTTGAGTCAAATATTTCTTTGTCGTATTTTTCAAACTCAATATATATCCACTCAATATCATTAGAGTCAACTTTATATTCATAAAACCAGCTTTTACCAATTATGATATGGGTTAATGTATAAAGATAATTTAAAAATATCAAATTATCTTTTTTAATTAGTTCGCTACTATAAAAATGTTTGA
>JBEAQD010000047.1:0-7377 GCA_041164045.1 Candidatus Parcubacteria bacterium
AATGGTTGGAACACCCCCGTCACCCTAGATAATGGACAGGTTGTGAACAGATTTGAGAAGGTTTAATCCCCTAACTCCTCAACCCCACTCCTCGTCTTAGTAAGACTATATCAGTAATGGATAAGACTAATACTAACATTACCAACATAACTACTGAAACCTCAATCGAGACATCAGAGACTCCAAAGAAGCCATATCTAAATCCATTAACCATATATAGAATTGGGTTTGCTTTAGAAATATTTTGCCAGAATTCTGGTAGTGCATTGACTGAATAGAATACTCCTCCAAGATAAGTCAGAGGGGTCAAGACAAATGTCGGGACAATAGCAGTGTGGTCAAATTTTTTAGCAAAAATTGCATTCAATAATCCTCCTAGAGAAAATACCGTCGCTGTCAAAATAGAAAATAACAAAACCGCCCAAATATTCATCACATCTAATTTAGTAAAAGCTAAAGCTACTACCAAGACCAAAACTCCCACACCTAGACCTCTAGCCACACCTCCTATCACATACCCCCAGACAATCACCCAGTTTGGAGTTGGAGAGACCAATAATTCCTCAATACTTTTGCCAAATTTAGCCCCAAAGAATGACCCCACCACATTCATAAAAGCATTAGTAATAATCGACATCATCACCAAACCAGGTACTATGAATTGCATATAACTAATCCCCTCAATATCTCGAATCTGTGAGCCCACAAATGATCCAAAAATCAAAAAATACAAACTAGTAGTAATCACTGAAGGGAGCAAAGTCTGTGGCCAAATTCTAATAATTCGAATTAGCTCTTTTCTAATAATAGTATACATTGGAGTCAAAACTGGTGCTTTCATATTATTGTGAAACTTTATTAATAAATACCTCTTCTAATCTGTTCGTCTTATTCCTAATTCCTGTCACTTGCAAACCTTTGCTATGGAGTTCATTGGTAATAGTATATAAATCCTCACCCTGTAATAAATCTGTCTCTAATCTCCCCCCTTCTATAACTCTGTATCTCTCTGGCAAATTCTTAACAATTCCTACCACATCTAGAACCAAAGTATCTTTTTTTAGCTCAGATAACAACTCCTTCACTGTACCAACTTCTAAGATATTTCCTTTATTGATAATCCCTACTCTATCGCATAGATTCTCCGCCTCCTCCAGATAATGAGTAGTCAGAATAATAGTGACCCCTTCCTGATTTAGCTCCCTCACAAATTCCCACATCTCTCGCCTCAAATCTACATCCACTCCCGCAGAGGGCTCATCTAGAATTAGAATCTCGGGCTTATGAATCAGAGCACGGACAATCATCAAGCGTCTTTTCATACCACCAGATAATGTCATCGAAACTGTGTCTCTTTTATCCCATAACCCTAATCTCTTGAGTAAAATTTCAGCTCGCTCTTTAGCCTCACTCGCCGGCATACCATAGAACCCAGCCTGCTGAACTACAATATCCTCCACCTTCTCAAACCAGTTAAAATTAAATTCCTGTGGTACAACCCCCAGATAAGTCTTAGCTTCTGATGGAGACTTTTCAAAATCTACTCCATTTACCACAATATCACCTGAAGTTTTATTGGCAAGCGTTGTAAGAACATTAATAAGAGTAGACTTCCCTGCCCCATTAGGACCCAAAAGCCCAAAAATCTCACCCTTATAAATAGTCAAATTCACTCCATTCAGAGCCTTCACCTTCCCATCCTTATAGGTTTTATATAAGTTCTTAATCTTCAGAGCAATTTTTTTAGGCATAAATACAAAATTTATAATTTATATTATATATTATACCACATAAACACATTAAAACTAAGTTCTTGTTTGTCACTAAAACTTGACAACATCTTAATTTTATGTTATGAATTAATTTGCCCTTTCACAATGGAGAAGTATGAAACTGCGTAAACACGATCAGTCCATCAACGGTGGGAAACTTTCGCCATTGATGGTTGTGAAACTTTATAATGCTTCAGAGCATGAATTGCAGATGGTAATTTCTGACCTACGAGACACCAACTATTACCCAGAGTATTGTCTAATGATTGGTGACTATAATGCAAAACTAAAGGTTGTTGAGTTAATCAAGGATATGTATCACATACAGTGGATTGGTGATCACTATTGTATTGCAACATACAAATCACCTCGCACTTACTATATTCCAAAGGCATCAGTTAAAATATCAGATCTCTGCTTTATATTAGAGCTAAGGGAAAACAGAGTTTTATGTACCCCCCATCCAGACATTCTGCAAGCCTATAATGATGTGGAAAGAGACATAACTCTTATACTAGAGCCTTGGTTTGATGTTATAGCTGACCCAGAGTTAGAGGTTAAAGTGGACTATGAAAACAGAGATATATGTGTAATCTACACTCCATTTCATCAGCTTGAACTACTGCAATACTGTTTGGGAAATTCAGAATGAGCAAACCTACCCAAATCCCACCCAGAACTTTCTGAGTGGGATTTTTATTTTATATTCAAGATATTAGATTCTATGCTATAATCAAAATATCCAATTGTTCTTTTACAAAATGAGTACCTCCTTATCCCCAGAATACTTTAGTTTGTTAATTCTTGACCCAAATAAACTTCCAAAAAATCAAAATGTTAAAGAAATTTTTGACCAAAAAGGACCTCCAGTTTACTGTTTATTTGTAAACACAAAGCCCTTTGATAAAAAAATAATAGATATAGAGGAGCAATATGAACTCAAATGGATATGTGACGGGCAGTATTGTCTAGCAAGTCTCAAAACAACTACCTATTACCACATATCAAAAGCCAGCATAAAAGCATTTAAACCGACCCCCACTATATATGGAGCCCACATATGTATTCTTGGTACTAATATTCTTTATGTTCCTTTTGACCAATGTACAAAGCAAGAAATACAAACTATGTTATATAGAGCAGACAAACTATACTCTGATAAATGTAATATTCATCTAATCTGTACTCAATCAAACCAAAATATAAAGCAAATAAAAAAGCTAATAGGATGGGAATATCACAAATTAGACCTACAAGAATTTTGTTTAAGATATAAAATAAATTTCAATATATTAGTAAATAGAAGATTTATAGCACAACACGACAAAATACCCGAAATAGATTTAGACATATTGACACAAGAATGGAGTAATCCCAATTTAAATCTAGACAAAAGAAAACACAAAACTTATAGAGACCGAGATAATGATATAAACTACGGACTATTGATATACATAGCTGATTGGAGACTCAATCATCTCAAAAAGTGTCTAGAAGCAAAAGCTTCAAACAACACATCAAAGACCCCATAAGCCGTACGATTGATTCGTATGGCTTTTTTCTTCACCCAAATCCTCCATATTTATGACACTATACATTGACAAAATTTTATTTTTATGGTATAATTATAATTGAAAATAGACATAAATCAATGTCTCATCAACTTTCCTTTGAGGTTTCCCATACACATGGTCAGCCCCTCGGAAGAAAAGAAAATCTTCCATTTTCAATAAAAAAGCCTACCCTAGGTAAAGGAGAAATCCACGTCCAAGTTATCCCACCCCAGGGTGAGATTGTCTGGACAACAGGGAAATACATATCACCCCGCTAAACAGCGGGGTTTTTTCTTTGGGATAAAAAACACACCCCAACTACCTATTGTATACACAATCCAGATAATCCAAAATACTATCAAAGTATGTCTAAATATAATCCATGGCTGATATGATAATGTAACCGTAATTTCTTCAGGAATATCCTTATCTCCAAAAGATATAAGCCATAAATTCGTATCATAATTAAGCTCAGTATGCACAACATTATCTAACTCCTCAGATATATCCAGAGTCCAATTCTTAGAAAATGGAGTATGCTGAGCTATTGCTAAAGTATTATTTGACTGCATATCAATTATTCCTTTTGTGAAAGAAATACCTCTCTCAATATTTATAATATTTGGTTGTGCTTTATCAGATTTACTCGGATCAAGAGTAATATCAAAGATATCTACATATCCTCCATATCTAACCCCAAATTCTTCGCTAAATTTCGTCCGAAAATCTCCGCGAGCAGTTATAGTAAGAGTATAAACTCTATCTTTTTTAAATAAAATATCAGGATTTTGGAATCTTATCGGCTCCCGAATACATTCTGCATCCTCATTCTCATCTACATTTTCACAATCCAAAGAAGAGGAATTCCCCTCCCATAGTACACGACTCTTATCATCAGTTAATACATAGTCAAATTGCCCTCCTAAAGCCGTACTATATGCTCCAAAAGTAACACCCTGCAAACTTGAATGATTAGGTATTATCTGAACTTGTAATCTATTATCTGGATAAAAAGCAAGCTCTGTACTAAATCCACTATCCTGAATATTCCAGTTTTTTTGTTCTTTTACTTCTAATGAATATGCCTGTAATGGAAATGCTAATCTTTGTAATGATTCTTCATCATCACTATACCATTGTGTTGCAACATAAAAGTCCTCTATTTTTTGTTTTCCTAAAGCATCAAGTTTTTTACTATCCTTAATGGTATCGTAATATACTTGATAAGGAATAGTCAGAATATCAGGGACTTGACTAATATACTGAGCATAATCCTTACTAAAATATACCTGAGGGCTCCCCACAATATATATAATATGAGCGGCAAGTATTATACATAAGCCAATAATGCTGATAATCCATTCCCATTGTATATCAGCCCATATATCTTTCCCTGATTTTATCAGTACAGCCGACTGTTTACTCTTGATAGACTTTCCTCTTTGAGATATCTCGGTATATATCAACCCAAACCCAAAAAGAGCGATCAATATCACCAAGAATTCATCATAATATCTTACCTGCTCTATGGCGAAAATTTGCGACACCAAAATTAGTACAAGATATACTAACTGCAAACTTACCCATATCCAAAAGATACTTTTTTTCATAAGGACATGTTTTTATAGATAATATGGTATAATAAATTTATTATACCATATATTATTTAATACCGTTATTTTATGTTAAAAAAAATTGCTGAAAAAATTATTCCTCACTATATAAGAAAAAATATATTTAGTGCAAAATCTTGGTTATATTATTATATTCATAAAAAATCATTCCCCAATATTATTATTCGACCCAAAACCTCTGATATATTTATGTTTCGTCAGGTATTTATCAGAAAAGACTATCTCTTCCCTGAATTACCTAAGAATTTCAACAATTCTCTCAGAATAATTGATTGTGGAGCTAATGTTGGATATGCCTCAATATGGCTTGCAAAAGAATACCCAAACTCATCAATTGTTGCAATTGAACCAGAGGAATACAATTATCAAACATTACTACAAAATATCAATTCTTTCCCTCAGATAACTCCTTTACAGAATGGGGTTTGGATAAAAAAATCACCTTTAAAGATTATAGATAAAGGATTTGGTGAAAGTGGGTTTATGATTGAAGAAGTGGCATCAAAACAAGAAGCGGATGTCGAGGGTATATCTATATCTGATATTATGAATATGAAAAAATGGGATCAGATTGATATTATTAAAATGGATATTGAAGGAACAGAAAAAATTATTTTACAAAACCCTATTCCTTGGATGAAAAAATGCAAATTACTTATTATTGAACTTCATGAAGAAATGATGCCTGGTGTTACTGAGTTATTTCATAAAAAATTTCCAGAAAATAGATATAATATTAGATTTCAAGGAGAAAATTTCATTATATCTCATAAATAGAGATTGTATGGAGATTTCTTTTGTAAAAATTAGACAATTACTACAAAAATCCATCATATTACTATTCGGTGAATTTATATTCAAAGGAACAATTACCATTCTCTCTATTGTATTAGCAAGGACTTTACCTCTAGAAGAATTTGGAGCATATTCTGTTGCTTTTAGCTTTACGGCTTTATTTACCTTTTTAGCTGATTTTGGCATTGCAACGGTCACTACAAGAGATATTAGCCAAAAGCCAGAAAAAGCTAAACAAATTTTATCCCAATCTTTCCCGCTAAAAACTCTCTTAGCGGGAATTGCGAGTTTAATTATTATAATACTTGCTTTTATCTTAGGGAGAAGATCATCTGACCTTCTTCTCACTACGATATTCTCGATATATGTTGGGATTAATAGCCTAAATATATTTCTTCAAGCATATTTTCGGGCTACGCTTATTATGAAATTCGAAGCAATTAGCAAGATTATTCAAGGACTATCACTGATTATGATTGCTGTTATGGGAATAGTAATCATCCCTAATATCTATATCGTGGCATCTGGATTTGTAATCTCTAGCATAATTGCCCTTATATATCTCTTTTATCAAATATCCAAAGCCATACCCAATCTAGAATTCGAATGGAATAGCAATGCAAGTATATTACTTCTTCGCAATAGCTGGATGTATGGACTCAGTGGATTCTTGGCATTAATCAATCTCAACTTTGATGCAGTAATGATTGGATTTTCCTTATCCAATGAATTAGCAGGAATTTATAGTGCTATTTATACAATTTTAGTTGCACTTATTTTTATAATGAATATCGGATTTGTTCCATTATTTACTATCATTGCTCAGAGATCACAAGACAAAATGTTTTTACGTAAGGCTTTATTACTCCTTACTCTCTTGATGGGGGTTTTTGGTATTATTATTGCAGGTATTATCTATATGTTCCGACAAGAGATATTAGATATAATATATGGAGGGGAGATTGCCCTTTATCCTGAGATTTTATCTATTTTATCCTTGGTATTCATTATATCAGCCCTTCGATGGCCTGCAGGATATATCTTAGCTGCTATTGGGAAACAAAATATATATCTTATTATTTTGCTCATATCAGCATTCTGTAATATAATACTTAATATCATATTCATCCCCCAATTTGGGATGATAGCGGCTGTTTGGACAACTGTTATTTCTGAAATTATTAATCTTATAGGATCACTTATCGTAGTATGGATAATCACTCAAAAATCTCAGCAATCTTAATCGTATATCATGAAGAGGCTATTATTGAGCGATGTCTCAAAAGTCTCAAGGAATATGTGAATGAAATTATTGTCATTCATGATGGTCCCTGTCAAGATAATACTCTGACTATTGCACAAAAATATACTTCGAATATTCACGAAGGTGACAGAAAAGGGATGATGGAATTCCATCTTATAAATGCTATAAAATTAGCTTCTTATGATTGGATTCTCCGTATTGATGCTGATGAATATCTCTCCCCTACAATGGGTGAAAACCTTCATACTCTAATTCAAGATACTACCAGTAATTCTTTTGCTTTTATTTGGCCAATTTGGGACGGGAATCAATATATTACCAAGAACTGGCCATATAAGCCAGTATTGTTTCGCAAATCT
>JBEAQD010000048.1:0-7779 GCA_041164045.1 Candidatus Parcubacteria bacterium
GAAATTTTACTATCCAATATGTCTTTTCTTACCATACCATATACAAAAAATATCAAGTACTGAGTAAATAATGGGAAATCTCCAATATACCAAGTATTATACATAAAGAATGAAAATATAGATATTCCAAAGGATATAATTAATAAATATCTTGGACTAATATTACGGATATAATCTAATATGGGATATAGTAAGTATAGTTGGAATAAAATAGGGATAAAATAAAATGGTACCGCCGTACTTCCGACCAATATCATCTGCCAAAGTGGAGCTGAAGTATTGTATCCAATTTGCCATAAAATAATATTAATAATAATATAAGGAACACCAATTCTTAAGAATTTACTAAAATAAAAATTAAAAATATAACTTTTCTGCCAAATAAAATTTTTTAATAATAATCCTGAAGTAAATAGAAAGACTGGAATAGCAAATCTAAAGATATTATTTATAGAGTTTAAAGAAATAATCTCAGCTATACCATTATATTTATATAATAACAGATAGCAAGTATGAATTATAATCACACCTATTATAGATAGACCTCTCATAGCATCAATACTCTGTAATCTATTTTTACCTTTACTAGGAAAATCAATATTTGTTACCCAAAAGACTCTAGCATAACGAGGTACTGCTAATAAAATTATTAGACTTATTATGACAAATAAATATTCTAATACAAACTGACTAACATCCATTATTTAATTTCTCTATATAATTCTGGAGTATATTCATCAATTGGGAACAAATATTTACGAGTTCCTGACTTTACAATCAAATCATTGACTATTTTAACATTTTGATTATGAAGTTCAATCAATTCGTCATACTCTTCTATAGATTGATTCAAATTATCAACTAATTCGTTATATTCGCCAATCGATTCATTGTATTGAGCAAATTTTTTATCATTGACTAATTTATCTAACTTGACTTTTTCCTCATCCAGCTTTTGCCTTGATCGAGCTATACTCTGCTCTTTTTCATCTATCGTAACTCTTGCTATATTGATAGTATTACCCAAACTTCTAATCGTTTGCATATCCTCATAGTTCACATACTCCTGATACCCCCAGTAAGCTACATTGCTAATGAAGTATAGTACCAAAAATATTGATAAGTATTTTAGTATTGTCATATAATTTTATTATATATTATTTATTGCAAGTTGAGAAGTGGGGTGGAAAAATATTTATTTATTTTTATTAAAAAATATAATATTTAAGCCTATTTACAGAGTTTTTATGATGTGATAATATTTGGGTTAGATACATATAAATAACTCTATATTTTATGAAGGTCAAAATTGCGGTAGTACAATTTGAAATTAATCAATACAATCCTGATAAGAATCTTAACAAAGCTGAGAGATTTATAGCCAAAGCCTCAGAATCTAAGGCAGATATTATTGTTTTTCCAGAGGATTTTTTAAGCGGGGGACTTAATGACGATGAGATTGTTAAACTTGCAGATTCTGAAGGAAAATATAGAAAAATCTTCCAAGCATTAGCCAAAAAATATAAAATTAATATCGTACCGGGGAGTATTATTGAAAAAGAAAGTTTAGGATACTATAATATAACTTATTATATAGATTCAAAAGGTGATGTCAAAGGTCAGTATAAGAAAATTAATTTATGGCATCCAGAGAAAAGTTATATTAACAGAGGTAGTGAAATTAGTGTATTTAATACAAAGTTTGGTAAAATTGGACTAATAATTTGTTGGGATTTGATGTTCCCTGAAATATTTAGAAAAATGTTAAGAAAAGGAGTTAACATTGTAATTTGTCCTAGTTATTGGACTTTTGAGGATGCCTCTATTGGTTTGAAATGGGATAAAAATTCTGATCCTAATCTCGTTGACTCTCTATGTGTCGGGAGAGCTTTTGAAAATGAGATTATTCTGGTTTATGCTAATGCAGTTGGTAAATTAACATTACCCAATTTTGAGGGTACATTATTCGGACACTCTCAAATAACAACCCCCTTTATAGGTGCGGTTAACAAATTAAATCATCAGAAAGAAGAGATGTTTATCCAAGAGGTTGATACAAATATACTCAAAGATGCTGAGAGAGCTTACAAAATTAGATATGATATTAAGAATAGATTGCTTTAATTAACTTACTTCCTATACAAAATCATACGATTTAGGTACATAAATGGTATGTCTATAATACCAACTAGCCATTTTATAACCAAAATTCCAGTAATCAGAGGTATTAGTTCTTGCACTCCAGCAAAAGCAATAATCACAAATATAACAATATCCAAAGCCATAGCTGGCAGAGAGCTGAAGCCATTTCGCATCCAGAGATGTCTACCTTTAGTTAATTTTTTGAACCAATCGAAAATATAGGCATCAATATTCTCACTTACTAGGAAAGCAACCCAACTAGCAAACATAATTCTAGGAGTATAGCCAATTATCTTGGCAAAATTTTCTTGATCTGGCCAAAAAGGAGCAGGTTGTAATGAAATGGCTAGCCAAATAAAAAAAGCTACAGCAACTTGAGTGATAAAGGTTATGAATATCATTTTTTGAGTTTCTTTCCTTCCAAATTTTTCATTTACAATATCGGTTAAGAGGAATGTCACCGCGAAGACCAAAGTCGCTGAAGTAGCATAAAAAGTGGTAAACCCAAGGTCAAAAGTAGCAATTTTATAAGCTATAATATTACTAATCAATACAAAAGCTACAAATAATCCCACCAAAGCATCTACCCTATTGTATCTCCGTGCATACCAGGAACCAAACAGAGAAAAGGCTGTAATCGCCACAATCCAAAGCAACATTTGTAATAACATAAGTTCAGAGATTAGTTTATATTTTTATTATACACTATTTTGATGATTTTTTGTAAATAATCTTAATTGACAATATATGTTGAGGTTATGGATAAATAATGTCCTCCTTTGGAGGAGGTGGCACGAAGTGCCGGAGGTGGATAGAATTTTAGTTTGTGTTTTATCCATCCCAGCCTTTCAGGATTCCACCTCCATACCTACCGCAGGCAGGGAGATAAATTAAGGGATTTCGTCCCTCCTATACTTTAGTTTGGGAGGGGGTGGACAGCTATGCTGGACGGGGTGGATTGTTTTTGTATTTCAACTCTCTACACCTATACACTAATCCTAATATCCTATATACTATAAATATACATAATACAATCTATATATGAAATCTATAGATGAATATCATCAAAATCAAGCAACTAGTATTCAGCCAAAATTAGAGTTATTAAGACAAGCTATCATAGATGTAGCTCCGGAGGTAGAAGAAGTCATCAGCTATAATATGCCAGCTTTTAAACAAAATAAAGTTTTGGTATATTATGCAGTCAATAAAAATCATATTGGCTTCTACCCCACTCCAAGTCCAATTCTACACTTTCAAAAAGAATTAAAGCCATACAAAACCTCCAAGGGAGCAATTCAATTCCCATTAGATAAGCCATTACCAATAGATTTAATTCAAAAAATAGTAAAATTTAGAATTAAAGAAGATCAAAATCTATGAAAAACTCAAACCCACTCAATGGAATATTACATCCAATCACAGAAGATATAAGTCAGGCTTTAGAAGACAATAGTATTATATTAGACAAATGGAATCAATTAACTCCAATTCAGCGCAATGAATGGATATGCTGGATTACAATTGTCAAAAAATCAGAAACTCGCCTCAATCATATTCAAAGAATGCTAGAGGAAATCCAAACCGGAAACAAAACCCCTTGCTGTTGGCCGGGCTGTCCACATCGAAACCCTAAAGCCCAAAAGTGGTTTGGGAAGAAAGGTAAGTGATTAATATAAAAACTGTCCCTCTTTGGAGAGGGTGCCCGTAGGGTGGGTGTGGATAGAATTATAATCCTTTACTAAATCCACCTCCGGACTCAAGGCCACCCCCTCCTAAATAAATATAGTAGGGACTTAAAGCTCCTCCCTGCCTACCGCAGGCAGGCAAAGGAGGACAATTTATAAGAATCTACATAATTATGCCTCACACCTATAAAAATATACAGTACTCCCTAAGACAATATGCCACTTCAGAGCGAAAGAGTAAAATTGAGTGGTTTTTTAAAACTGGTAAGGGGCAGTATGGCGAGGGAGATGAATTCATCGGAGTGACTAATCCAGATATAAGGAAAGTGGCTAGACAATACAAGGATATAGACTTATCCGAGATAGAATTGCTCTTGCACTCCCCTATTCACGAGGATAGACTTTGTGCTTTAATATTATTAGTGAATAAGAATAAACAAGCTACTCCAGAGCAGAGAAAAGATATAGCTAATATGTATATTGTTAATTTGCATTATATCAATAATTGGGACTTAGTTGACTTATCCGCTCATTATATACTAGGCCGAGCCATAGCCGATGATATACAGCCAATGAATATATTAGATGATTTAGCTGACTCACATATACTATGGGAGAGAAGGATTGCTATAATCTCTACTATGTACTTCATCTCGCAAGGCAATATTACCCCTAGCCTACATATAGCTAAAAAACTACTCACAGACAAAGAAGACCTAATCCACAAAGCCGTCGGCTGGACACTGAGAGAAGCTTGGAAAAAGTCCTCCAAAAAAGCCGAGCAATTCCTCATAGATAACTACTCCCAACTCCCACGAACCACCCTAAGATATGCAATAGAGAGATTCCCTAAAGAAAAGAGGTTAAAGTTTTTGAGGGGAGAGTTTTGATATTTGTATCAAGATATTTTTAAGCTGGTCATACTCAAGCTACCAGCAACCAGTTTATCATTAAAAAAAGATATAGTTTCTCCTTTTTGTTGTAGTCCCAAGGTATAAATTAGAGGTAAGTAATGATCAGGGGTTGGAATTGCTAAATTCATAGCTTGAGATTGCTTCTCAAAATCAATGAGGGGTTGATAATCTCCTTTTAATAAGTAATCATTGATGGTTGTGTGAGCTTCTATTGCCCAGTCATATCCATAATTATCTTTATAAAAATTTTGCCAATCTACTAATCCTAAATTATGTATTATATTCCCACTTCCAATAATAAGAATACCTTTATTTCTAAGTATGCTGATCTTTTGAGCCAACTCATAATGTTGTTGGGCTGACTTAGTATAATCTATACTCATCTGGATAACTGGAATATCTGCCTGCGGGTATAAATGCTTAATTACACTCCAGGCCCCATGATCTAGCCCCCACTTTTCGTCTAACTCTGCGATTGTAGGGTGAAGAATATCTTTGGTTAATTTAGCTAACTCTGGGCTACCTTTTGTTGGATATTGTACATCAAATAAAGCCTGTGGAAAGCCTGCAAAATCATGAATAGTTCTAGGCATTTCCATAGCAGTTAGTTTTGTCCCATTGATATACCAATGAGCTGAAATACAAAGTATTGCCACTGGCTTTGGTAATAATTTTGCTACATCTCTAAACCCATCAACAAATTGATTCTCTTCAATTGCATTCATTGGATTACCATGCCCTAAAAATAAAGCGGGCATCCTCTCTGTATTAGGAAATGATTCACTTATATTGTAAAATTCAGTCAGGTTCATTTATATAATCTTAATAAATCAATTATACCTCTTTTTTGTATTCTACACAAAAATCTTAGTTTTTTAATTTTGGAAATACTCCCTAATCAAAGGAATAATTTCTTTTCGCATTATAATATGCTCTGTTTTAGAGATACTATTTTTGAATTGGAGTTTTAATATTTTTTCAATTAAATTTTGGCTAGTTTGATCTATGACAATAAATATATTGAATGCATGCTTTAAATCTATCAAACTCAAAAATATAATGTCTAGCGATTTAGAAGTTTTGATGCTAGAAAGTATAGCTTTAATATTTGTAATATTTTCTTTTACAAAGAGGTTGGCATTGACTATTTCTAGTTGAGATATACCAATTTTTTGATTATTGATATTAAATATTGCACATTCATCGAATATAGTCTTTTTTAGTAAATATTTAAAATTAGATTTAGCTTTAAACATTTCATTTATATAGTTTTGTGGTATTTTAATTTTATCTTTTAGCCAAGAAGCCATATTCTGATCTCTTGAAGTTGTGACTTGAGATTGAAAGTTAATTGTATTTGAGATTATAGCTGAATATAATAACAAAGCAGATTCTTTAGAGACAGGAGTATCGCTATAGTAAAATTTCTCTGCAATCAATGTAGCAGCAGACCCAACTAGTTCAATATTGATATTAGCATTAGAAAATTAATTCAATTCATCTGTTATTCTATGGTCAATAATTTCGATTACTTGATTTGGGCTAATATATTCTGATAAAGTTCTAAGATCACTTGTATCTACTAGAATTACCTCATTTATATCCTCTGCTATATTTTCTATATTTGTAAAATTACTAATATTAAACTTATCTAATACAAATTTAGCCTCTATATGCGGTTTCCCGGATATGACAGGGATTACATTTTTACCTTGTTTATACAAAAATTCCGTATAAGCAAACATACAAGCTACTCCATCTAAATCTGGATTTTTATAGCTTGTCACTATGAGTTTAGAATTGTATGTCATTTATCAATTAGTTTTCTTACTTTTTTTATCACTGAATCCTGATATAAGCGAAATGCTTTTCTTTGCTCTTTTATAAATATATAAGGTGTACCTAATATCTCATTACATTTTTCACAATTTAAATTTGGGATATCTTGTATTTGAGCTTCCTGAAATTTAGTTAAATATATAGGATATAAAATTCTATCTATATACATTCTTCTTAAATTACCGGGACCATCTTTCTGATATATAGCAATTAAGTTGTCACATTTACGACAATAAATATTAAGCAATCTAGAATATCCTCCTCGAATAAGACTATATTCATCTTTCTTAAATGAAAAATTATTATTATCAGACATAACTTCTCACTCCTCTCCCCTAATCACAGGATCACCCTCTGGGTGTTTGCGGTCAATTTTGGCAATACTTGCCTCCATCAGATCATCAAAACTTATCCCCAATTCATCTAAAGTCAAATTCATATACCATAGTAAATCCCCCAATTCTTCTTTGAGTTTTTCTCGGTTTAGTGAAGCTAGAGATTTTTTAGACTTTTTGATTATATCTAGAATCTTAGCTGACTCAGTCACCAATCCCATACTAGCATAATCCAATCTAGCACTTACATCTCCAGTATGAAAGTCACTATAATCAGCATAGTCCGTCCGTAGAGCCTTGGTCTTATATTCGTTTATATCCATATGTTTGATAGGTTATTGTATGGGTATATTATAGCATATATTAGAGTTTATACGGAGAGAGATTACGAACTCGTGGTGAATAGGGTTTACTTCTATCCACCCTCCCCCTACGGGTACTCCCTCCAAAGGGAGACAAAAGAACTATATTCCTATTCTTAATTTAGCGGAGAGAGGGAGATTACGAACTCGTCGTGAATGGGATTCACTCCTTGAAACCACCTCAGTTCCCTCAATACCCCTACAACCCCATCTCGGACACCCACGGTTTCCGACATTCGGAGCTATAGCTCCTCGCTGCTTTCCTCTCTAGGGGTATTGATCACATCATCCACGGGAAACTCCCGTTTCCCGACCCCTTCCCTGACTTCAAATCTCTCCCAACTGCTACACATAATATGAAAAATTGGGGATACACCCCATTTTTTCATATTTGCGGAGAGAGGGAGATTCGAACTCCCGATAGGTTTGACCCTATACTGCGTTTCGAATGCAGCGCAATAAACCGGACTATGCGATCTCTCCTATTAGGTATATTATA
>JBEAQD010000049.1:0-6362 GCA_041164045.1 Candidatus Parcubacteria bacterium
TGCTTTAAATTCCCTAATAAAATTGAAGCTAGATTCTTTAATTTTATTAGGATCAATATCTGGTACTAGATCAGGAATACTAATGACAGGCTGCTTTGGTGATGACTTGCTTTTTTTTACCTTACTCATAATTTTAAATATAATATATTATGAATTATATTATATATGAGACATTTTGTGAATACTCTTATTAAAATTGGAAATTTAGTACAATCTATAGTATAATTAGTTTATATATATTTAAGTTATGAAATTACATATACAATCAAAATACATATATCGTCTCATTATAGGAATTATATTAATTACTATGTCGTTGCTGATATGGTTTCAATCACAGCAAATCCGACAGTTCAGGCAAGAGCAAATTCAGAGAAATAACTTAATATCCAGAGAATTTGTAGAAGAGCCTATATTAAATGGATTAAAGCCACAAATTATTAATATTCAAGAAAAAAAACAAACTTTATATTTACCAGAGGAATTTAAAATCAGTGTTTTAAGTCAAGGTTTTGAGTCACCACAATTTGTTAAATCTGATGATAAGGGAAATTTATTTGTAACTGATAATAAAGCCAATACCCTTTGGATAGTTCCAGCCCAGAATCCACAAGAGCCTAAATTAGTAGATAATAAGTTAAAAGGAATAATGACCTTGTATTGGTATGAAGGTTCGATTTTTGTACTAAATGACACAAAATTAATACAATATATAGATATACAATCAGATGGTAGCTATAAAGAGAGAAAAACTTTAATTGATAATTTACCAAGACCCAAAGATAATACATATTATACAATAGCTATCAAAAATAATAGAATTTATATAGGAATTCCAGCTAATTGTGAGACTTGTAAACCTAAAGACAAAAAATTGGGTAGTATTATGTCATATGCAATAGATGGTAGTGATGAAAAACTTTTTGCACAAGGTTTGAAACATATTACAGATATAGTTGCAGAAGCAAATAATTTGATCGTCACAGATATTGGTAGAACTGGTATTAGTAGTCAATTACCAGCGGTTGAAATTAATAAAATAGAAGAAGGTAAGGATTATGGTTGGCCATATTGTTATGGAGATTCTAATACAGACCCTAAGTATACAGAACAGACAGATTTTTGTAAAAACAAAGCAGAGTCATCAATCACTGAACTACCAAAAGGCAATGGTTTGGCTGGATTTTCTTTGATACCTAATACATTTTTTAATAGTTTTGCTAATAACTATGCCTTTATTTATCAAGGTGGTCAGAATAAATATATTCCAAAAGGTTATAAAGTAGTCATTAAAGATATAAATAAAGACTCTACTGCTAAGAACTTTATTACAGGATGGTTACTGGAAGATGGAAGTACTTGGGGTAGCCCTAAGGGGGTAGCTTTTGATAATAATGGCAATATGATTATCACAGACCAGCAAAACGGATTATTATATAAAGTAACTCAAGAATAATGAAAATTTTCAAATCAAATATAGGTCTGGCTTTTATTTCTTTTTTATTATCTGCTGGTATTGTAGGAGCTGGAGCTTGGATTTTATCCCAAAATTCTCAAAACATCCCAATTATCCAAAACCTAAATCCAGTTAAACAAGATAAAGTTGTCAATAAACCGGATGAAGAAACTATTCTACTATTAGGTAAAGGGGGTGAAAAACATGATGGTGGAGATTTGACCGACACTATTATGATTGCTCAAATTCTTAATCCAGAAAGACAAATAAATCTAATCTCACTACCTAGAGACTTTTTGGTGTTTGATGAAAAAGGCTATTATAGTAAAATAAATAGTGTTTATATAAATAATATTAACCAAGGAAAAACAGAAGCCGAGGCCATCAAAGCCTTACAAGATAAAATCACAGAAATAACCGGTATAAGTTTTGATTATTATGCGGAAGTAGACTTCGCTGGTTTTGTGAAAGTGGTAGACAAAGTGGGAGGAGTAGAGGTAGATGTGACTGAGGCTATTGATGATCCGTACTACCCAGGACCTAACTATAGTTATCAGAGATTCACATTAGCAGCAGGTTTACAAACACTAGATGGAGAGACAGCTCTCAAATATGCTCGTACAAGATACACCTCGGTAGGAGGTGATTTAGACCGATCTAGAAGACAACAACAAATTTTAGGTAATCTCAAAGACAGAGTATTTAGTCTAAATCCAATTTTAGATGCTCCCAAAATAGTATCTTTATTAGGTATCGCAAGAGAGACTATAAAGACAGATTTATCCCTGACAGATATGAAGAGTTTATATGACACTTATCAGGATAGTAAAGATTATACAATGAAATCTCTTGTACTAGGCAATAATCTATTAACCGGCAATATTAAGGAAGGTTATAGACAGTTTGGTTCAGCTAGAGGCTATATTCTGGAACCTAGAATAGGGGAAAAAAATTATTTAGAAATACAGGAAGAGATAGCTAATATCTTTGATATAGCTACATATGAAGAAAAATTAACTAATTTAAGAAAGAATAAATCTGAATTAGAAATAATCTGGGGAGAAGATTTGACCAAAATAGAGAAAACACAAATTCAAGAATTTTTACAAGCAAGAGGCTTTAGAATCAAAGTTATTGATTCTAATAAATTAGATAAAATCCCAACAGATAACACTTTATATTTAGGAACTAACCCATATCAACAAAACCAAACCGAATCTTCCTCAGAGATAGATAATACCAATATATCCAAAGAGTATATTAAAGATATTTTTAAGCCCAATTTAGATACACAAATTGCCTTAAGTAAGGATATCCCAATTTTATATATTGCTAAATCATTAAAATTTTAAATTATGCAACTTATCGTAGGACTTGGTAATATTGGAGATAAATATAAAAGCACATATCATAATATAGGATTTGAATTTTTAGAATTTATAACCAATCAAGCTGAGTTTAGTTATAAAAAACATTTTTTAGGTGCAATTTATAAAAATGGAGATACAATTTATCTCAAGCCACACACCTATATGAATAACTCTGGACAATCAGTCTTGGCAGTCAAGCAATATTATAATATTCCAGATAATCAGATTATTATAATCCACGATGATTCAGATATAGCTCTAGGAGAGTACAAAATTCAAACCAATAGAGGTAGCGGAGGCCATCATGGTATAAACTCAGTCTTTGAGCATATATCACCAGCCGTCACAAGAATTAGAATCGGTATCAGAGCCGAGCGATTCATGGGACAGAAAGCTCAAGAATTTGTATTGAGAGCTATCAGTGATGAAGACAATATAATTCTACAACAAGTTTATAAACAAGTACAAGAGAATTTGTAGAAGGTTTTATTTTTCCCCTTCGTATGCAGGGCAGGGAGTGATTAAAGGGAGAGTGTGGACGGAGCTAAAATTCACCTCTTGAGTGGTGTCAGGTTTTGCTTGGCGGGGGTGGGGAGGAGTGTTTTGTAACTTTAGCTTTTGTCCCCCTTCGGAGGGGGCAGCCTGAAAGGCGGGGGTGGATAAAACACAAACTAGAACTCAATCCACCTCCGGCACTCCGTACCACCTCCTCCAAAGGAGGACAATTACTATCTAATTTACTTTTATTATTCTAGTAATGTATATAATCTCTTTTTGTCGACGATTACCTCATCTCGTACATTATATTGATTTATTGTCATATTTTCGGTACAATAGAAAGTAGTCAATAATTATAATAAATTCACACTGTATATGTCGCTTAATCTGAAAAGCCCGTTAATATATTTATTAGGAATAGAAAAAGTCAAAATCTTAAAAGTATTCATTAAGGACTCTACCAAAAAGCTAACTCTGGAAGAATTACAGAATAGAACCAATATACCTATCAATACTCTCAGAGCAGAATTAAGGCAGGCTATCAAATATAATATTATCCAAGAGATAAAGATAAAAAAAGAAACAACGTATATCCTTAACCCAATTGAAGAAGTCTTAGCGCTAGAGCCAGTAATATTTCGTTTAGGCCAATCATTTTTCGATACTCTTGCCCAAAAACTTGATAAAGTTGGAAACATTCATCTTTGTATATTAATGGGGGCATTCTTGCAAAGAGATAAAGATAGAGTAGATATGTTCCTAGTAGCGGATGATATCAATGATAAAAAATTTGATACTCTAATCAAAGATATAGAAACAGAATTAGCCCAAGAGATAACCTACACAGTACTGACTCTAAAAGACTTTGAATACAGACAGAATATGTTTGACAAATTCGTCTTAGATATACTAGAGAACAAAAATACTCAAATTATCATTGACAAATCTTCAATTTCATTAGATAATTAATAAATAGCCTCGATAGCTCAGGTAGTAGAGCACAGGTCTGAAGAACCTGGTGTCGTAAGTGCAAGTCTTACTCGGGGCACAATAAAGTAAATTTAATCCAATATGCATACCAATCCCAGTATATTCAAAGCTTATGATATTAGAGGTATTTATGGGACTGATTTGACTGATGAGACAGCTTACAGATTGGGGCGAGCTTATGGACAGTTTTTGAGACAAGAATATCCAAACAAACAAGAATTTACTATAGTTTTGGCTCGTGATATGCGAGACTCTGGTCTGTCTCTAGAAAATAGATTAAAACAAGGACTTGCTGATGAAGAAATTAAAATTATCAACATAGGACTATCCTCAACTCCAATGATGTACTATGCCGTCTTAGAATATGGTGTAGATGGAGGAATTATTATAACAGCTTCTCATAACCCAGCTGAATATAATGGATTTAAGTTAGTCAAATATAATTCTATTCCAATCTCAGGAGATAAAGGTATATATCAGATGCGAGATATAGTTATGAATAATACATTAAAAGCTCAAAATTTACCTATATTAGAGACTATTAAAATTAATACCCTACAAGATTATATTCAAAATGTTTTGACCTATCGTAACAAAGAAATTGAAATAAAGCCTCTCAAAGTAGTAGTAGATACAGCTAATGGAATGGGATATCCGGCTATTAAAGCTTTCTTAGATAATTTCTCACAATTAGAAGTTATTTATTTATACCCAGAACTAGATGGGAATTTCCCTAATCATGAAGCAAACCCTCTCAAAGAAGAAACATTATTAGATTTACAAAACAAAATTATAAAACTAGGAGCTGATTTTGGAATTGCAGGAGACGGAGATTTTGATAGAGTGTCTTTTGTAGATAATACAGGTAAAACTATTAGGCCAGATATTACTACAGCTCTCTTAGCCCAGATGTTATTGACAGGCAGAGAAGGAGCTAAAATACTATATGATCTTAGATCATCTAATATTACTCCAGAGGAAATCACTAGACAAGGTGGAATTCCAATGCAGACTAGAGTTGGTCACTCTTTTATCAAAGCTCAGATGCGAGAAGAAAAAGCTTTTTTTGCGGGAGAGTTCTCTGGACATTTTTATCTAGATGTGATTAAAGGATCTGAACATGCCTATTTTGAAAATCCACTATTTGTAATTCTAAAAATTCTAGAATTATTATCTGAGAATGATATAAGCCTAAATGAACTTACCAAAGATTTATTCATCTATGCTCATTCTGGAGAGATAAACTTCGAGATTGAAAGACCCAAAGATGAGATATTAGCTGAGATTAAACAGGAATTTAGCCAAGGTAAGCTCAATGAATTAGATGGAATTAGAATAGACTATCCAGACTTTTGGTTCTCCGTCAGGGCATCTAATACCGAACCAGTCTTAAGACTAATTGTAGAAGGTAAAACTGAGGCTAAAATGGAAGAAATAAAGCTTAGGTTGATAAGTATAATTAAGGGATAGAGGGTATAATATAATTTAAATTTATATTTATATTTAATAAAAATATTCTGCTGTAAAAAGTAGAGTTTTTTTATATATTCTTATATATTGAACTCCTTAAAAATAAAAAATGGAGAATATCTCCATTTTTTATTAACCTGAATTAGTTGTACTATCTTGTGACTGAGAAGTCAGGAGTTACTAATTCCGTATTTTCAGCTGTAACAGTAATTCTATTATTTGAATCTTTAGATATTAAGTATCCACTACAATTAGAAGTACTAGGTTCACTAGGGTCTTGAGGGATAGCTCCAATATATGTAGGTACTATATCGGCTCCAGCATCTGAAGCTACAGCAGCCATATCAAGCGGGGTACCTGTACAAGAAGTAGTTCCTGAAGTTGTCCCACTTTTATAAATTTCAGCAGCAGTAGTAGTTATTGCCGTTAGGGTAGTACTTGTACCAGATACTCCCTCATCAATAATTTTTTGGTAGGTTGCATTTAGGATAGAAATTATGTCAGATCTTCTTTGAGCATTACGAGCTTGGGCTAATTGACGGTTAGGGTTAATAGCGACTAAGACAATAGCAGCTAAG
>JBEAQD010000050.1:0-7770 GCA_041164045.1 Candidatus Parcubacteria bacterium
ATCCCTAAATCATGCCATATTTTCCTCCGCTCCGCAAGCTCTTAGCTTGCTATAGCTCCCGGAAAATTTTGACATTCATCCCCGCCCTTAAAAGGGCGGGGTTTTCTATCTTTTTAATAAAAATCTTCTTTATATATACAAAACTTGAAATATAAGCTATACTATATACAATGATGATAATAGTTTAATTATAAAATATATGTCCTATGGTAAACTAAGGAAAAATGTACTAGCAGTAATATTTGATAGGGATGGTAATGTATTAATTGTCTCCAGAGCAAATGATCCTTTACATTGGCAATTTCCACAAGGAGGAGTAAATCAGAGTGAGACCAATGAGCAGGCCATTATTAGAGAGTTAGGAGAAGAACTAAATACTACTGACTTTACAATTTTAGATAAATGCCCAGAAAAACACACCTTTTATTTTCCAAAAAGACTAATCAGAGATGAAAATTTAGGCCAAGAACAAACCATTATTTTATTAAGATTTAATGGAGGAACTCAGTCGATCAGAGTAGACCGTCGTGAATTAGGTGGATTTTTATGGGTTTCACAATCACAAATCGAAAAGTTTCTACATGAATATCGTAAACCGGTATGGCATATTGTAATGAAATACTTTTCACCAGAAAAAATAACCGAATTGCTTAATAATTAAATACCATGTATCAGTCTAACCTAATCTCCAAAACTAGAAAACAAATTTCTCAAACAGAAGAGTCTTTGAATGCACAAATACTCATAAAATCTGGATATATCGAACAAGTTATGGCTGGGGTATATGCTTATTTACCTCTAGGATATAAAGTATTAAAACATATTGAGCAAATAGTTAGAGAAGAACTCAATAAAATATCTGCACAGGAGCTGCTCTTGCCTGCACTACACCCAAAATCTTATTGGGAGAAAACTGGAAGATGGGAGAGCTTAGATGTATTATATAGATTTAAATCTTATTATACTTCTACCGAATTAGCTTTAGGATCTACTCACGAGGAAATTATTACTCCAATTGCTAAGAATTTTATTCAATCATATCAAGATTTACCCTTTGCTACTTATCAAATTCAAACTAAATTTAGGGATGAAAAAAGAGCAAAGTCTGGAATTTTGAGAGGTAGAGAGTTTATTATGAAAGATTTGTACTCCTTTCATAGCTCGGCTGATGATTTGGATAAATATTATGAGCTAGTAACTAAAGTCTACACTAATATCTATAAAAGACTTGGAATAGGAGATATTACTCTTAAGACTTATGCTTCTGGAGGAACATTTAGTAAGTATTCACACGAGTTCCAAACTATATCAGATATTGGAGAGGATACTATTTTTGTGTGCGAGAAATGTAATATTGCAATTAATAAAGAAATTATCGAAGAACAAAAAACTTGTCCAGAATGTGATAATTCTGACTTGATTCAAAAACAGTCTATTGAAGTTGGAAATATATTTAAATTACAGACCAAATATTCTGAAGCTTTTGATTTGGAATTTACTGATGAGAATGGTGTCAATAAACCCGTTATTATGGGATGTTATGGAATTGGAATCTCTCGATTAATGGGGACTTTAGTAGAAGTCTTTGCCGAGAATGAATCTAAAATGTTATGGCCAGAATCTGTTGGTCCATTTGATATACATTTAATAACTCTGAATACAGACTCTGAGGAAGTGGTCAAAAAATCAGAAGAATTATATATTATGTTGCAGAAAGAAGGGAAAGATGTATTATTTGACAATAGAAATGAAAGACCTGGTATAAAATTTGCAGAAGCAGATTTAATTGGAATTAATAAAAGAATTATTATTAGTTCCAAAACCATAGCCCAGAATGGAGTAGAGATTGATGGACAAATAATTCCGTTTGATAAAATATAAAGTATTTTATCTTATATATTTTACTTAGATTTAATAATATCTATTGCTTTATCTAGTTGTGGATCTTTTTCTGCCTTAATATCATCAGATGTTAACTTGATTTCAAAATCTGGCTTAATACCGTCTTTATTAATAGCTAGTCCCGATGGAGTAAACCATTCTGCAATAGTATATTTCAAGACTGAACCATCAGAAAATTCTTTCATACTTTGTACTAACCCTTTACCAAAGGTCTGCTGGCCTACTAACTTTACATCTTTTATATCTCTTAATGCCCCAGCTACTATTTCAGAAGCACTGGCTGAGCCTTGATTAACTAATAAGACTAGTTTTATATCTTCATATTTAGGATTCTTCTTAGTTTTTAATTCTTTCACCCTATCAGACTCTTTCCCTTTTTCTATAACTGCGATTGAGCCTTTTGGGGTAAATAGTTCCACTACTTCTACTGCTGATTGCAAATATCCCCCAGGATTATTTCTTAAATCTAAAACTATCTTATTGATTCTCTTTTCTTTTAATTTTGCTATCTCTAAATCTAATTCACTAGCTGTTTCTAATTGAAATTGAGACATAGCTATTACCCCAACTTCATCTTTTTCTTCAACCTTAATATTGGGAACATCTATAATATCACGAATAATCTTAAATTCTAATAAATCTGATTCCTCCTCACGTGCAATTTCTAATTTAACTTCTGTTCCTTTTTCTCCTCTAATTTTAGTGACAGCCTTCTCTACACTCAATCCAAATGTACTTTCTCCATTTATGGAAACTATAGCATCTCTTGGCAATAATCCAGCCTTACTAGCTGGAGTACCTTCAATTGGACTGACAACTATTAACTGATCTTCTCTCAAACCAATTTCTGCTCCAATCCCTTGAAATTGACCCTCCAAACTTTCAGAAAAATCGCTATATTCTTTTTGTGATAAATACACAGTATATGGATCTTCTAGAGATTCTACCAAACCTTTAATTGCACCCAACTCTGCTTCTGATTTATTGTTTATCTTATCTGGATAAAGATATTCTTTTTGTAAGAAATCATATACTTTTTGTAAAGAAGCTGTATTTACACCATTTGAAGTAGGATTATTTTGAGAAATGAAGCTATAAACATAATCTTGGAGATAAAACCCTCCTAATACAAAAGATATTATTAAAAGAATAGCTGTAAATACAAAGTTAGAAAATTTCATAGTATATTAGAGATTAATTATTTATGTGGATTAGGTTTACCCCAAGTTTTTATGAAAAACTTGATACCATCTTTAATATGTATCCAATAGATTTTTTTAAATAATAGATTCAACACAAAACCATTTTGGCTAGATTTGCGATGATAATGATACATCTTTACCTTAGGATAATAAACTACTTTATATCCAGCAGACCAAACCTGCCAGGCAAAATAAGTATCTGATAGATATAAAAACATATCTTCGTCAAGATAGTTTATTTTTTCTACTAAAGTTTTAGGGAACATATAGGCCGCCCCCAAAATCCAATCTACTTCCCTAATAGATTTATGATCCCAATCTGACATCTTAAATCTATCAACAGCTTTCTTTGCAAATGGTAATAATCCAACTGGAGTTCTGCGATATAATGCTATCAATGGTGTCAAAAATTTATAAGTAGATTCTTGTACAGAACCGTCAAAGTTTAGTAACTGAGGTCCAATAAGACCTACTGATGGATTTTTTTCTAAATAATCGACCATTTTTTCAACCATATCAGCTTCCAAAAAAGCATCGGTATTTAGATTAAAGATATAATCAGATTGAGCATATTTAGCACAAATATTAACCCCTTTAGTATAACCGTAATTTTTGGTTTGCTTTAAAAATTCAACTAAAGGATACTGGTTTTTTATATCTTCTTCCAATTCATCAGCATCTTTTGAAGCATTGTCTAATACTATTACCTGGAAAGGAATAGTGATATTTGCTTGATAAACTTTCTTAAGACAATATAAAAGTAGGTCTTTGGTATTATAGTTTACAATAGTGAGAGCGACTTTATATTTTTGCATATCTATTGTTGAGGTTCTATAATTTCAGTACCAAATATACCCTGTATATCTTTTTGGAAAGCTGTAAAATTACCACTTCTTGGAATAATTACATAACCTATATCAGGTAGAGTTTGTGAAGTAAATGGACCATCATTAGATGTGTCATATCCTTTTTGAATCATATTATTCATATCCAAGGTGCTAACAGTATCTACAGCAATTCTTAATTCTTCAACTGTCATTGTAGTTCTAACATTAGTTCCAAAATTCTCTAGAAGATTAAGCATAAAAATAGGATTTTTAATGGCACCAGTCTGTTCAGCCTTATCCTTGATAGCTGTCATAACTTCTCTTTGCCTACGGGAGCGATCAAAATCATTACTCGTTAACCTAGCTTGAACATATTTAAGAGCTTTATCACTGTCTAGCTCATTAAGTCCTTTCTTGACTCTAATACCACCATCATAATTAGGATCATAAAAGTCACTCTCAGCATTAACTGTGATACCGCCAAGAGCATCAATTATCCCTTTAAAAGCAATAAAATCAACACTAACTCCATAATGCATTGGCATACCTGTCACATCTTCCAAAACTTGCATAGTATATTGCAAACCTTGTGGAGGCTTTTGCCTAAAACCAATAGCATGAGCTGCGTTAAGCTTACTATAACCTTTAGTCCCTGGAACTGTTACCCTTAAATCTCTAGGGATTGAGACCATAGCTACTTTTTTTGACTCTTGTTGCATAGAAAGAATCATTATAGAATCAGACAATAGCCCACCATTTGGATCATTCTCTCCCCTCATACCAAGAAGAACTATATTAGTTCTACCATTATCTGATTTTAACTGCTTATTGGTAGCTCCAGATAATAAGGACCTTGCGGTATCAAAAATAGATTGATTCTCGCCAGTAATATTATTAATAGATTTATTAGCCCTATAAGCAAAGTATCCGAAAACAGAAGCCCCAATAAAAAAGATAATACCAAAGCCAATCAAAAGCTTTTTCTTCCATGGCTTCATTTTCTTCTTCTTAGATGTTTGATCATTATCTATAATTTTTTTCATAGTGAATTTACTTCCTTTATAACTTGTATAGTTTCCGTGGCACAACGATTCCAAGCAAATTCCGACACCCTTTCTAATCCCTTAACTCTCATTGTTTGCCTCAAATCTGGATTACTTATTATATTGTCTAATACTTTTGCCATATCGTCAATATTATGTGGGTCAAAAGACAGACTGGCCTCTCCCCCAACTTCAACCAAACTAGGAGTATTAGATACTACTGTAGGCACTCCACAGGCCATTGCTTCTAAAATTGGCAATCCGAAGCCTTCGTAAAAACTCGGTAATACAAATAAATCTGATCCCCATAGAAGTGGAGATAATTCTGCATCCTCAAATCTACCGGTAAAAATTATATCTTCCCTATAGTCATCTCCGATCTCCTTCATTACGTCTTCTACCAACCAAGCCTTGGCTCCTGCAATGACTAGCTGATAATTATGATCAGTAGTTTTTCTGAGTTTCTGATAAGCCTTGATTAGACCTTGAATATTTTTCCTAGGCTGTACATTTCCAATATATAAAATATATGGTTTAGTAATATTATATTTTGACTTTGCATCTGCTACCAAATTCTCTTCTCCTTCTTGCATTAGTCGAAATCTATCCTTATCCACCCCGTGATAAACAACGGTAATTTTATCTGGATTAATTTTATAAAATTTAATAATATCTTGCTTGGTAGCCTCGGTAATAGCAATTAAATGGTCAGCTTTTGTAATTGCTTCTCTTACATAAAGTTTATGCAAAAAAGCATCCTTAGCAGGGAAAGTTTCAGGATATAAAAGAAAAGCTAAATCATGAATAGTGACAACAGACTTTTGATTTTTTGCCTTCAAAAATGGAAGCATTTGAATTGGCATAAACAATACATCTGGCCTGTCTCGCCTTAATAAGAATGGGAATACTCGCTGAGTCCACATAAAAGGAGCTTGCTGTATTTTATGCTCAAAGTTCGGAGCTTCAACTTTTTTATTACTAGGTTTATTATAATAAAAAGTATATTGATTGACCTTATCAATCTCACGAATGGATCGAAATAAATTCAAAATATAAGTCTGATTCCCATCCTCCCGCTCTTGACACAAATGCGAACCATGAACAGCTATTCTCATATATCTAAATTATTATTTTCTAAAGCTATAATTCCAGGTAATTGACCTTGTTTGGCAATATATTCAAGCATCGCCCCTCCACCTGTCGAGATAAAGTCTATTTTAGACTCTTGATGTAGATTATGAACCTCATCTATAGTCTCTCCACCACCTATCACAGAATAACTTTCCTTATTCTTAGCAATAGATTGAGCTATTACTCTAGTCCCTTCATCATAAGGCTTTTGTTCAAACCAACCCATTGGACCATTCCAAATTATAGTTAACGCCTTAGCAATATATTCAGCAAATAAATCTCTGGTCTTATGACCAATATCATATCTCTCCTCTTCGACAAAATCTACTGGTAAAATAATTTTCTCACTTTGAGCAATTTTGTATTCATCTATATATTCATTAGCAATCTTCCCACCTACCAGAATATAGTCAAAGCTAGATTCTAAGACCTGAATGACTGGTAACTTAGTAGATATCTTTGCTCCTCCTATAATAGCAACAGCCGGCTTATTAGGATTAGTCAAAATATAATCTAAAGCTTCTAATTCTTGCTCTAAAACAAGACCCCCAAAGCTAGGTAAAATCTTGGTAATAGCATCAACTGAGCTATGTTTACGATGCATCACTGAGAAAGCATCACTCACATACAAATCACCAAATTGAGCTAGAGTTTGGGCAAATTCCTGACTATTCTCTTCTTCTCTCGCATCAAATCTGAGATTTTCTAAACAAATCACTTCCCCATCATAGATATCATAGCTAATATTAGGATCAACTTCATTAATATTAGCTTCAATAAAACTAAGTTTAAAACCACCTAATTCCGCTAACTTCTCCACAATTAGCCTAAGAGACAAACCAGTTCTACCTTCTCTTTGTGGATCTCCTAAGTGAGCTATAAGAACAATCTTAGCTCCAGCTTGCCTCAGAAAATTAATGGTTTGCAAAGCCTTGGCTATACGAAAAGTGTCTTTAGGATAGCCTTTTTCATCCACCGGTTCGTTTACATCAATTCTTAGTAAAACCCGTTTCCCCTTTAATGAAGTTGTATAATCTTTTATATATCTCATATAAATACATTATATCATGGATTGAAAAAAATATGAATTATAAATTATGAATTATAGATTTCGTAGAGTCACTGATCTCGCCGACATGGTTTCTCGTAGGGACTACCTTGTGAATAAATATCCTCATTAGGAGGAGGTGGCACGGAGTGCCGGAGGTGGATAGTTGTTAAAGATATACTCTAGTCTATATTTTACCCCCCCCTTCGGGTAATCCCTCCGAAGGGAGATAAAAATCCTAAGCACAAAGCTGTCTACACCCGTCGACTTCGTCGCCAGCGAAGGACAATTGTACTACCTTTTTATAGACCGTAGGTGGAGGGGGAGGTGGCACGGGAAAGGGGTCGGGAAAACGGTAGTTTTCCCGTGGAGGAAGGCTGGCCAAACCTGTGAGGTTTCACAGGAGCAAATCCCATTTGCTACGGCTGAGGAGGACTTACAGGCGACTCACAGGTCGCCCCTACGAGTACAAAACACAATGGAGGGTTTATTCCTCCATTTCTAAATAACAAATTTATCTAAAACTATTTTCGCCCGGCTCATCCAATCCGTATCCACAGTTATACGGATGAACAAACTTCATCCTAACTGTGGAGGATTGGATAAGTTGCCCCTCA
>JBEAQD010000051.1:0-5402 GCA_041164045.1 Candidatus Parcubacteria bacterium
TGAGGGGCAACTGCCTCCTACGGGAGGTAGTGAGTTCAAGAATTCCATCATCGTATAAGGCCTCTGTGCCTTATACTGGATGAGGGGACTAAATTCTTGAACTCATCGGGCTGGAATTTTAGATTAAGGTATGATTTTGTAGCGGAGGGTTTATCTATCCATTGCGTTTTTGTCTCCCTTGGGAGGTAGTGCCCGAAATAGACTGAAAGTCTGGGAAAAGGGAATTAATCACCCTAATTAGGAAGGCAGCGAGGAGCTATAGCTCCGAGTGTCGGAAACCGAGGGTGTCCGAGACGGGGTTTTAGGGGGATTAATGGAAATGGTTAGTTTTCCCGTGGAGGAATGTTGGCCAAACCTGTGAGGTTTCACAGGAGCAAATCCCATTTGCGACGGATGGGGTGGAGTATTTTGCAACTTTAGTTTTCTGTGTCCTCCTTCGGAGGAGGTGCCCCGAAGGGGCGGAGGTGGATTGAGATAAAAACTAAATTCTATCCACCCCGCCCTACGGGCACCCCTCAAGAGGGGAATTTAAGGGACTGAAAGGTCGCCCCTACAATTCATCACTCACAATTAAAACATATCCCCATTACCAAAATTTGCTAAAAATCTAAATTTATGATATAATGAAGTCATAGTAAAATAATATAAACATAAACAATGGTAAGTATTCAATTTTGTGGAGGAGCAGGTTCAGTAACAGGGGCTAATTATGTCATAGATAATGGTAAGGTTAGATTTGTTGTAGATTGTGGTCTTATTCAGGGTGGTCGTGAAGCTGATGAGCTGAATTATGTGCCTTTTGCGTATGATCCTAAAGCTATTGATTTTATGATAGCTACTCATACTCATATTGACCATATTGGAAGAACACCAAAATTAGTCAAAGAGGGGTTCAGAGGGGAGATATATTCTACTTATCCTACTGAGGAATTTGCTGAGATATCTCTTAGAGATACGGTATCTATTATGGAGCATGATAAAACTCAAGTACCTCTGTTTAGCGATGAAGATGTAGATCAAGCTGTTTCACAGTGGAGAGGTAGGGAGTATCATGAAATATACGAAATTAATGAAAATATTTCATTTAGATTTCAAGATGCCGGACATATCTTGGGTTCTGCTATTACTGAAATTTGGGTGTTAGATCCAGAAAAAGGTAAAAGAATCAAATTAGTATTCTCAGGTGATTTGGGTAATGTACCTTCAGTATTGCTAAGAAAATACGACTATATAGCCGAAGCCGACTATGTGATAGTAGAGTCCTGTTATGGAGATAGAATTCATCAAAAATTAGCTGAGAGAAAAGAAATCTTAAAACAAGCTATCAAAGACACTATAGAGCGAAAGTCGGTTTTACTTATGCCTGCTTTTTCTATTGAGAGAACACAGGATATTCTGTATGAACTCAATGATATTATAGAGAATCACTCTGGAAATGGTTTACAAAGAGGTAGAGTCGGTAAAATTGATGTATATCTTGACTCTCCTCTCGCTATTAAAGCTACTAATATACATTCCAAATATACTCAATATTATAATCAAGAAGCCAAACAGCTAGCCAAAACTGATGATATTTTCGATTTTCCATTCTTAACTTTCACTGAGAGTAGAGAAGATTCTATGAGGATCAATAGCCAACCTCAACCTAAAATGATTATGGCAGGATCTGGGATGTCTACAGGAGGGAGAGTTCTGTATCATGAGGAAAGGTATTTATCAGACCCTAAGAATATTTTGTTATTTGTAGGTTATCAGGCTCCATACACTTTGGGTAGAAGAATTTTGGAGGGTGAGAGTCCAGTCTATATACATAATCACCCAATAGAAAATAGAATAGAAGTAAGAAGAGTGGAGGGGTATTCCGCTCATGCGGATCAGGAAATGTTATTAGACTGGTTGTCTAAGATCAAAAATTCCCAAAATGTATTCGTAGTACAAGGGGAACAAGAAGCCTCACAGACTTTGGCAGATGCTATCAAAAGCAATTTACATATTCAAGCACAAGTCCCTACTGAAAATGAAATAGTTATATTAAGCTAAAATTTATGCAAGAATTATTTTATCCAGATAGTATAGCCATTATCGGAGCATCCCGTAATCAGTCTAAAATTGGATCTATAATTTTTCATAATATCCTGAAGACTAACTATAAGGGAGATTTATTCTTAGTAAATCCATCAGCAAGGAAAATTGAAGGTTATCCAGTTTATAAGGATATTAATCAATTACCTCAAGGTATAAAATTAGCTATTATAGTTATTCCAGCTCAATTTGTCCTACAGTCTATAGAAGATTTAGGTAAAAAAGGAGTCAAATATGCAGTAATAATCTCAGCAGGATTCAAAGAATCAGGGGCAGAAGGGAGAAAAAGAGAACAAAATTTAGCTAAATTAGCAAAATTATATGGAATTAGAATTATAGGACCAAATTGTCTTGGAATTATTAACAATGACTCCAATAAATATGCCTACAATGGTTCTTTTGGATTATTATCTAATCGCACTGGGAATGTTTCTTTGATTTCACAATCAGGAGCTTTGATCTCAGCTTTTATCAATAAGGCAGACAAATTAAATATAGGTTTTAATAAAATTATTAGTCTCGGGAACAAATTAGACTTAGATGAAGTAGATGCTATTGAATATTTTGAGAAAGATACCAAAACTAAAGTAATTAGCCTTTATCTAGAAGGAATAGCAAGGCCAGTGGAATTTATCAGGGCTATCAAAAAGTCTCAAAAACCGATTATTATACTCAAATCTGGTAGATCAGAGATGTCCAAAAAAACTATTCAATCCCATACAGGTTCTATGGCAGGGAATGAAATTATTATAGACACTCTGTTAGAAGAAGCAGGAGCTATTATAGTATATTCCTTAGAACAGCTTTTTGATACTGTACAGATATTTTCCAAGTTCCAAAATGTTGCGAGATTTGGTACAGCAATTGTAACTAATGCTGGAGGTTTAGGAGTATTATCTGTAGATGCTAGTGTAGAATTATCTCTCAAATTAGCTAAAATCGAGCCAAAAGCTATTCAGCAATTAGAAAAAGTTTTACCATCAGCTGCTAGCACCCAAAATCCAATAGACATATTAGGAGATGCTGATGCCATTAGATATCGTGAAACTTTACAAATCCTAGTCAAAGAAAAGTCAGTTAGCTCTATAATTGTCTTGATTAGCCCACAAGTTATGACACCTCTAGCAGAAATAGGTAGAGTAATTCAAGAAATAGCCACCAAAAACCCACATAAACCAATTATTACAGTAGCAGTAGGTGGAGAAATTGTAGAAAAATTAAATAATGAATTAAAAGATTTACCATATTTTGAGACTCCAGAAAGAGCCGTCCGTGCCTTAACTTGTCTTTATAATTGGAGCTATCAAACTCCAAATGCCAAGCTATGGGATGAACCTACCACCTATGTCAAAAAATCATCTATACAAGATATCAATCAAGCATTAGAGCAAGATAAAGAGCAAGGATTATTAAGTGCCTCTTGGAATACAGTAAATCTAATAGCCAAAGAATTAGCATTGGAATTACCTAAAACCTTAGATATACAGTCCAGCTCAGATATAAATAAAGTAGACAAAAAATTACAATACCCCCTAGTACTCAAAGATATAAACCCAAATATATTACATCGCACAGATGCAGGATTAGTAAAAGTTGGAATTCAGTCAAACGATGAAATCAAAGCATTTTATAAAAAACACAAAGATGGACAAATTATAGCTCAAGAACAAGCCAAAAAGGGGATAGAAGTATTCGTAGGAGTCAAGCGAGACCCTCAATTAGGAACAGTTCTTTTATTAGGTTCAGGAGGAATATATGCCGAAATTTTAGGTGATATAGCCTTTGCTAGTATGCCAATTACAAAACCATATATCATCAAAACCCTCAAGAAAACCAAAATTTATAAAATACTAAACGGAGCCAGAGGTATAGAATACGATATGAATTGGTTAGTAGATACAATTTTCCAACTCAATCTATTAGTCTATTCCGTACCCTCAATTCAAGAATTAGATGTCAATCCAATTATAGTCTACCCAAAAGGAGGATGTATTCTAGACCTCAAGGTAATTATATAAGTTTCAAATTATAGCTGTCCTAGTGTAGTCTTTCTACACTCTGATCTTTTGTCCACCCTTTGGAGGAAGAAAGCTCTCAAGATGGCGACAAAAAACTGGAATAAACTGTCCCCCTTTGGAGGGGGAAGCCTGAAAGGCGGGGGTGGATAGATATTATAGTACTTTTTAAATTAAAATTATTGTATAAGATTTATAGATTAGATTCTATCCACCCTCCCCCTAACGGGGGGCTCCCTCCAAAGGGAGACAAAATGCTCATAGGGCAGCAAACATAATCTATCCTCCTTTGGAGGAGGTGTCACCGTAGGTGACGGAGGAGGATAGCACGACGGGTGTGGACACAATTCAAAATTTAACACCACTCCTACCCAAAAGCCCCAAAATGTGGTATAATGAAAGATATACAACAACAATCAACATTATATGTTCGAACAGACATTCAAAAATATAGACGATATACTCCGTAAAGCGGGAGGCTCTCAGACTGAGCTTGATTATGTAGAGCAGACATCTTGGATTTTGTTTCTCAAATATCTTGATGATTTAGAAAAAGACAAAGCAGTAGCAGCCAAACTAAGAGGAGAAGAATATACTCCAATTATAGCTCCAGAATATCAGTGGAGTAATTGGGCAATGCCATTAGATGCAAATGGTAAATTAGATTATAATAAAGCCCTTACGGGAGATGATTTGAATGAATTTGTAAACTTAAAATTATTCCCATATCTCAAAAATTTCAAAACCATAGCCCAAAGCTACGATACCATCGAATATAAAATAGGAGAAATATTCAGTGAACTCAAAAATAAAATCGCCAGCGGCTATGGACTAAGAGAAATCATAGAATTGATTGGTAAATTACGCTTTAGAACTCATACCGAAAAACATGAAATGAGTCACCTGTATGAAGCCAAAATCAAGAATATGGGTAATGCAGGCCGCAATGGGGGAGAATATTATACCCCAAGACCACTTATCACCACTATCATCAAAGTAGTAGACCCCAAAATTGGACAGACTATTTATGATGGAGCAGTAGGGTCAGCGGGATTCCTTGTCGAAGCCTTCGAATATCTAATCAAAGATAAAGAACTTACCACCACTGAATCGGAAATTCTTCAGAAAAAAACTTTTTATGGAAAAGAAAAAGGTTCACTAGCCTATAGATATTACACGGAATCGAAGCTCCTAATATCATACACACCAATACACTCACCGAAAATATAGCAGATATACAAGAAAAAGACCGCTATGACATAGTGTTAGCCAATCCACCCTTTGGAGGTAAAGAAAGAGCCGAAG
>JBEAQD010000052.1:0-9468 GCA_041164045.1 Candidatus Parcubacteria bacterium
TTACCTTGGATGACTCAAATTGTAATTACTGGTTCTAATTTCCTACAAGAATATGTTTGGCTAGTTTTGATTGGAATTTTTGGAGTTATAGGAGGTATAGTTTACTTTCTAAAGACAGAAGCTGGAATCAAATTTGCAGATAAATGGAAATTAAAAATACCAGTTTTTGGTCAATTATTTACCAAATTATATATTGCCAGATTTGCTACCAACTTAAGAAACTTATTAAGAGCTGGAGTTCCATTAATCTCATCCTTAGAAATAAGCTCTAAAGTGGTAGGTAATTCTATCTTTGAGGGTATTATTCAAGAGTCAATTGTGAATGTAAAAGCAGGAGGACAATTGTCTGATACTCTTATGAAGCATGAAGAAGTTCCCTATATAGCCTCACAGATTATATCTGTGGGTGAGAAAACAGGTAAAACAATATTGGTGCTCGAGACATTAACTAGATTTTATAAGCAAGAAGTAGATACTCTAGTAGCTAATCTAACAGTCTTGATAGAGCCAGTAATGATAGTAGGACTAGGTATTGGAGTAGCTTTCTTTGTACTAGCTGTACTTATGCCTATTTACAATATTGCAGGATCGTTCTAAAATATAATTATAATCTATATTAATAACTAAATTCATAAATATGCAAAAGAAAGGGGGTGTAAATAAATGAAAAGATTACAAAAAGGGTTTACGCTTATCGAATTACTTGTAGTAATTGCTATTATTGGTATATTGGCAGCAGTTGTGTTGGTAAATGTTAACTCAGCTCGAACAAGAGCTAGAACATCATCTGCTCAATCTGGTCTATCTCAGTTGCGAGGAATTATGGAGTTAAATGGATATACAGCTTCTACTAATACTTATGCAAACCCAAGAACTAGTACTGTTGCTGAAATTTCAAGAGTTAGAAATAGTATTGATAGCAATGCAGAGGGAGCTAATACAGCCGCTAGACTCAGAGGTAATGGAGGAGTAGGATTTTACTTTATGGCTGCACAAGTTAGAGATGAGACAAATGCATTACGGTGGTATTGTGTTGATCATACGGGTTCATCAAGATTTGTATCTACTGCTCCTGCTAACACGGCTACAGCCTGTCCATAATTCAAGTTACTTTGTGTAGATAGGAGAGAATTAAATTTCTCTTATCTATCAAATTCACTGGAATTGATTTACTTAATCTATAATATATAATTTATGTTATATGTTCTATCTATAATATTTATCTTAGGGCTTGGGATTGGAAGTTTCCTTAATGTAGTTTTATTTCGTATGACTACTGAGAAAAGATTTTGGAATGGTAGGTCGGAATGTATGTCTTGTCATCATACTCTAGCTTGGTATGAGCTAATCCCAGTATTATCCTATCTAATTCAGGGAGGAAAGTGTCGTAAATGTCATAAGTCTCTTTCTATACAATATCCATTGGTAGAATTAATTACAGCTATTCTTTTTACTGCTTATATATCTCTTGCTATTCCAGATATAATGTCTATATATAATTTGACTTGGCTACAAATTCTAGAGTTTATGATTATCTTAACCCTGATTACTCAGCTAATAATTGTTTTTGTTTATGATTTTCAGCATCAATTAATCCCAACAATTCAGCTAAGAACTATACAAATTTTGGGACTAATTTATTTTGGGTCTGAGTATTATAGTACAAGAATAATACCAGATTCTCTAATTACGGCTCTTACTTGTACATTTATAACTTGGTTTTTGTATTTTATTACCAAAAAACAAGGTATAGGTTGGGGCGATGTGGAATTATTCTTGGGGATTGGATTATTTATACCTTTAATGTGGGCTATCCCTTTTTTCTTTGGATCTTTTATCATTGGTACAATTTGGGGAGTGAGTTTAATGATTATCAACCATAACTCTTCTCTTAAACAAAAAATAGCTTTTGGGCCAAGTATTATATTGTCATTTATTATAATATTCACTCTAATTACAATAGAACTTGTACCAAATGTCAATATATGGTATTATTTAATTATACCTAATATATAAATATGAAAAAAGGATTCTCATTAACTGAGATATTAGTATCAGTAGCAATAATTGGTATATTATCAGGAGTAGGAATAGAAGGGTTTATAGTGGTAAGACAAAGAGCTAGATTAGAGGAAGACGTTGCTCAGGTAGTTATGGCACTGAGGAAGGCTCAAAACTCAGCCCTATCTCCCTCAACTAGTGAGACTGGAGTACCAACTAATCAAACCTTATGTGCTATCATAGTGAAAATTGAATCCGGTACAATAAATTTTTATTATGGCTCTATAAATACTTTGTCACTAAATAAAAATTGTAATGAATCAAGCTCTCCGTATTTAAATTTTGGTGAAATAAAATACTCCTCAATTTCTAATAATTCAGCTTCAAGCATTAAATTTGACATACCTTTTGCTGATACAACTGGGGGACAATTTTCCTTGAATGTAGATGGTGTTACAAAAACTATTGAAGTGACTAATACTGGTTTAATCAAAGTACAATAATTAATATGAAAACTCAAAAAGGAGCTACATTAGTCGGGTCATTAGTGGCAATAACTATATTGTCAACTACGCTAGTTTCAATTTTAAATTTGCAGGAAAGCATCATAAGGTCAAAATTTTTCTTGCAATATGATAATACTGCTAACCTTCTTGTGGCTGAGGGATTGGAAATAGTCCGGTCAATTTATAATATAAGAACTAATAGTAATTTTCCTAATCAAGCACAAGAGGTTAAATATCAGGTAGATTATACTACTTCTACTTTAAACAATGTATCAAATTGTACAGATACGAGTATTAATAATAGTTGTGATATGGATATTAATTCAACAGGAGCTTATGCTATATCAACAGCATCCACAGGAAATAGAATATTCTATAGATTTATTACAATTCAAGATTCTAATACAATCCCACTGGTCACTAGTACTGTAATAGTAAGAAATCCCAAAGACGGGAGTTTAAGAGTATATAAAGCTACTATAAAGTTATATAAAATAGACTAAAAATATGACCAAAAAAGGATTTACTTTAGTAGAGTTAATGGTAGTAATAGGAGTATTATCTATTATTATGTTAACTATATCACAACCAGTGGCTAGTGTTATCAAATATCAGAGAGAATCTCAAATTCCAGATAATATGAGAGATAATCTACAATTTGTGATTAATAAAATGGAAAAAGAATTAAAAACTTCTTCTAATGTGTCTATAAATGGCGGCACATTGACCTTCGAAGACCAGAATGGAGGGTTAGTTAAGTATAGCATAGTAGATAATGAGATTAGAAAAAATGATAACACAAAATTAACAGATAAGACTATATTTAAGGTTATTGATTTGAAATTCTCAGAAAATATTACGACTAATCTTACAACTATAATTATAAAAGCTCAATCATTAGACAATAAAGATAATGTGACTATGCAATTTAGCGTTCTACCTCTTAATGACTAAAGTAATATAATATGAATATACAATATAAATCTAAAAAAGGAGATATTAGTCTGTTAGTAACATTATTAGTTTGTAGTATTATACTTATATTATTGGCTCCCTTAGCTCAGAAAGTCTCAGTAGAGTCCAAAATTTCTAGGGAAAATCTAATGTCTCAACAGGCTGTACAAGCAGCTAAGACTGGTTTGGATAATTGGAAATATAATATTAGCAAAGATTTAAGTATTGATCTTAACACTAAAAACTTTAAAAATCAAATCAATTGGAGTCCATTAGATGCTACCCTTGGTACAGAGTATAGCGTAGAATTTTTTCCTAGAGTTGGCACAAACCCAGCCTATATTGTAAGTAAGGGGCGAGTTAAAAATTCATCTTTCACGATAGAAAGAACCCTAGAAGAGGAATTTAAATCACTTCCCAATACTCCATAAATATAAAATAAAATGCATAATCTAGAGATAGAGCAGAAAATTAAAAAATTAAGGCAAGAGATCAAAAAGCATAGGTCTAATTACCATATTCAAGATATATCTAGTGTTTCGGGTGGGGTTTTGGATAGTCTAATGCATCAATTGTCTCAATTAGAGTCTGAATACCCAGAATTGATTACTCTGGATTCTCCTACTCAAAGAGTAGGAGGTGAGGTGTTGCCAGAATTTGAAAAAGTAGCTCATACTATTCCTATGATGTCTCTTAATGATGTCTTTGATGAGTCAGAATTACAGCAATGGGAAGCTCGTAATAAGGGGATTGTCGATAAGTCGAGTGACTGGCAATATTTTGTAGAGCTAAAATTAGATGGTCTAGCAGTGAGTATTAAATATGAAAATACTAAATTGGTTCAAGGATTAACCAGGGGAAATGGACAGGAAGGTGAGAATATTACTCATAATATCAAGACTATTAAGGATATTCCGTTACAGTTAAATTCAAAAGAGCAAATTGTGGATAAACTTAAAAATTATGATACTAGTTTGGCTAATAGATTTGAGGTTATCTGGCAGGGTGATTTTGAAATTAGAGGTGAGGCTTATATTAGATATTCCCAATTAGACTTAATTAATCAAAATCTCAAAGCTCAAGGTCAATCTGAGTATGCCAATGTTAGGAATTTGGCAGCTGGGTCTCTGAGGCAATTAGATAGTAGTATTACTGCTAGTAGGGGGCTTAGTTTTTTTGCTTGGGGCTTGATCACTGATTTAGGTCAGACCACTCAACAAGAAGAATATTGGATTCTAGAAGCTTTGGGATTTCCAGTTGTCAGAGAGAATAAATTGGTTAATAATATCAAGCAAGTACAAGATTATTATCAGAAAATTTTGAATTTGAGGGAGAAAATTGATTTTGCCTATGATGGTGTTGTGGTAAAGGTGAATGATAAAAAGATTCAGAATCAATTAGGTTTTACTGGTAAAGGACCAAGATTTATGATTGCTTATAAATTCCCAGCTGAGGAGGTTACTACTCAAGTTATAGATATCATCTCACAAGTTGGTAGAACCGGTAAAGTAACTCCTGTAGCTATCATGAAGCCCGTCAATGTATATGGAGTTACTGTTACTAGGGCTACTCTACACAATCAAGATGAAATTGAAAGATTAGGTCTTCTGATTGGAGATACTATTATTATTAGAAGAGCGGGGGATGTGATTCCTGAAATAGTCAAGGTTTTACCTGAGCTTAGAATTGGATCTGAGAAAGAATATCAATATCCAATAGTTTGTCCAGAATGTGGTACTGCTTTAATTCAAGCAAAGGAACAAGTGAATCAATATTGCCCTAATCTCAAATGTCCCGCTCGCCATATTGAATATTTATCCTATGCTGTCTCAAAAGAAGGGTTTAATATAGAGGGGTTGAGTAAAAAAATTTTATTAAGATTACAAGAAGCTGATTTGATTCAACATATTGATGATATATTTAAATTAAGCTTAGATGATATTAGAATTACTGCTGGATTTGGGGATAAGTCAGCTCAGAATTTATTCAATAGTATTCAGCGTGCAAAAAATATTACTTTCAGAAGGTTGATTCAAGCGCTAGGCATACCAATGGTTGGTAATCAAACGGCTTTACAATTGTCTCGCCATTTTCAAAGTTTAGATGAGCTTTTGAATACTGATTTAGAACAATTGCAAGCTATACCAGATATTGGAGAAAAGGTTGCTCATTCTATTTTAAATTATATACATAATACTAATAATTTATATCTTATAAAAGGATTATTAAAATCAGGTGTAATAATAGACTATCCTATATTCAAGAAAGGCATCTGGACTGATAAAAATATTTGCATTACGGGGACTTTTGAGCAATTTACTAGAGATGAGTTAAAAGATAAAATAGAAGCTGAAGGAGGGATTGTAGTATCCCAGGTAAGTTCTCAGACAGATATTCTATTAGTGGGAACAAAGGCGGGGAGCAAATTAGAAAAGGCTAAGAAATTGGGTATTAAGATTATTACAGAGAGAGAACTTCCGTAGGGGGACCTTTCAGTCGACCGTATTGTCATAATAAAAGAATTCTATTTTTGTCTACATTAACCTAATCTCATACAAATATTTGACCAAATACATAATCTTGGGTACAATATTATATATTAGATAAAATATATATGAAGATATTATTCGCGAGTGGTGGAACTGGGGGGCATATTTTACCAGTTATTGCTGTTAAAGAGGAATTAGAGAAATTAGCTCAAGTGCAACAAGTAAATGTAGAATTCTTATTGGTAGGACAATTAGATGAGGTAGCTAAGAATTTGTTAGACACTCACCAAATACCATACAAAGAAGTTTATGCTGGTAAAATTAGAAGATATTTTTCTATTGATAATTTCTTTGATATATTCAGATCCCTATGGGGTCTCATCCAAGCTCAATGGTATATTTGGAAATTTATGCCGGATGTGACTTTTGGTAAAGGTGGTTATGCAAGCGTACCAGGAGTATTGGTATCTTGGATCTATCAAATACCAACTTTAATTCATGAATCTGATTCTATTCCGGGACTTGCTAATAAGTTTTTAGGTAAATTTGCAAATGTAGTAGCCGTGGGATTTCCTAATGTAGCCTCACTATTTGGGAAGAAAAAAACTAGTGTAGTGGGTAATATGACTCATCCAGATATTGCAAAGGGTACTAAGGATGAGGCTAAAAAAATCTTTGAGCTTACTTTTGAAAAGCCAATTTTATTAATAGTCGGAGGTAGTCAAGGGGCAAAGATTATTAATGAGGTAATATGGAAAATATTGCCAGAATTATTAGATCTAGTGGAAGTTATTCATATAGTTGGTAAAAACAATATTATTGAGGCTAGAAGTATTGCTAGATCCCTGGAAGTATATCAGGATAGATTATATCATTATGCTGGATTTTTAGATGCTGAGATGAAACATGCTTATGCGGCGGCTGATTTAGTTATCTCAAGGGCGGGAGCTTCTAGTATTATGGATATTTGTTTGACTAATAAACCTAGTATTTTAGTTCCCATCACGGTAGATGCTGGGCAACAAAGATCTAATGCTTATGAAATGGCAAAAATTGGAGCTAGTATTGTCTTAGAAGAACCAAACTTTACTCCACATATAGTTTTAGAGAAAATCAATGAATTATTACAACAGCCTGATATTATGCAATCTATGTCTAAGCAGACAGTGCAATTTGCTACACCCGATGCAGCCACTAGAATTGCAGAGGAATTATTTGATTTAAGTCATTAGATTATGGTGTATTTTATTGGAATTCGAGGATGGGGAACTACGGCTTTAGCTCAGGTTATGAAGGCTAGAGGTGTATATGTGATGGGTAGTGATACAGAAGAGAAATTTATGACAGGATATATATTGGAAAAGGCAAATATTAAAGTCTTATCTCCATTTGATATTAGTAATATTCCAAATGATGTTGAGTATGCAGTTGTCTCAGGAGCATATTATCTAGAAGGTAAAACTCCTACTAATCCAGAAGTTTTAGAGATTTTGAGGAGAAATATACCACTTCTGACTTATAGTCAGACATTGGGAAATGTTTCACGAGAATTTGAAAGCACTTTAGCGGTAGCTGGTTCACATGGTAAAAGTACTACTTCAGCACTTTTAACCTATACTTTACAAGAATTAGGCCAGAACCCATTTGGTGTTATTGGTGCATTTGTAACTCAATTTGGGGGGAATGCTAGAATTGGGGATAAAAATTCAAAATATTTAGTAGTTGAGGCGGATGAATATCAGAATCATTTTCTGGATTTGACTATGGGGGGACTTATTATACTGAATGTAGATTATGACCACCCAGATTTTTTTGAAACAAAAAAAAGTTATTACCAGTCTTTTATTAATGTAATTGATCAATTGCCTTTAGATAAGCCTTTAATTGTTAATGGAGATGATGAGAATATAAATAATTATATTTTACCAAATATACAAAATTCAGATAGAAATATTATAAAATTTGGTTTTAATAAAAATAATAATATTACTCTTGATGAGAATAATCAAATTGTAGTTGAGGGTATTAAATATAATGCATTAAATTTAGCTATCGCGGGGAAGCATAATAGGCTTAATGCTTTATCTTGTTTAGCACTCCTGCATAGTCTAGGCTATGAGATAAATTCTATTATAGAGGCAATGTCTGGCTTTAGAGGAACACAAAGACGATTAGAATATAAAGGAGCAACTGCTACAGGGGTTGCTATTATTGATGATTATGCTCATCATCCTACGGAAATTATGGCTGGTATACAGGCTTTAAGAGAAAAATATCCAGATAAGAAAATACATTGTGTATTCCAACCACATACATTTAGTCGTACACAAATGTTATTAAAAGAATTTGGACAGGCTTTATCTGAAGCAGACTATATATATCTATTACCAATTTATACCTCCGCCAGAGAAAGTATAGGTAATGTAAAAAGTGAGGATATTATGAATTATATTGTAAGTACCAATGCTAAATTATATGTTGACTCAGCTGATTTGATACAAGATTTAAGTCTCATAGAGGGGGATAATAATGTTATTGTTACCATGGGGGCTGGAGATGTCTGGAAAATTACGAAAGATATGATATAATAAATCAATATTGGCGAATAAAAAACTATATACTATGATAGAGCATATTGCAATTATACCAGATGGGAACCGTAGATGGGCGAAAGCAAATGGTAAAACTTCAGAACAGGGACATCTACAAGGTTTTGAGAGAACTAGAGAAATTATTGAAAAGGCATTTGATGGAAGAGTTAAGAATATAACATTCTGGGGAGCATCTTTAGATAATTTAGCAAAGAGGCCTCAAGATGAGGTACAGCATTTATATAAAAATTTTCAAACTTATATAAAAGCTTTGTTGACATATAAAGAAATACATACTCAAAAAATTAGAATAAATGTATTGGGAAAATGGAGAGAGTCATTTCCAGAAGTTTTGAAAAAAGTAATTCAAAAAGCTATAGATAGTACTAAGGACTACTCTAATCATACAGTAAACTTTTTGTTGGGATATAATGGAGATGAAGAGATGCTACAAGCTATAAAATCTATATCAGAGCAAAAATTAGCTAACCCAGATTTAGAAATTACATCTGATTTAGTGAAGCAATCTCTATATACAAGAGACTTGCCGCCAGTAGATTTACTAATTCGTACAGGTGGAGAGCCACATAATAGTGTTGGGTTTATGATGTGGGATACCGCTAATGTTCAGTATTACTTTACGGATAGTAATTATCCTGACTTTACTATACAGGAATTTGACAAGGCTATTGCGGAGTATCACACCAGAGGTAAAAGAAGGGGTAAATAATAAATTTATGAAGATTATAATAATGGCAGGAGGGACAGGTACCAGATTATGGCCACTTAGTCGTACCTCTAAACCCAAACAATTTCAACCACTATTTGGGGATGAGACAATGCTACAGATGACAGTGAAAAGATTGTTAACCCACTTTACTTTAGATGATATTTATGTGTCTACTAATGAGCAGTATAAAGATGAAG
>JBEAQD010000053.1:0-4586 GCA_041164045.1 Candidatus Parcubacteria bacterium
TGATTCAAATGAATTTCTCATATTCTCAATATTTATTTTTATACTATATAATTTAATTATATTACATTTTTAATTTTTTGGCAAATTTTGTGTGATTAGATTTAATCGGCTTTGCGTGGTGCGATGACTGCCCATGGGGTTTTGAGTAATATTATTATATCAAGCCAAATGCTCCAATTTTCTATATAAAATGTATCGTATAAAACTTCTTCCTCGAAGCTTAAATCTGATCTTCCATTGACTTGTGCCATACCGGTGATACCTGGTTTGATAGTTAGGACTTTTTTGTGATGCTGCTTATACTTATCCACTTCTCTTGGTTGATGTGGTCTTGGACCTACTAGGCTCATTGTCCCTTGTAATACATTAAAGAATTGGGGTAGCTCATCTATACTGGTTTTACGGATAAATTTACCTACTTTGGTTACTCTTGGGTCATCTTTGATTTTGTACAATGGTCCTGACTTGGTATTTTTATCAGCTAGAAGTTTTTGCTCTAATTCTATTGAAGCGGTATTATTTTCATCTGTGCACATATCTTGGTACATACTTCTGAATTTATAGACTTCAAAAATTTTCTTAGCTACGCCTACTCTTTTATTTTTATATAGGATTGGTCCTGGAGAATCTAATTTTATAGCTATAATTGTTAGTATATAGATTGGGGATAAAATTATGATAGCTATGCTAGCTACTATGATATCAAAAATTCTTTTATAAATACTTCCCCAACCTTCTAAGGTTGTTCTTTTGACTCGGAAAAGTAAAACTCCTGATAGATTCTTGACCTCGACTTGGGTATACATATCAAAGATATTAGGTACATATTGAAAGTCAATCTTATACTCTTCACAAAGATAGTTGATTTTTATTAATCTTTCTTGTTCTATATTGGTGTCAGCCAAGATGACTTCATCTATTTGTTTGGTGATAATCAAGTGCCTCAGATCTTTGAGATTTAATTCTTTTTGTATATCTACAACCTGATAACTAAATCCAGCTTTTGTGTTAAGAGCATCCAAAACTAGCTGTCCAGCTATGTCATTACCTGTAATTACAGCTACTTTATGCAATCCCAATTTATAGTTTTTGGTTATATAATCTTGTATCCAATGTAATGTCATTCTACCTAATAACAGTAAGATTATTGATAAAACCCAGATAGATATAATTATAAATCTTGATGAAAATATATCTCTTGAATAAAAGAAATAATATAAAATAATTAATAATGTTGTGGTGGAAACTGAACTTAAAATTCTATAAAATTCAACTACGATTGTACGGGTTCTCTTGGTTATATACATACCTGAGAAAGCCATAATTATAATAGTTATGACCGCAAATACTAGAATAAATCCATTATACCAACTATTACTAAGATTATATAAAAGTGGTCTTGCTTCAATGGCAAAACTAGAGATTCGAATCTGATACGATAAAAGACCAGCTAGAATAATCAGAATAAAATCTACTGGGACTCTAATCGCACTAAATAATAGCTCAAATCTATTCATATTATATTTTAATTGATGATATTGTGTATCCAAAAGGAATATAAGCTGGATTCTGTTCAAGTAGATTGACTAGCAATAAACTTGAGGCAATCATTTATCTTGAAATACTGTTACCAGTATTTTCTTGGCGGCACTCTTTTCTGCTTGAGAAAAGCACGGCCTTGCACCTGATAGGGTTTATCTCTTTTCACCTTAGATGAGTTAGACTCAAATGTTTTGTCTCTGTGATACTATCCCTCTTAAATAACCTTAAGGATGGGTGTTACCCACTATCATTTATTACCGTTTGGTAATAAGTGTCCAGACTTTCCTCACTCACCACTAATGTGGATATGCGCGATTACCATTCCTCTTGGATACTATTTATTATAAAGATTTTTCACAAAAAGAGCAAATTTTTTAACTCTGATTAGATGCAATGTCTACTATATTTAGTTGTAATTCCCTATTACCATTCCATTCATTAACTTCTAATCTAAATACCAAATCTACAATATCATTGCGATGTAATTGATCTACAATATGACTAAAATTAAATCCTATAGCATCAATTGTTAATGGAGTACCTACTTGAGATTCTGAGGTTAATTTTAATTTGATATGTTTTTTATCAGCTCCCAAAACTTTTATATCTAGTATTCTTAATTTTCTAACTAGGAACACTGGAGCTGAATTATTCATTCCAAAAGGTGCTAATTTGTAAAAAGAGTCATATAAATCCCAATCTACATCCTGAGCATTTAGCTCTATGTCTATATTCTTATATGGTTGTAGATTATTTATTTCTACTTCTTCTCTAATTTTTTGTCTAAAAAATTCCTTGATCTCTTCCTTTCTATGATTGTCAAATGTTATTCCAGCAGCTTGACTATGCCCACCTCCAGAAATAATCAAATCATCCATTTGCTGTACTGCTTTGGCTATATCAAATTCTGGGATACTTCTGGCTGAGGCTACACAATGATGAGCCTGTTCTTGGTATAATATAACTGGCCTATAGTATTTTTCTGTTAATCTAGAGGCTACTATACCAAGTACACCAATTGACCAATTTTTATCTCCCTCGAAGATTAAAGCTTGATTTTGAATATTATCATATTGGGCTAATCTAGCTTCTACCTCTTTTAAGACTGTTTCTGTGAGATTCTTACGATTATCGTTTAATTTTTGTAGTTCCTGAGCTAGAGTATTAGCTTCATTTGAGCTATCTGTTGTAAATAATTGAAAGGCTTGGTTAGCATGAGCAATTCTACCCGCGGCATTAATCCTTGGGGCTATCTGAAATCCTACAGAGTATACACTGATACTGTTACCTTCCAGACCATCTATCTCATCAACTTCTGCTGTAATACCAGTACTGTCCATCAATGCTTTCAGTCCAATATTACGAGTTTTTCCTAATACATAAAGGCCATATCTAACAATAATTCTATTCTCACCAACTAAAGGCACCATATCAGCAATAGTACCGATTGCTGCTAAATCTAAGAGCCATTTTTCATAACCCAGTGGAATAAAGTCATATCCAACTTTAGTTCTAAATTCAGTTAATAAAGCAGTCATAACCTTGAATGCAAGTCCAGCCCCACATAAATCTTTAAATGGATACGGGTCTCCCTTCCTTTTAGGCACAATAATAGCAAAAGCTGGGGGCATTTCTTCTGGTACAGAGTGGTGATCAATTACAATTACATCTATTCCTGAGTTCTGTATGGCCTTAATTTCATCTTTACTTCTCACTCCACAATCAACTGTTATCACTAATTCTGGGTTATTCTCTAGAATATAGATAACTCCAGTATCTTTGAGCCCATAACCTTCTTTATGTCTATCAGGGATATATACTGTAATATATTTCTCGACCTCTCTATCAAAATTACCACCTAAATTCAATTTTCCTTGCTGATGAAGTGCCGAAAAAGCTTTTTTTAAACCTTGATATAAAATAGTACTTCCTGTTACCCCATCAGCATCATAGTCTCCAAATATAATAATTTTCTCTTTTCTCTGTAAAGCGTCAATAATTCTATCTATGCTCTTTTGCATATCTAGTATTAAAAATGGATTTAATAAATCTTGATAATCAGAATTTATAAAATTATCAATGTCTTTGGGACTTTTAATCTCTCTATTCCATAATAATTGTAAGATAATAGGGTTAATCTCAGGATATTGAGCTATAATATCTTTTGTTATAGGAGTATTAATATGCCATTGATATTTTGACTTCATATAAAAGTTTTTTATTTATCTTCACAATCTAATTCTATGAAAAAAGTATATGGTTTTAAATCTTTGCTTAATATGACTCTAATTGGCATATTATCAATATTTTTATATTCTATACAGTCTTTCCCGAGAAAAGCTTCTATAAATTTTGAATAATCTGGAGAGTCTTTTTTGATAGTTAGTCTATATATTTTATCTTTAGCATTCAAAATATCTAATATTTGATTTAGAATGTCATTTGGAGTATTTTGTCCTCTGATTATAAAATATTTGACACCTAATTCTTTTGCTTTCTGTACATCTTCTAGCCTACCCCAATGACTAAATAAAACTATAGGTATATTTTTTTTATCTGGAATTTGTTGTACTTCTTGATATAATTCAAATCCAGTTTTATTGGGCATATAAATACCAGAAAATATTAGGTCATAATTATTTTCTTTAATTTTATTGATACCATCTAAACCATCTTCCGCTTCCTCAACTATAATATTGCTCTCCATTCCAAACCTATCTCTGTATATAGATCTTATTTCTATATTATCTTCTACTATTAGAATTTTATGTTGCTTATTATGGAAATCAACAACACTATGATCGGTAGTTATAATATTTTTAATTGTAGTGGCAACTTCATCTGGAGTAGTAGTACCTCTAATAATAAAGTGTTTTATACCTAATTCTCTTGCTTTTTGGATATCCTCTACCCTACCTAAATGACTAAATATAACAAATGGAACTTTTGATAATTCAATATCACTTTGTAATTCTTGATATAATTCAAATCCAGTCTTGTTAGGCATCTGAATTCCAGAGAATATTAAATCATATTTATTTTCT
>JBEAQD010000054.1:0-6097 GCA_041164045.1 Candidatus Parcubacteria bacterium
TTATAATATATTTATTATAAAATAATTAATCAAAAAGATGGAAGATAACAATATAAATCAAGAAAATATAGATCAAAATACAAATCAAAACTATACTCAAAATGCAGAAAAATTACAAGAGATATCCGATATATATAATTCTCAATTTAGTAATGGGGGAGAAAATGTGGTGTTAGTAAATAGATCTCCAATAGACTACTATATTTTAGCTTTTCAAAAATATGGTCAATTCAGTGGAAGAGCTACTAGAAATGAGTATTGGTGGTTTTATCTAGTCAATTTAGCAGTTACTTTTTTACTTGCCATAATAGAATCAGTATTTAGTATCCCATTCACTCTATTATCTACTATTTACTTTTTTGCATCAATAGTTCCTAGTTTGTCAATTCAAGTTAGAAGACTACACGATGTAGATAAGAGCGGTTGGTATATGTTATTAAACTTTGTAATTATAATCGGTTGGATCTGGCTACTAGTATTAAACATCTTAGACAGTACACCAGGCTCTAATAAATATGGCCCAAATCCAAAGGTAGTGCAGGCTTAAATTGATTATTTATAAATTATAGTTGAATAAGATGAGAAGCATAGTAGACAAGTTGTGACTTGTGTAGGTGATACATGAAAATAGTTTATATAGTTATAAAAAAGAGTTCTTAATTTTGTCCCCCTTCGGAGGGGGAAGCCTGAAAGGCGGGGGTGGATAAAACACAAACTAGAACTCTATCCACCTCCGGTACTCCGTGCCACCTCCTCCAAAGGAGGACAATTAATAACCAATTCACTGTTATTAGTCTAGTAATATATATAATCCCTTTTGTCGACGATTACCTCATCTCGTACAAATAGTTTGCAAAATAATTTAATTTTAGATATAATATAAGAGTTATTTGAAATATCGTTTCTGGAGAGGTGGCTGAGCTGGTCGAAAGCACCACACTGCTAACGTGGCATAGGGTGAAACCTATCAAGGGTTCGAATCCCTTCCTCTCCGCCAAAACCAAAAATAAGGATAATATCCTTATTTTTGGTTTATGGGAGTTGATAAAAAGGGTTAGAAGCCTAAGGAAGGGGTAGGGAAACAATAGTTTCCCTTGGAGGAATGCAGCGAGGAGTGTAGTCTCCGAGTGTTGGAAACAGTGGGTTGACAAGGAGCAAATTTTGTTTGCGACGGGTTCGAATCCCTTCCCTTCCTATCTGCCGAAATTAAAAACAGGGATCAATATCCCTGTTTTTAATTTATTAAAGTTTTTATAATCACCTCACCTCCAAAATCTCCTCCATTTTAAAGCGGACCTTGGGCCAGGTTTGGTGGGTGTCTTTGGCACTGCGGTACCCAAGAGCAATCAATGTAACTGCACTATAATCAGTTAATCCTAGTATTTGATTGACTTTGTTTGGATCAAAACCTTCCATTGGTGCAGTATCAACTTCTAATTGAGCAGATGTGAGTAGCAATATACCAAGTGAGATATAAGCTTGTCTACGACTCCAATCAAAGAATTTACTAGGCTCAGTCTTGGCTACAAAACCTTGTAGCATTTTCCTATATCCTGCTAGAGTAGATGAATCTGCCTTTCTAGCCTCAGCAGATACTCTGATAATGTGGTCCACATTTTCTGAAGTTAATGTATTAGGAACAGTCAATACTAGCAGTGTGGGAGCTTCTATGATAGCTTTCTGTTGATAGCCTGCTTCGAAAATTTGTTGTCTTAGTTCCGGTGACTGTACAGATATATACTTCCACGGTTGGAAATTCATAGAAGATGGAGCTAGTCTAGCTGCTTCCATTATAACTTTTAACTTTTCTTCAGAGATTGGGTTGTTCACGAATCTATCGGTAGCATATCTCCAATTTAGAGCTTCTATAATTGATTTCATTGATATTATATTTAATGATTGATAATTACCCACAAATATAGTATAGCAAAATTTTGAAAAATATGATACAATGATATTATGACTAATTATAGAATAAAAATATGAAAGATTTACATCAAATTAATATATACAAATTACTCAGCGTATTAGCGGTACTATTTTTATCTTTACCATTGCAAACTAATGCTAATACAGTTGGTTTTCCAAATGGAATATTACTAAAAGCTACCAATAACCCCAAAGTTTATTATATAGAAAACGGTACCAAAAGACCAATTGAATCTCCTAATATGCTAAGGTCTCAGTTTAGATGGGAGGATTTGGTAGTAAGTACTCCTGTTGAAGTTGATGCTCTGCCTATGGGGCCTGATATGACATATAGAGACGGGTCTCTATTATCTAATAGGGGCGTTGTATATGTTATCTCAGATGGAACCAGAAGACCAATCGAATCACCGAGTAGCTTTTTACAAAAAGGGTATAAATGGAGTAATGTTATCCCAGTTAGTGATGCCGAGTTGGCTCCACATACTCAAGGAGCAATGTTGACTACTGCAGATAGACATCCTAATGGTAGTCTGTTATTAAGACCTGGGGGAGAAGTTTATACCATCAAAAATGGTCAGAGAAGATATATACCAAGTCCACTTATTTTTGAAGCTAGATATCGTTGGGAGTCTCTAATTCCAGTTTCAGAAGATTATCTTAATACTTATCCAAGAGGAGAAAATGAATTTTATCCAGATGGACTTTTGATATCTAGTTCTACTGGAGTATATATGATGCAAAATAATGTCAGACAACCAATAACTTCTCCTGAAGTGTTTGAGAGCTATGGTCTCAATTGGGGACAAGTTAGACGAGCTACCGATTTTGAATTATCTATTATACCCGTTTCTGGAGCCTTTAATGCAGTCAAAACTTATCGAGAAGGGTCCTTGATCGGAGCTCAGAGTGGAGCAGTATATAGAGTAGATAACAATGGAGTATTACAATATATCTCTAGTCCCAATATCTTTAGCAGTCAAGGATATAGCTGGGATACTATTGTTAGATTCCCAGATCGAGTAGTGAATCAATATACTAGATCAGGGAGAGTCGGTTTTGGAAATGGGGCTTTGATCTCCTATGGCGGAGGAGTCTTTTTCATCGAAAATGGACTCAAAAGAGGTGTCCCAAGTCCAGCCATATTCAATGCCAGAGGATTCAGATGGAGTGATGTCAGAACAGTCTCTGAAGATGAATTTAATACTAATCCTATGGGTGAGCCTTTGTCAGATATTCAGGCTGCTAGTATACAAGGTTATGCTATCCCTGCTACTAGCGGTAAAACTGCTAGAGAACAGCATTTACCTTTGAGTTGTAGTGATACAGATGAAAATAATGCTCATTATCTCAATGCAAATACTCCAGTTGGTAGTGCTCGTAATGGAGTTTTGACTACAGGTGGAGCTTTTGCAATAGGATGTCCTTCTGGTAGTAGAAATTCAAGCTATGCTCCATTTAGTGTAGAAGAAGAAAAGTATTATATTACTATGCGATGGAATTATGTAAGATGGTATGAGGCTACTAGTACTTTAACTCAAAATATTTCTGCTACTTCTGATAGAATTCCTTTAACATCTGTAGCGGATTATCCTAATACAGGTTGGGTTATTGTTAATGGAGAGATTATTGCCTTTAATGGAAAAGATGGAAATAGTTTAATAGTATCCAGGGTAAAAGATGATAAAGGTAATGATATTTTACAAAGAGGAGTAGATAGTCCATCTGTAGCAGCTAGTCCAAGAGCTCATAATTCTGGTTCTACAGTACAAGAGGTATATATATTCCGTGCATCTACAGAAACTCGGGCTAATATTTGGCGAGGAAGAACTCGTACCGCACTATTATCTAATACAAATGAAGCTAAAAATTGGCATCGCGGTAAGAAGGTTCTAGTAACAAACCCTGCTAATGGTAGAAGATTAGTAGCTTCTATTATGGAGTCAGGTCCAGCTATATTTACTAATCGTGTCTCTGGCCTTTCTCCAGAAGCTATGTTAGCTTTGGGAGTAGAGACCGATGGTAATTTAGAATATGGATTTATGCTTGACCAATCTGTCCCAGTCGGTCCATTACAATAGTAGATAAGATGATAAGTATAGTATACAAATGTTGATTTATGGGGCTAATACATTATCGTAGTTTGTATAGTTATAAACAAGAGTTCTGAATTTTGTCGCCCTTCGGAGGGGGAAGCCTGAAAGTCGGAGGTGGATAACTTTTAGGGTATACTATCGTTTACTAAATATCCACCCTCTCCCTACGGGTACTCCCTCCAAAGGAGGACAATTACTATACCAATATGATGTTTTTGTTCTAGTAATTTATATAATCACTTTTGTCTACGATCGCCTCATCTCATATAACATCTTGCCAAACACAAGAATCTGTGATATCATATATTATATAAGCGCGTGTAGCTCAGCTGGTTAGAGCGCTACACTGATAATGTAGAGGTCCCATGTTCAAGTCATGGCATGCGCACACTTAAAAAATCCAAAAATAATATTATTTAAGTTCTCCAGATTGAAGTTTTTTGAGATTACTTAGATTTTGGATGAGAGCCCATACGGTTAGTGGTCCAACTCCACCTGGTACAGGTGTTATTTCACCTTTAAATTTAAAGTTTTTATGATAAATATCTCCTCTGATTTTATTATCCTCATCTCTTAGTATCCCCACATCAATAATGATTTGCTCTTCTCTAAACTTTATATCTTCGAGAATTGAGGAATTCCCAGTAGCAGAGACTATAATATCTGAGAGTTTTATCAAATCTTTGAGATTTTTGGTCTCTTTGTGAGCAAGAATTGGGGTTGCTCCATAGGCTGGTAATATGGCTGCTAGAGGTTTACCTACCAATACACTATCATTGATTATTAAAACAGTTTTGCCAATCAAATCAATTTTATAGTAATCTAATAATAATAGAATTCCCTTAGGAGTGGCTGGTATAATAGGAGCCAAATTAGCACTAATTCGGCTTTGAAAAAGTTTTCCTAGCCAATAATCAGTAAGTCCATCAGCATCCTTGAAAGGGTGAATGGCATTAAGTACTTTATGCTCCTCTATAAATGGTGGTAGCGGTAATTGCACTATAATTCCATCAATCCCAGTATCTTGATTGAGCTTCTGAATATTGGTAATTAATTCTTCTTGCTCTATATCTACGGGGTATTGAAAGAGTTTTAGATCACCGCCCACTTCTTTGAGGGCTTGAGATTTTTTCTCAATATATACTTTAGAGGCCATATCATCTCCAACCAAAATTATAGCTAAAGTAAGACCTTCTGGAATAGTAGGGATAATAGTCTCAATAATGGGCTTGGCAGTTAATAAACTCATATTGATATTAGTTATTAAATAAGCTAATAAATTCAATAACTTTAGTCTTGATTTTCTCTAATTGAGATTGGTTATTTATGTTATCCACAACTTGACTAATAAATTCTGCAATTGTCTCCATATCTTGCTCTTTTAACCCAAGAGTTGTTACAGCAGGAGTACCTAATCTTATTCCATTTGGTTTGAAAGGAGAGGCAGTATCAAAAGGTATAGTATTTTTATTAGTCTCTATATTGACCTTATTGAGAGCTTTGGATAAAGTATCACCATCAATATTTTTATTCCGTAAATCTAACAATAATAAATGATTCTCAGTCCCACCTGAGACAATTTCAAAACCTCTGTCTTGCATAGCTTTAGCTAAAGCCTTAGCATTAAGTATTACTTGCTTACAATAATCTGTATATTCTGGTTTGAGGGCATCTTCTAATGCAATCGCAATTCCCGCAATATTATTGTTATGAGGTCCACCTTGTAATCCTGGGAATACGGCTTTATCTATTCTCTGAGCTAGATCAGCATCATTAGTCATAATTAAGGCTCCTCTAGGACCTCTGAGAATTTTATGAGTAGTGGTAGTAATGATATCTGCATATGGAAATGGGTGTGGATGCAACCCTGTAGCTACTAGTCCTGAAATATGGGAGATATCAGCTAAATGATAAGCTCCTATACTTTTTGCAATATCTCCAATTTTTTTGAAGTCAACCTGTCTAGGATAGGCTGAATGTCCTGAAATAATAAGTTTTGGTTTATGCTCTTTAGCTAATTGTTCAATCTGGTCATAATCTATATAGCCATCAGTAGTAAGCCCATAACTAATAGA
>JBEAQD010000055.1:0-5025 GCA_041164045.1 Candidatus Parcubacteria bacterium
ATCCCTAAATCATGCCATATTTTCCTCCGCTCCGCAAGCTCTTAGCTTGCTATAGCTCCCGGAAAATTTTGACATTCATCCCCGCCCTTAAAAGGGCGGGGTTTTCTATCTTTTTAATAAATTAAAAGACATCTCACTCAACCCAGGCAAAAATTCTATTTAGCTCGGAGGCTATGTCTTGATCTAATATTTTACCATGCGCCATTATAATTCTATTTGGGTTTAGGGATTTAATTCTGTCTATAGATTTATTTAATAGCTGATGATTACCCCAAAACAATGTTCTCTGGTCTCTAGTTGTGCCTCCATTTGGGTGCAAAGCTCCTCCTAAATAGGCTAAAATTCTAAAAAATGGATTTATTTTATTAGGCTCAAAGTTTTCTATGATATCCGTCACAATCCAAGATTTGCTAGGGATATGAAAAAAAGTATATTCAGTCATAAATCGATTACCAGACATAGGTAGAATCTCTAAGTCTGGGAAATAATCCCGATCTATATCTTTTAATTCCCTATCCCATCGTATTGATTGCCCTGATCGCTGACTTCGTTTTTGCACTCCATCACTAGCAAAAGTAATAGCTTCTGGATAGGCTTTTTGAAAATCTTGTATATACCAATAGTGAATTTTATTCGGTGAGATTAGATATTTGACATTGCCTAACTCATCTAAGTCTTGTTTCAAAGCACTGGTCAAATTAATCGGTGAATGTATCCAGAGATCATTATTGGCAAGTTTTATCACCACCATACGTGTCGTAAATGGCATTCCATAAAAATGTATTATAGGACCATCCACAATCCATAAATTCTCACTGATTGATTTTAAGATATGTATTGGTTGGTATAGGGGTTGCATATTTTATGTTGTAGAAATATTTGTTTATTTATCTTAAGACCGTAAGATCTTTTCCATCTTTTTACCTTTTGCCAATTCATCTACTAATTTATCTAAATATCTGACCTTTTTGGTCAATGAGTTGTCAATATCTTCTATTCTATACCCGCAGATAACTCCTGTTATAAGATTAGCCTTAGGGTTTAATGTTGCTCGCTCAAAGAAAGTCTCAAATGAAACATCTTCTGCAATCAGACTCTCTATTATCTTGTCATCAAAGCCTGTAAGCCAGTGTATGACCTGATTTAAGTCGTCTTTATTTCTACCCTTTTTCAGTATTTTATTTAAATACAATGGATAAACTTTACTAAATTTTATTTGTGCCATTCTTGCATTGTGCTCAGGAGTTGTGATCATATAATTTTTCTATTAAGTTCTATTTTGAGAGGATTATATAAGTAATCTTAACATATAAATTCTCAATATAAAATAAGGATAACACGCGCTAACTCCCATGTCTACCATGTTTCTCATCTTATTCACATTATACCCACCCCCCTACCGCACCAATACCAAAATGTCGATAGCAGTAATACTGAGGGTGGTGATGATGGCGATGGCGAATAGTATAATATTTTAAGTGGTATCCACCCTCCCCCTTCGGGTACTCCCTCCAAAGGGAGACATAGCTCAAGTTGCGAAATAACATCCACCCCTCAATTTATATACCGTAGGTGGAGAGTGGATTTTTGGAATAATTTCATAATATATCTTCTATGATTTGCTTGAATTTATGATCTTTCCAGATATTTTGATGTGGGTTGGGGAGTTTGTACAATGGGTAGAATTGGGAATATTGTGGCTCGGGTGGATATAATCCGATGGGGATATATCTATTCAGTAGCATTGAGGTTATAAGTGCGGGGTCCCAATAACACCAAAAGTTGGTAAATTGGATTTGGGCTGGGATTGGATTTACTTGTAATTCTGTTTTGCTAATATCTGCTTGGACAAAGATGATTTGTTTTACTGATTTTGGCAGTGTATATGTAGCTAAATATTTGACTAATAGTCTAGCTCCTGAGGAATGGGCGATGATGATTTTGGGCTTTTGGGCTGTTAGTTCTTGATTTAATCTCTGATGTTCTTTTGTGTCTTCAGCTTTATGTCTTTCTCTATAATACAGTTGTATTTGGGCTATTAGATTATAGGGGGTGAGGAAATTTCTCTGGACTGTTTCTGCCCAAATATATGGATAGGCTTGATTTTCGGTAATTTCATTGTCAAAGATATAGAATCCCCCGTTCTCGGGTATATTTGGCTCTTGTATGTCTAAGGCTTTGCCATAGCCGTGAATGAGGAAATATTGCATAAGATCTATTCTCTATCTGGTTTTGTATTTCCCATATCTACTGTGATTGTATTGAAGGCAAGGTCTATATTATGTTTTGAGAACTCAGTTAAAACTTTTTCTGAGAGAGTTTCTAACATTGGGCGATAATTACCCACACTAGTGCTAAACCATATGGATAGTCTGACTCCTTGATCAGCGATGCTAAGATAGATTTGTGGTGTGTGTTGTTGGGTGATTTTATGTTCTTTGATATATTCTGGAGTGTAGACTTGGTCGATGATTTTTTGTAGTATTTGTTTAGCTTTTTTCCAATCTGATTGAAAGGTGATGATTAAATCTAAGCTTTGCCAAACTACTCTATTGTCTTGTGTGGCATTGATGACGGGTTGTTTTAAAAACATATTATTAGGGATAGATATAATTCTTCCTGTAACTCTTTCTTTGTCTATTTTCTCCCCTTCTAGAGTTCCCTCTCTCTCAAAGAGTAAAGTTCTAAAAGCTTCAATTTTTTTGACTCGTCCTGAATATTGATTACTTCCACTAAATCCAGCAATTTGGATGATATCCCCTTCTTTGAATTTGTTGCGAGCTCGAATGAATATCCAGGCAAAAAAACTAGAGATGAAATCTTGTAAAGCCACTACTAAGGCGGCTGAGAATAGGGATAGTATTGTAAAGAGATTGCTAAATTGTCCTATGAAGAGATAAGTTAGCACCAGTCCAATTCCTATGATATAGACAATATTGATGGCTACTGAGAGTAAATCTTTGATAGCGGGTGGGGAATATTTTTGGTTTAATCTTTTGATTATAAGGTATATAATAAATGATATTATAAATCCTATAATATACGGTAAATACTGTCTTATATTAACAAGAAGAGTATTGAAAAATTCATTTTTTTGAGCTTCTATTTGTTGATTAACTTCTTGGATTTGGGTATCGATTTTAGTTATAGCTTCTCGATTGGCTTCTAATTGTCCTCTTTTTTCGGTTAATTGCTTTTGAATCTCTACTAATTCTAGCTTGACTTGGTCTAATTCTTTTTTGAGATTATCTTCGGTGGATTTTCTTTGGTTTATAATTTCTTGGTCTCGACTTTTGGGATCAACTTGAGCTAGGTTTTGAATGCTTTCATTGAGGCTGGTGGTTTTGGTCTGTAATTCTTGCTCTTGTCTTTCTAGGTCTTGAATTTCTATATTGAGTTTATCTATATCTCGGAGTAACTGATTTTGTTTTTGTTGTAATTCGGCTTTGATCTCTTGCTTATTTTTGATAGCCTCGCCTTGAGAATTTACCGAACTGTTACTAGGAAGCATTCTTGAGATTGGGTTAGCAAGACTAATCGATGGTAGTATTAAAACTACTAGCATTACTAGTAATAGAGCTAGCTTTTGAATATTTAGTATTTTGTAATTCATTTGATTTGATTGATTAAATTAACTCTAGTCCTGCTTTATTCCAATGTATAATCCCAACTTGACTATTGATTACCTTTAGTCCCTTTTGATTCATAATCATAGAGGCTAACTGAGACCTTCCTCCACTACGACAATAGACTATATATGTCTTAGAATTGTCTAGATTGTCTATATCTTGCATAATAGTTGGGCTACTAATGTCAAAATTGACAGCTCCAGCTATATGCCCTTGCCGATATTCTACTTCTGTCCTAACATCTAACAGGACTTCGTCTGATTTAAGATTATTGACTCTTTGTTGTAATTCTTCGGTAGTTTGGATTGATTGCATAATTTAGATTAACTATTTATAGTATATTATAAATAGTTATTTGTTTCAAATAAAACTTACACCAAAACTGATATTACCAAAAAATAAATTAATAAACTCAATATGTCTCTGATAACAGTGGCAAATGGTCCACTAGCTATAGCAGGGTCTATTTTGAGTTTAGAGAGAATTAGCGGGAGTAATACTGCTATTACACTTGCCATTATAATAGTAAAAAATATAGATACTCCCAGAATTAAGCCTAGATTTAGTGCTTGTAAAACAATTGCTCCCAGAAGAGCACTAAAAACTCCTAATACAATTGCTAATAAAAACACAATATTTATCTCTCTTGTAATATATTTACTTAGATTTAATCTATTTTGTAGGCTTATTGACCTTATAAATATAGTCTGGGTTTGACTGCCTACAGCATCTGCCATATAGACTATGGTTGGAATAAAGGCCGCTAATAAAATCTGAGCTTCTAGATAACTTTCAAATTGCCTTACTGTATAGGCTGCCAATAATCCTCCTGCCAAGCCTCCCAAAAGCCATGGGACTCTCTTATTAAAATGTGTGATTGCATTAGCTTTAAGTATATTAATTGCTGGGTTATCTATGTTTCTTATACCGACAGATTTGAGAGTGTCTTCGATACTCTCATTATGCAATACATTGAGAATAGTATCTGAGGTGACCACTCCTTGAAAAACTCCATTGGGATCAATTACTGGGATAGATCTAATATTATGTTGTATAGCTAATAAAGCTACTCTTTCCTGATCTGTATGTAATTTGGCTGTTACTAATTCTCGTGTCATTACTTGGGAGGCTTTTTTATCTTGTTCCAAACAGTATAATTCTTTGATAGATATTACTCCTCGGAGTATGTTTTTTTTATTAACTACATAGATGTACCCAATACTCTCATAATTTTTGACTTGAGTTTTGAGTTGTTTATGAATATCTTTAATAGTATCATTGAGTCCAACTGTTGGAATATTAGTAGCCATAATTCGGCCAGCTGTTTCTGCGATTTTATGATTGCTCATAGTTTGTATTTATTATGGAATTGTACTTATTATAACATAATCGTAGA
>JBEAQD010000056.1:0-9045 GCA_041164045.1 Candidatus Parcubacteria bacterium
TAGAGCTTTTATGACTATTGATAATCAAAATTTGGAATACGGGAATAAATTAGAAATTAATGCTAAAACTTCTATTCCTGAGGAAATTGGTATTAGAAGATTTTTATTAGGAAAAAATATACATGTTTATATGACAGTGTCTAAATATCAGATATTAGATTCAATTCAATGCCATTTACAATGCCAAGTCATCAAGTCAATTGCCAGTCTTCGGAATATAATTCTAGTTAGAATTGATGAGGCTTATCCAAATCAGGTAGGTGAGTTTTTGAAAGGCATTCTGATTGGTTATACGGATACATTACCGGCAGATATTAAGGAGTCTTTTAAGAGAACTGGAGTTAGTCATATTTTGGCAGTATCAGGTTATAATATGGCTATTATTGTGATGTTAGTCTATCAGCAATTAATTAATAGACAAGTGTCTCGTTCGATTTCCTTTTGGGTGACTATTATAGTTATGATTCTGTTTACTATTTTGACTGGAGCTGAGGCTTCTATTATGAGAGCTGGAATTTTTGCCGCACTTATATTGGGAGCAGAACAGATTCAGAGATATGTGGGTGGGATAAGACCATTAATATTATGTGCTACTATTTTGGTTATAATAAATCCTTTTTATATTGCTTATGATATAGGATTTCAGCTTTCTTTTTTGGCGGTGATTGGGCTTATTATTTATGGGCAGATTTTTAAAACTTATACTGAGGGTATTCCTAGTCTGGGACTTTTACCAATGATAGGGGAGACTTTTTTTGCGCAACTTTTAGTCTTGCCAATTTTGATTTATTATTTTGGCCAAATTTCTATTATTTCAATTTTGGCTAATATTCTGATTGTCCCTATTATTCCTTTGGTTATGGCTTGGGGTAGTATTACTAGCCTATTTTTGAATTTGTCAATTTTTACTTATCCTTTGGTTGTTATAATACAATTAGTATTAAGTGTGAATCAATACTTAGCTAATATTAGTTGGGCTAGTATAAATACACCCAAAATATCCGGATTTATGGTAATATTAATATATATTATATTTGCCTTATGGTATTTTTGGTATAAAAATTCTAAGAAATATGAAAATTAAAATTATAATATTTATCATTAGTTTCATAATATTCATAGCTGGATATAGAGAGTATAATCTTTTATTTAATTCAAAAGATAAAATTACTTTTCTCAATGTAGGGCAGGGAGATTCTATTTTGATTACTTCCAAAAGAGGGCATAGAATTATTGTTGATTGTGGCCCTGACTCTAAAATAATTGACCAATTAGAGTCAAAATTAGGTTTTTGGGCTCGTCGTATTGATATGGTTATAATAACTCATGGGGATAAAGACCATTATGGTGGTTGTAGAGATGTAATTGAAAAATACAAAGTTGGCAAGGTAATGATTAATGGAGCCTTTGATTCTAAAAATCAAGATTATAAGTCACTTTTAGAATTTATTCAAAAGCAGGAAATCCAGATCCTCCCGTCAATACAGGATACCTTTATCACTCTTGGCGATAGTATAGAATTGCACTTACTAAATCCACAATACAATCTCTGGGAGAAGGATATTAGAGATGATAATCCTGAGTCAATAGTTATGCTATTAAAAAGTGCTAAGAATAGTATCTTATTAACTGGAGATGCGGATGAGTCTACAGAAGCAAAAATTTTATCACAATATTCTCAACTAGATGTGGATATACTCAAGGCGGGACATCATGGAAGCAAAACTTCAACTTCAGATAAATTATTAGATGCCATCACTCCTCAACAAGTAATTATATCAGCAGGATCAAACAATTCTTATAATCATCCACATCCAGATATTATAAATAAAATTAAAAAAAGGAATATAAGAATTCAAGAAGTAAAAAACTATATGACAGGTATTGACATTTTATTATAAATATAGTACTATGATAAAACTTATTAACATTTTATATTTAATTATATGGAAGAACAGCTATTACTAAAACTACGTTCTCTAGGTTTCTCAGATAAAGAAGCTAAGGTTTATTTGGCCTCCCTCAAATTAGGTTCTGCTCCAATTCAAAAAATCGCTAAATTAGCCAATGTTAATCGAGCTACTACTTATGTTGTGGTCCAAGGATTTATGGACCGAAGCCTTATGAGTTCTTATACTAAGGGTAAAAAGAGATTATTTACCCCAGAGTCTCCTGATAAAATTTCAGCTATAATTCAAGCTGATAAAGTCAAAATAGAGGCTAAAGAGAATACTATAAATGAAATTTTGCCGGCTTTGAGCAATTTGTATGATACTACTCAAGGTGGAAAAAGGCCTCAAGTAAGATTCTATGAAGGTAAGCTAGGTCTTAATGCAGTCAGAGAGGAAATCTTGAAAACTAAGTCTAAGGAGGCTTTTAGCATTTTTAATTTAGATTCTCTGGAAGGGGTCTTTACAGTTGAGGAAAGAGCAGCCTTTACTAAAAAGCGTATTGCCAAGAAAATTAATGTACATTCTATATATTCTTCTAGTAAAGGTGATATTTTAAAAGATTCTAAATTAGAGAAAACTTTATATAAATATATTGATAAGGCAAAATATAATTCTCCAATTGACATTAGTGTTTTTGATGATAATTTAGCCATTACCTCTTATAAAGAGCCTATGATGTCAGTGATTGTACAGAATGAGTCTATCGCTAATGCAATTAGGCAAATCTTAACTTTAGTAGAAAAATCTGATACCAAATAAAAAGTTGGGAGCCGAGATAACATAGTCATCTCGGCTTTGAGGGGATTGAATTGTAAGGCATTAGAGGCCCATTTCGAACTCCTACTCTGAACGAGTATAAAATAACAGATGTAATATAACATAAAAATTGAATCTTGTCAAATTTTTTGTAAGAAAACTAAAAGGAGAGATATTTGTCTCTCCTTTTAGTTTAGTAATAATACTATTTAGTGGACTCTACAATATGAGTGAAAACTTCTGGTTTATTTTCAGCTAAATAAGCTAAACTCTTTCTATCAAGCTCTACATTAGCTTTATTGAGATTATTAATTAGTCTGCTATAGGCAACTCCATTAGCTCGGCTAGCAGCATTGATTTTGGTCTGCCATAGTACTCGCTTATCTCGCTTTTTATTACGTCTGTCTCTGTAACTATAGCTCCAAGCGTGTAATAAAGCTTCTTTAGCAGCTCTAAAATTACTTTTTCTTCGCCATTTAAAACCTTTTGCATGTTGCAATAGATTTTTTCTTCTCTTACTTGCGGTTACTCCTCGTTTAATTCTCATAATATCATCTTAAATACTTATTGATTCAATACTCTCTTTAGTTTTTTGATTGAGGTATCAATAATCTGAGTCTTTCTTTTTGACCTTCTAGAATCTCCAGATTGCTTAGCTAGAAAGTGGTTTTGAGCTACTTTTTTAGCTACCACTTTGTCATTTTTGGTCAAAGTAATTCTTTTCGACAATGATTTACGAGTCTTTAGCTTAGGCATATATTCAGATTATAAATTAAATTCTTAATTTGATGTTATAAATTTTAGCATAATTAAATCTTTTTTGCAAGTATTACACTAAAACCTTGAGGAGATTTCTTAAGTTCTTGTTCTAGACGGATATTCTCAGGTAAATTATTTAGTATATTTTTCATCTTTACAGCTGCCTGATCGGCAAAAGCTTTTTCTCTACCTCTCAAGTACATATCTAATTTTACTTTATGTCCCTGATCTAAAAACTTATATGTCTGCTTTAATTTAACCTCTAAATCGTGAGGTTCAATCTTGAAGCCAATTCTGAGGGCTTTAAGTTCTATTTTTTTCTGCTTGGCTTTATGTAGTCTTTGTTGTTTGGATTGAGTATATAAGAATTTACCATAATTCATAATCTTACATACAGGGGGTTTGCTATCTGGAGCTATTTCTACTAAATCTAAATCAGCTTCTTTGGCTTGTTTTAAAGCTTCTTGTAAACTTACTACCCCTATCATTTTCCCAGTTGTATCTACAAGTCTGACTTCTGGACTAGTGATATTATTGTTAATTCTTTGATTTGTTTTTGATGCGGGCTTAGCTTGTTGTGACATTTAGTGATAAATTATTAATAATTTTGTGGAGATGATGGGAATTGAACCCATGTATAGCTCAGTATCAGTATACAATTACTTAGAGAAATAGGAAATTGCTTGTGAATTTACTATAGTCTTAATTAATTTCCAAAGATAGAATATAGCAGAGCCACAAAAAAGTTTTGAATAATATACTTTGTGGGCGAATACTATTCTATCAACATATATATGACACCAAAATTCTTTTATGTTGACTCAAAGATTTTGATGGCAGTTGCTAAATTAAATAATTAGGCTACTGCGTAACCGAACCCGCTATAGGATCGGTTTGCAAAAGGTTTTGCATTTAGGTTTGTCTTGTCTTTGGTCTCGTGACTGACATACGAGTTCTCATTGTATATAGATGCAAATGAACTAGCAAAGCGAAACATCCCCGTTTAGAGTTACTTGATTCGCAGTATTCTCTGTATAGATCTTTGTTCTTCTCTACTTCGAATACTCTGGCGTTTATCAATCTTTTTCTTACCTTTTGCAAGGACAAGTTCTAGTTTGATAAGGCCATGACTTAAGTATAGCTTAATTGGTATAATTGTCAAGCCTGAAGCGGATTTTTTTGCAATCAAAGAATCTATTTCAGATCTTTTTAATAAAATTTTACGAGGACGATCAGTTTCATATTTAGTATCAATGTGATTTTGATAATGTGGAATATTACAATTTATCAAAAATAATTCATTTTCCCTAATTGTAATATAGGCTCCTTTGAGGCTAGCTCTACCTAATTTTACAGATTTGACCTCATTACCTATTAGTTGAATCCCAGCTTGATATGTATCAATTATAGTATAATCAAAACTAGCTCGTATATTATTGGTAAGTATTTTCATAGCTTTATATATAAGATATATCATTATAGCATAAATATAGATTAATATGCTATAATGGTGCTAAGGATATAAATTTATCAATTAAGATATGAGGTTATTCATTAATGGATATTTTTTGGCAAAACCCAAAACTGGTATGGGACAATATCTATTGCAAATTTTATTGCATCAAAAATGGTCATTAGAAATTATAATTTTAATCCCAGAATATCTTAGAGATGAGACTAAAAACTTAGATAAAAATATTAAAAAAAATATAAAATATATACCAATATGGTATGGTAGAAACGACTTAATAGCTCATATGATTTGGGAGAAATATATATTCCCACGAGAAGTAAAAACTCAGAAAGCAGATATTGTCTGGAGCCCTCATCCTACAATTTCCTATATTCCGAATATCTATCATATTATGACAATTCATGATGTGATCTATTGGAAATTCCCAGAATATATCCCTAATTGGAAGGTGAGATTATATGTTAAATTATTAGAAGAATCTATTACTAGGGTAAGTCAAGTTATTACTATATCTAAATTCTCTGCTAAGGAAATAGAAGCTGTTTTTGGTATCCCGTTTAAAGATATTCCAATTATATACAATGCCTCACCCAAACTAGTTGCCCCAAATATAACTCCAATTGTAAAAGGTAAATATATTTTTTATGAGGGTGGATTAGATATTAGAAAAAACATACCAAAACTAATTGAGGCTTTTAGCTTGGTTGTCACAAAATATAAAAATGTAAACTTGTATATAGCTGGGAATTATTTCAAAAGCCATCTTATCCTCGATATACCAGCTTTGATTGGTCAATATAATTTGCAAGATAGAGTTAAGTTAATAGGCTATATATCAGATGAAGATATGATTAGATATATCAAATATGCTGAGGCTTTAGTATACCCCTCATTGTATGAAGGTTTTGGTATACCAATTCTAGAAGGTTTTGGTTTAGGAACTCCAGTTATTACTTCTAACATAGGTGCAATGAAGGAGATTGGGGCAGAAGCTGTAGTAGCAATTAATCCGAATTCAGCCAAATCAATAGCTAAAGGCATAGAAAATATTCTAAATGATGATTTATTAAGACAATCTATTATTTATAAAGGATTTGACAGATTGCAAGATTTTGATTGGGATAGAAGTGCCTTACAGTTAGAGATATTATTCCATAAAAAATAGTATTGGCAATATCAATCTTATTTTGACTTTTTTGGTCAAATAGGTTATATTATAAGAAATTATTGAATAATAATAATATGGCAAGAATTAATCCAGAAATAGAGACTTTTGCAAAAATCAAGGTGGTTGGGGTTGGGGGTGCCGGTGGAAATGCACTTAAGAGAATGATTGACTCAGATATTAAGGGAGTAGAATTTGTGGCTGTAAATACAGATGCTCAAGATTTACATCATTCTCAAGCAGAACATAAAGTTCACTTAGGTAAAAACTTAACTCGCGGTCTAGGAGCTGGTATGAATCCAGAAGTTGGAAGAAAGGCAGCTGAAGAAAGTAAAGAAGAAGTCTATCAAGCAGTGAATGGCTCTCATATGATATTTATAACTGCTGGTATGGGAGGAGGAACAGGCTCTGGAGCTTCTCCTGTGATTGCTCAGGCTGCTAAAGAAAGTGGAGCATTGACTGTAGCCGTAGTGACTAAGCCATTTATGTTCGAGGGAATTCAGAGAAAAAGAATTGCTGAGGCAGCTTTTGATGAGCTAAAGAAAAATGTAGATACAATTATCACAATTCCAAATGATAAAATTCTAAATATCATTGATAGGAATACCCCGGTTTTGGAAGCCTTTTCTATGATTGATGATGTTTTAAGACAAGGAGTACAGGGTATTTCTGATTTGATTACCACCCCGGGACTTGTTAATGTGGATTTTGCTGATGTAAGTGCTATTATGAAAAATGCGGGCTCAGCTCTTATGGGAATTGGAAGTGCTACAGGAGAGAATAGGGCAGTTACAGCAGCTAAAATTGCTATTAATAGTCCATTATTAGACGTATCTATCAAAGGCGCAAAGGGAGTTTTGTTCAATGTTACTGGAGGTAAAGATTTATCAATGGCAGAGATTAATGATGCCGCTAATGTAATTATAGAATCTATTGATCCAGATGCACAGGTAATATTTGGAGCTGTAATAAATGACAAGATTACCGAAGGAGAAGTTCAGGTAACAGTTATTGCAACTGGATTTGATAATAAAAATCCAAAAGCTATTGTTGAAGAGAAAGATAAAGACTCCGTACAAGAGCCTACCTTAGAAGAGTTACAAAAGAGAGTTGATGAAGAAAAATCTAAAAGACAAGCTGAAGAAGCAAGGCTACAAGAAGTAGAGTCCAAAAAAGATGAATTTATTAAAAATGTAGAATCAGACCCGGAAGATGCCTTTGAGCTACCAGCTTTTATCAGGAATAAATTAGGTAAGAAATAGGTATTTTTATTCCGTAGGGGCGACCTTGAAGTTGTTTATGCTATATTGTCCTCCTCCGAAGGAGGACAAAAAGATCATAGGCGACTTAGAGGTCTTCCCTACAATTCATAATTCATAATTAAAATTTCCTCACATCTTGCCAAAATTATAAAAATCTGTATAATATATAAATAATTGGCCACATCGTCTAGCCCGGTCTAGGACATCCCCCTCTCACGGGGAAAACAGGGGTTCGAATCCCCTTGCGGCTACTATTTTTGCAGCAAAGAGAGATACGGTGTATCTCTCGTGGGGATTAGAAGGCCGTAGCTTGTGTGAGTTTGTGCGAAGCACAAGGCGAACACCGCGAGGCGGGGTAGCGAGAATTTTCCGTCAGGAAAATTACTTGTGACCGAATCCCCTTGCGGCTACTATTTTAATTTAGAAGCAAAGAAAGATATAGTATATTTCTAAATTTTTTACTTTATTTTGGCAATTTATCTCTGAGTTTCCTGTGATATGTTACTGCAAATCTATGAGCTTCGTCTCTGACTTGTTGTAAAATTTGTAAAGATTTAGCACTTTTTGGTAATAAAATAGGCCTATCTTGATTTGGAATATAGATTTCTTCTAATCTTTTTGCTAGCGATATAATAGGAATAGATTTAAACTCAATATTACCTTTTTGTTGTACTTTGAGTACTGTTGAAAGCTGGCCTTTACCTCCGTCTATTAGTATCAAATCGGGAATAGGCCAATCTTTTCTCTTGAATCTACGAGTCAGGGCTTGGTTTAAGTTATAAAAATCATCTCCACCTTCTGGAGGGAGTTGAATTCTGAATTTTCTATATTGGTCTTTAGCGGGTTTGGCATTTTCAAATACTACCATAGATACAACAGCTTTATCTCCGTGAAAATGTGATGAATCATAACCTTCAATTCTCTTTGGAGGCTTGTCTAATTTTAGTAAACTTTGTAATTCTTCTATATACTTGTGTTTATAGCTTTTACTAGTTTGTATAATCCCTTTGTGTAGAGAGACTTTTTCTAAGGCTTCAATTTGATTTTTGATTTCTAGAGCTTGTTCAAATTTTTGTAGCTTAGCATAACTTTGCATTTGAATATATAGTTTTTTGAGTATGTTTTTGGATTTTCCCTTCATAATATCTATAATTGTGTTGAGATTGTCTCTATATCTTAATTTATCTATATTTTGTATACAAGGAGCATCACATTTGCCTAGTTTATAATAAATACAAGGTATTTTTGGCATTGTTTTACAAGATCGGTAAGGGAAATGTCGTCTTAGAATTTTGAGAGTTTTCCTAAGTGAGTCTCCACTGACAAAAGGCCCTAAATACTCTAATTTATCGAGATGTTTGTCAATATGAGTTTTATGTGCTACAAAAATTCTAGGAAAATCCTCTTTGGTCCAGACTAAATAAGAATAGCTTTTATCATCTTTCAAAAGAACATTGTATTTGGGATTGTATTTTTTGATCAAATTTGATTCCAAAATTAAAGCCTCAATTTCCCCATCGCAAGGTTTTATTTCTATATTATTAACCTCTCTCACCATTGCTCTTTTGGCAGAATTTAGAGAATTATTGGCTCTAAAATAGCTACTAACTCGATTTTTGAGATTGACGGCCTTCCCAATATATATAATATCTCCATTATAGTTCAAAAACATATATA
>JBEAQD010000057.1:0-13677 GCA_041164045.1 Candidatus Parcubacteria bacterium
TTACCAGGAGCTATATTTGTACAAGATATAATGAAAGATGCATTGGCAATCAAAGAAGCTCAAGACTTGAATATTCCAGTTATTGCTCTTGCTGATACTAATGTTAATCCTGAATTAGTAAATTATGTAATACCTGCTAATGATGATGCTATTAGCTCTATTCAATATATTTATGGATTAGTTGCTCAAGTTATTGTAGATGCTAAAGCTAAAAGAGTAGCTCCAGCTAAAGAAGTTACAGAATCTAAAACTACTAATAAAGAATAATAATTATGATTACTGCTCAAGATGTTGCCAAATTAAGACAAATTACAGGTGCTGGTATGATGGATGCCAAAAAAGCTCTAGAAGAATCTGCAGGAGACTTTGAGAAGGCAAAAGAAATATTGCAAGCTAAATATGCTCAAAAGGCTGAGAAAAAAGCAGATAGAGAAACAGGAGAAGGTTTTATTGGGACTTATGTTCACAATGGTAAGTCAGCTTCATTAGTGGCCTTGGCTTGTGAGACAGATTTTGTCGCTCGTAATGATGAATTCCGAGAATTAGCCCAAAATATAGCTCTTCACATTACTGCTATGATACCGGAAGACGCAACGATTGAAGATATATTATCATCTAGCTATATTAAAGATCCTAATTTAACAATTGCAGAATTACTCAAGAGTAAAATCGGAGTTTTAGGAGAAAATATTCAAATTAAAGATTTTAAGAAGATTTCTTTATAAATCTAAATTAACTTTCAATTAAATAAAGCTATGACAACGGCTATAATTATTGTCATTTTAATAGTGTTTTTAAGTATAGGATTGTTCTTTTTGATAAAAAAACTTTCACATGCCTCTGGTATGGAGTCTGAAATATATGAAGCGGAGGCCGCTATTACTGATTTTAATTTTGTGCCTCAAGATATTGATGAAATGGTTGATTATAATAATATTAATAAATCTCAATCAGAAGCAAAATTTGCTATAATTATAAGTAAGATTTATCAATTCTTTAATCATCAGATGCATAATTTAAATAAAATAATCCTCCAATATAAGCAGAGGCAAGCTGAAAAGATTAAAGCAAAGGAGCAAGCTATACAAGAAGCTATTCAAAAAGATTTGGAAGCTCAAGAATTAGAAGAGAAGCAAAAACAAGAATCTGTAGTCGACGAAGTAGATACATCTCACTTTGAAGCTGAAGTTGTAGTATCAACAGATATGCCAAATGATGTAAAGATTAAAGATATTAAGTCTAAAGACAAGGTTAACCCAGAAACCAAAGCCACTGACTTTGTGGAACAATTATTATCTGAAGTGGATGCGGTTACCGATATAAACTCAGATGATATATCTGATACTTATTATTATGAGTATATGGAAAAGAGATATATTGATAGAATTGTAGCTAATTCCAAAGATATTGAGGCATATAAAAAGTTGGGAGATCTGTATGTAGATATGAGAAATTATAAAGATGCATTAGAGGCCTTCCAATATGTTTTGAAATTAAAGCCTAATGATACTATGGCTAGTCGCCGTGTAAAAGATATTTTGAATCGTTTACAAAAACAAAGTTAAGTTGTATTGCTATTGTCTAATCTAGTAATATAAGATATAATATATATTATATGAGTATAACAGTACAATAGTGAAAGTAATGAGTTTTCATATTTTGGAAGACCCTTCGAATGGAGTGACAGATGTATTTTTGTCTCATACTAAATTGACTGATATAGATCCATCTATCTGGCAAGATGAAGAGTTTGATTGGGAAGCTAGTAATGACTTTGAGCTAGAAGCGATGGATAAAGAAAAGATATTTTCTATACTACATAACCCAGTAATTATAAATAAATATTTTGATTCGCCAGAAATGTTATATGTAGTAGCAAAAGAAAAGTTAGAAATTAGTGATTATTATGAATTAGTACATAGATATATCACAGAATTTTGTGAATTTCTAGACCAAGATTACGCTATTTATTTTAAAGTTAACTCCTAAATTGATTCTATGAAAGATACAACAGTAAAATTAGCACCTCTCATTGCACTTAAGAACAAAGTATTATTCCCTAATGAAGTGGTGTCCTTGATTTTTGAGAGAGAGCAATCTCTTTTGGCATTAAATAATGCAATGGATAGTGATACTAATCCGATTTTTGTATTCCAAAGAACAGACGACCATAATATCACTGCTGATAATTTGTATAGAATTGGTACAGTCGGTAAAATTGTTAGAGTTTGGAGAATGCCAGAAGGACCTACAGGTGTTTTGGTAGAGGGTTTATATCCAGTTATTATACATCAAATTGATGAGACAGACTTAGGATTTGGGGGGCATTATAGTATTTTGCCACAAGATAAATATGAGTCTAATATTGAGGTGGAGGCCTTGATTAGAAATATTACTAATGTCTTTAGAGATATAGTCAATATGGGAGTGTCTATTCCACTTTCAGTAATGAATGAAATTATCAATGACACGATTGACCCAGTTACTTTATCTTATTTGATTACTTCTATACTCTCAATCAAGAATACTGAGAAGCAGGCTTTATTAGAGAATACTAATTTAGTTGAAAGATTAAAGCATATTAATATTTATATTACTAAAGAACGAGAAATCCTAGAGGTTGGGCAAAAGGTACAAAAAGAGACTCAAAAACAAGTTGGTAGATTTGCCAAAGAAGCAATGCTAAGGGAGCAGATGAAGGCTATTGAAAAAGAATTGGGTGTTAGCTCAGATCAAGGTGAATATGCAGAACTAAAGAAAAAATTAAAATCAGCCAAAATGCCAGCTAATGTTAATAAAAAGGCAATGCATGAATTGTCAAGATTAGAGAAAATGCCACCTTTTTCTCCTGAGAGTTCATATATTCAAAATTATTTAGAGGTTTTAGCAACCATCCCTTGGAGTAAAAAAGCTAAAGTTAAAAGAAATATTATTGAGGCTGAGTCTATTTTAGAGCGAGAACATTATGGCTTGGACGAGGCAAAGGAGCGAATTACTGAATATTTAGCTGTAGAGCAATTGACCAAAAAACCACAAGGTACAATTTTATGTTTTTATGGACCTCCGGGAACAGGTAAAACTTCTATTGGAGAATCTATTGCCAAAGCTACTGGTAGAGAATTTGTAAAAGTATCTTTAGGTGGAGTAAGAGACGAGACTGAAATCAGGGGACATAGAAGGACTTATGTTGGTGCTATGCCAGGTAGAATTATTCAAGGTCTTCGTAACATAAAGACTACTAATCCAGTCTTTATGTTAGATGAAATAGATAAATTAGGTTCTGATTTTAGAGGAGATCCATCAGCGGCACTATTGGAAGTATTAGACCCAGCTCAAAACAATGCTTTTGTCGACCATTATCTAGATGTTGAATATGACTTGTCAGATATTATATTTATAACCACTGCCAATGATTTAGGCTCAATCCCAGAGCCATTATTCGACCGTATGGAAATTATTGAATTCAGTGGTTATACTGATGTAGAAAAGCTTAATATTGCCAAAAAATATTTAATCCCTAGAGTTCTCAAAAAGAGTGGAATTACTGAAAAGAACATAAAGTTTACTGACTCAGCCATAATAACAATTATCACTAAATATACTTTTGAAGCTGGGCTTAGAAGTTTTGAGCGAGAATTATATAAAATTGCTCGTAAAGTAGCTAAAGAATATCTACTTAAGGGGGATAAAAAATTTACAGTCACTATCAAACCTGAAAGTTTAGAAAAATATCTCAAAGGTGAGAGATATGAAGAAAGTCGTATTAACAAAAAAGATGAAATTGGAGTTTCAACGGGTCTAGGATGGCATCCTTATGGAGGAGATATATTGTTTATAGAAACAAATATCTTTAAAGGAGAGCCAAATTTGCAAGTGACTGGTAATGCAACTAAGGTTATGCAAGAATCTGTGCAGGCCGCCTTCTCATACCTCAAAGCTAACTCTCGAAAATATAATATAGATGAAAAGGTTCTGAAAAATAACACCGTTCATGTTCATCTTCCATCAGGAGCAGTGCAAAAGGATGGCCCATCAGCTGGACTAGCTATTGCAACTTCAATTTTATCGGCTCTGACAAAGAAAAAAGTCAAGCGAACAGTGGCTATGACAGGAGAGATTAATATTAGAGGTAAGGCTCTCAAAATTGGGGGAATTAAGAATAAAGTATTAGGAGCCCATAGAGCAGGTATCAAGACAATTATCATCCCTAAGGCTAATAAAGTTGATTTGGATGAAGTCCCAGCTAATGTTAGAGCAGATATAGAGTTTATTTTGGCAGATGATTTTGATGATGTCTTCAAGGTGGCTTTTTAAAAACTTTATGCTATAATAAATAAGGATAATAAGAAATATATAACTATGAATAATACACTGGATAAATATAATTTAAGGCAAGTAATTCTAGAAGCTGTAGATCAAATTCAACATCAATATACAATTGAGAATATACCTAGCTCCATAGATGATAAGTTTGATAATATTGTAATTAATGGAATGGGAGGTTCAGCCCTTCCAGCTGAATTACTATCAGAGACTTTACATCAATATTCAGAAAATGGTGCTGTATTGCCAGTTTATATTCACAGAGATTATGGTAAATCTAGATATATCAATGATTCATCTATAGTATTTGCAATTAGCTATTCTGGTAATACCGAGGAGACTATATCAGCCTATGAGAGTGCAATTGCAGATGGTAGAGTAGTAATTGCGATGGCAGCAGGAGGAGCTTTGATTGAACGAGCTCGAGAGCTAGGTAAACCTTATGTTGTAATCCCTAATCCTAACCCAGATTTTCAACCACGATATGCTACTCTCTATATTCTTAAAGCTATTATTGAAGTATTAATTCAATTTGGAATTTTATCATCTGAAGCTAGAGAAAAAGTAGTGAATTTACTCAGTCAATTAAAACCAGAAGACTTTGAATCTCAGGGACAAGTATTAGCTGAGTTGATCAAGGGAAAAACTCCAGTTATATATGCAACTTGTGATTATAAATTATCTGCCCATCTATGGAAAATTAAAATCAATGAAAATGCCAAGACTCCTTGTTTCTGGAATTATGTACCAGAGCTTAACCACAATGAAATGGTTGGTTTTACTAATCCACAGGCTAATTTTCAATTTATATTATTACAAAATGAAGTGGAAACATCTCGAAATATCAAGAGATTTGAAAAATTACAGCAATTATTTGAAAGTAGGGGATTGGCAGTTAGCAAAATATTAGTACCTGACTTTGGAAATAAGTTAGCTAATGTGGTAGCTATGACTTTGATTGGAGATTGGACTGCTTATTATCTGGCTCTTGCCTATGGAATTGACCCAACTCCTGTAGATATGGTAGAAGAATTCAAGCTATTAATGAAAGATTAAAATATGAATTATAATGTACAAGATATTGCTAAATTAGCACATATTAATCTATCATCAGAGAGAAATGAAATGCTAAACCAAGATTTTGGTAGTATATTGGATTATGTAAATACTCTTACAAGTTTAGATTTACAGTCACAGACTATTCCGACTTATCATACTCAAACCTTACGACCAGATGTAGCTCTTGATGATAATCCAAGATTTAGCTCTAATATTAAGCAAAATATTATACAAGAGATGCCATTAGTGGAAGAGGGATATTTAGTTGTTAAATCAGTTTTGAAAAAATAATATGTTGCCATCTATCGAACAAATTAATCAATCCTATAATAATTCTAGTACAACAGTCAAGAAAGTAGTAGAGGATATTCTATCTACTATTAATTCTAAAGATACAGAAATTAATTCCTATACTGAAGTTTTTAATACTGAGGCTCTGTCTCAGGCTGAAAAATTAGATGCCAAACTAGCTCGAGGAGAAAAACTAGGCTTGCTTGAGGGTATTCCTATCTCAGTCAAAGATGCAATTTTAATTGAAGGACATAAAGCCACTGCTTCATCTCGAATGTTAGAGGATTATACCGCTACTTATGATGCTACTGTAATCAAAAAGTTAAAAGAAGCAGGAGCTATATTTTTGGGAAAAACAAATTTAGATGAATTTGCTATGGGAGCCTCTACAGAAAACTCAGCTTTTGGAGCTACTCGAAACCCAGCTGATACTAATAGAGTTCCAGGAGGTTCTTCAGGAGGATCTGCCGCTAGTGTGGCAGGAGATATGGCAGTAATTTCAATTGGCTCAGATACAGGAGGCTCAATCCGCCAGCCAGCGTCATTGACTGGAATAGTGGGACTTAAGCCGACTTATGGTAGAGTTTCTAGATTCGGTCTAATTGCGATGGCATCATCACTAGACCAAATCGGACCATTTGCCCATAGAGTTATTGACACAGCTCATATTCTACAGACAATAGAAGGTAGGGATGAAATGGATGCCACTTCCGCTCAATTAGAAACAAGTCAATTATTAGATATTGAGAGTATTCGTCAGGCTAATGTCAAAGGTATGAGAGTCGGTATTCCAAAAGAATATTTTATAGATGGAATAGATGCGGATGTTAGAAAGGCAATAGATGAAGTAATAGAGACCTATAAAACTCTAGGAGTAGAATTTGTAGAAGTCAGTCTACCTCATACTGAATATGCTGTACCTACCTATTATATTATTATGCCAGCCGAGGTCAGTACGAATCTTGCTCGTTTTGATGGAATTAGATATGGATTATCCGAATTACAAAATTCCCAAGATTTGCAAGAAGTGTACCGAGCTAGCCGAGCTAAAGGCTTTGGTAATGAACCGCTAAGAAGAATAATGTTAGGAACTTATGTATTGTCTAGTGGATATTATTCCTCTTATTATGGTAAGGCAAAACAAGTGCAAGATATGATAAGAAAAGACTTTACCAATGTCTTTGCAGAGGTAGATGCGATTATTACTCCAACCAGCCCTCATACAGCCTTCAATATTGGAGAGAAGGTTAATGATCCAGTTTCTATGTACTTGGAGGATATATTCACAGTAGCTACCAATTTAGCAGGAATACCAGGAATTTCTTTGCCTACTCTATCCAACTCCGGACTACCAATTGGATTTCAGTTAATGACCAATCATTTTCAAGAACAAAAATTGTTAACTTTAGCACAAGCTATAGATAATATTAGATATGATAAATTCAATAATCAATAATATCTTTTTATTGGTGCAAATAATTGCAGGAATTGCTTCTTGGATAATGTTTGTGTTAATAATTTATCTTGCTATTAAAACAGATTTTTGGCAAAAGAAAATATATAATGTCTTTATAGGTTTTCGTAAAATCCCCGAAGTAGATACTGAGCACAGTCTCAAAGTGACTCAAGAATGGGAAAATATTCTCAAAAGACTAGAAGCAAATGATGAGGCTAATCATAAATTAGCAGTTATAGAAGCAGACAAACTTCTAGATACAGTTTTAAAAAAACTAACTATACCAGGTGCTACTATGGGAGAGAGGCTCAAAGCAATCCCAGTTTCACAATTACCTAGTATAGATAATGTTTGGAAAGTACATAAACTAAGAAATCATCTCGTACATACCACAGAATTTGTTTTGACAGATAATAAGGCTAAGCAAGCAATAGATATTTATAAACAAGCCTTTATTGAGTTAAAAGTACTCTAATATGATAGCCATTCTACAGGCAGGAGATAGGGACTATATTACAAAATGGGATCTGGATTATATTATTGGAATAGATGAAGCGGGTAGAGGTACTCTGGCTGGACCAGTAATAGCAACAGCAATTGCAATTTCAGCTGATATTTTGTCTAATCCAATTTGGCAAGAAGCTCCACTCAAATATACCAAAGACTCCAAAAAAGTCACCCCAGCCAGAAGGCAAGCCATATATGATGAAATTAAAGATAAATATACAATTGGTTTAGGAGTGATATCAGCCAATACAATTGATACAATTAATATATTGGAAGCCAGTAAATTAGCTTGGTTAGAAGCTTTGGACAACTGTCTTTTACAGCTACCATTAGAGTCAAAAATTGGAGTCATCATAGATGGTAATACTGTCCCAACAGGTATAGAATACCCACATAAGGCAGTAATAAAAGGGGATAATAAGCATCTTAGTATCGCTCTAGCCTCAATTTATGCCAAAGTGCATCGAGATAATCTAATGACTGTGTACCACACACAGTACCCCAATTATGATTTTGCTAAACATAAAGGCTATGGTACTAAGTCACATATGGAAGCTATCCAACAATATGGGCTATCCAATATACATCGAGTTACCTTTTGTAAAAATATTTTGAAATCTATTTAGTTTAATAAAAAAATCTTATCCAAAATCAGAGTTCTTAATCCGCATCAACTCTTGCAGTCACGCCCCTACGAAAGGTATCAAATTTACTCAGCGGCTCGTTGTAATCTTTCCATAATGGCGAGGCCAAGTCCTTGAGGTTGGAAGCTCTCGGAGAGTATTATATCTACTTTTTGGGAGTCAAAATAATGTAGTCCAGCATAGAGATTAGCTGATATATCCTGATAGTTCTCTCTTGAGCCTAAGTCAAAAGCAATGACTTCACTATTTATGGTATTGTAGACTTCGCTGGAGACTAGGGCTCCGACTTTTTTGCCTTGACTTAGATAAAATTCTATTTTGTCTAGGATATTATCTCCCAAAGGTATTAATTCTAATTTAGCTTCAGGGGCATAATGTCTATATTTCATCCCAGGGGATTGGACTTTGGTTTCTTGCTTAGCAATATTGATTTGTGTCCCTAGAACTTGTCCAATTTGTTCTTGAGTGATGGCTCCTTGTCTTAGAATTATTGGAGTTGGCTCTAGTGCATTGATAACTGTGGATTCTAGTCCAATTTCACTGGGCTCTCCCTCTACTACAAATATCTGATTCTCAAAATAATCTCGGATATGCTGAGGGGTGGTAGAGCTTGGTTTGCCAGAGGGGTTCACTGAAGGGGCTGCTAGGGGTACTCCGCATTTAGCAATCAACTGTTGGGAAATTGTATTACTAGGAAACCTTATAACTACTGTATTGAGGCCGGCTGTTACGATATCTGGGACAAATTGAGATTTTGGGAATACAATTGCTAGAGGTCCAGGCCAAAAATTATCTATTAACTTCTGATTAGTCTCGGAGATATTATTTACTAATTTGGGTAACATCTCAAGTGAGCTAATATGGACTATGAGGGGATTGTCTGCTGGGCGATTTTTTAGCTTAAAAATTTTAGCAATAGCCTCAGGATCAAAAGCATTAGCCCCTAATCCATAAACGGTCTCGGTAGGGAAGGCTACTAAGCCTCCTTTTTGGATAATTTTACTCGCCTCGAATATTTGGTCTTCTAAATCTAATTGCATATATCAATTCTATAATTAAAATAGTATAATATATATGAGAATCAATATCAATAAGATTAAAATAATGGACAAAGACACTCTGAGCCTACATTGCTTCAATACTCTGCCTCAAATTGGTCCTAAGTCTTTGGCTAAAATTCAACAAGCTGGTGCTCATAGGCTTTGGCTTACAGGTAGTCTAGCAGAGTTCGAGACTGTTCTTGGGAATAGGGTCAAATTGGATTGGTATCAGGATTTTAGTAAACTGAATCGAGTTAAATTCTTGGAGCAGGAGTTGGATTATATGACTAAATCTAATATTCAAGTTTTGACTAGACAAGATGAGAGTTATCCAAAGGCTTTATTGGAAATTGCTACTCCGCCGACAATTTTGTATGTCAAAGGAGATATTAGTGGTCTTGAAAATGCTTTGGCTATAGTCGGTACTCGCAAATATACTCCGTATGGAGCAAGAATTGCTGAGAAATTGAGTCGAGAATTATCAGAGGCCGGAATTCCAATTATTAGTGGTCTGGCTCTGGGGATAGATAGTATAGCTCATCGGGGTTGTCTTGATGGGAAAAGCAAAACTATTGCTGTGTTGGGTGGAGGAATATCTCCAGAGGCTTTATATCCTAGAACTAATCAGTCTCTAGCTAATGCCATCATTGCTAGTGGAGGAGCTTTGATTAGCGAATTCCCGCCCAAGAGCAAACCAAGGCGTGAGAATTTTGTTTTGAGAAATCGTATAGTCAGTGGTATAGCTAGAGGTATACTAGTAATTGAAGCTCCAATTAAAAGTGGGACTATGACTACAGTTCAATATGCTTTGGAACAAAACCGAGATGTCTTTGCTATTCCGGGGAATATAGATGTCAAAAATAGTGAAGGTACTAATCAGCTTATCAAACAAGGAGCTTATATTGTGACTAAAATTGAGGATATACTTAATGTCTTTGATTTAGAAATAATTCGCAAACAATTAGATTTGAGCCAATTTGAACCAGCACAACGAGATATATTAAAACATCTCATCCAGACTCCACTCAAAATAGAACAATTAGCCGAGCTGACTCAACAGGAAGTGATGGACATAATGGCTATTTTGTCAATTTTGGAATTATCTGGTATTGTGACATTAGGATCACAGGGAGAATATTCTCTGAATATAGAGATAGGGTAAATTTGATTTTTTGTCTCCCTTAGGAGGCTTTAAGTCCCTCCTATACTTTTTGGTTTAGGAGGGGGAGTACCCGTAGGGGGAGGGTGGATAAAGTATAAACTAAAACCCAATCCACCTCCGGCACTCCGTGCCACCTCCTCCAAAGGAGGACAATTGCTTATACTAGTTTACCCATATACAATCTCTTCATCTTATGCATACACTAGCAAATTTATCTAAAATATGCTATAATTAAAACATTAATATAATAATAAATTATGAGTATTATAGAGACTACTAATCTAATTGGACAAGAGGTTAATATTGTCGGTTGGGTAGATACCAAAAGAGACCATGGTAAAATTGCTTTTATTGACCTTAGAGACCGCACTGCTAAAGTACAGGTTGTATTAGTACCATCAAGTCTTGATGAGGTGTCAAAATCTCTTATGTCTGAAATTAGGCCAGAGTGGGTTCTAAAGATTAGAGGTTTAGTCAAGGCCAGACCTGATAGATTAATTAATCCAGATTTAGCTACCGGTACTATTGAGATTGAGGCCTTGGGGATTGAAGTTTTGAATACCGCCCTTACCCCAATTTTCCCTCTTGATCAGGACAAAAATGAAATTAGTGAGGAGCTAAGAATTCAATATAGATACCTTGATTTGAGAAGACCGGAGATGTATGATAATCTCTTGAAAAGGCATAAAATAAATCAATTAGTAAGAAATTTTTTGGACAAAGAGGGATTTCTAGAAGTTGAAACTCCCATTTTGACCAAATCTACTCCAGAAGGAGCTAGAGACTTTATTGTCCCATCTCGCCATCAAGTTGGTAGTTTTTATGCTCTTCCCCAGTCACCACAACAATATAAGCAATTACTTATGGCTGGGGGAGTAGAGAGATATTTCCAAATTGCTAGATGTTTTAGAGATGAGGATACTCGCAAAGATAGACAACCGGAGTTTACCCAATTAGATATGGAGATGAGTTTTGTCTCAGAAGAGGATATAATGGCTTTGAATGAAAAGCTTTTGATTGAATTAGTGCAAACACTTTATCCTGAGAAGAAAATTCAGTCAATTCCTTTTCCAAGGATTAGCTATGCTGAGGCAATGGAAAAGTATGGTAATGATAGGCCAGATATTAGAGAGGACAAAGAGGATAATGATTTATTGGCTTTTTGTTGGATTGTTGATTTCCCTCAGTTTGAGAAGACTGAAGAAGGGAATTGGACATTCTCGCATAATCCTTTCTCCGCCCCAAAACCAGAATATATGGAGAATTTGATGGCTACACAAGATATAGAGAATATTATCTCCACTCAATATGATATTGTACTGAATGGTTTTGAAATTGGTGGAGGAAGTATTCGTAATCATAAACCAGAAGCTTTGCGGAAAGTATTAGAAATTATTGGTTATGAGGGAGAAATTGTGGATAAGTCTTTTGGACATATTCTCACAGCACTAGCCTCAGGAACTCCGCCTCATGGAGGAATAGCTTGGGGGATGGATAGGTTATTAGCAGTACTACAAAATGAGTCTAGTATTAGAGAGGTAATTGCTTTTCCAAAAACTGGAGATGCTCAAGATCCCATGATGCAGTCTCCAAGCTCGGTCTCAATAGAACAATTAGTGGAACTTGGAATAAGTATCAAAAAACAATAGTTGACTATAAGCTCGATTATTGATACAATAAGATAACTTATGCGGGAAGTGGCGCAATGGCTAGCGCACCTGGTTTGGGACCAGGGGGCTGCAGGTTCGAGTCCTGTCTTCCCGACCAAGATTTTTATATTATAAAAGCATTTTATATCCTTTGACTTTAGATATAATTTGTAATATAATTAAAATGAAATATTAAATATACACATCCAATATGAATGCTGAAGATACTGAGCTAGTTACAAAAATTACTATAGAAGATATTAGCTCTCATCAAACTGAAACTGTGGAGGTCACGCATAAAGTAGAAGCAGAGATGATTCCAGAAAGAGAAAATGCTATCAAGATTCCTTTAGATAATGTAATTAAGAAATAGCTATGACTATTCAAGAACAAGTAAAGATACTTGTTGAAAATAAGTCCACAGATGAGCAAATTTATTTAGATTTATTACAAAAAGGTTTTAAAGTCATTGAAATAGAGATAGCACTAAAGGCTATAAATAAAACCAAAATAGACATACAATCAAGAGGGATCACGCTGATTATACTATTTGGATCGGTATCTATTGGTTTGGCTGCTATTAGCTTTATTGCTTCCAATTGGAGCGCATTTGGAGATTTTGGTAAAATTGGAGTTATTAGTGGAGGATTATTATTGGCTTATATTGTAGCTGGATATACCAAATCAATTGGTTTGTCAAGGGTTTATAACGGATTATTACTATTAGCTCAGCTAATCTTTGGGGCAGGAGTATTCTTGATTGGAGAAATAGTCTCTATTCAAATTGCAGCTCAAATTAGTATTTTGATCTGGTTAATAGGATTGATTTGGGCTGGTTATTTATTACAGTCTATGATCTTGAGGTGGCTTATATTGGCTTTAGGGATTGTCTCAGTTCTAGGTATCCCAGAATTTTTCTATACTTATGATTGGTATCGTAGAGACTATAGTATCTATGCTCTTTTAGCTGTAATTTTAGCTTTTGAGATATTCTATTATGTCTCTCGTAAATTTAAGAATATAGATTATTCTCAATATTTATATGATTAAGTAATATGTTTATGCTATCTATATTACCATTAATTATCTTCATAGCTTTCATTATTGCAATTATAGTCATAATTCGTAATATAAGTTCTAGGAAAAGTTTAGCTGAATCAAGTTTTCAACTTACTATATCGTATGAGGATTTATTGAAACAATCATTATTAAGTATTGCCTTTATTGTTGCGATTGTAGCCATATATTCTAGTTCTCATTCACTAGGAATTGAAATAGGTTGGTATTGGTTTGCTACAGTAGGGGGAACCTTGGCTAGTTATATTGCCTATAAGCAACATAGTCCAATTACTCTTATTGCTGGACTCTTGATAGCTACCATTGGAGTGACATTTGGGGGGTATCAGGTATCCACTAATAATAGTATAGATAGAGGAATCGCATTTATATCAGCTTTTTTGATATTTACTTCTCTTTATGGTTTGTCTATTAGTTTTTTTAATAATACAAGAGCTAAAAGATATTATACGATTTTGAATCTATTAGG
>JBEAQD010000058.1:0-21802 GCA_041164045.1 Candidatus Parcubacteria bacterium
CTATCTCAGCTTAATAAATCATCATTGACTAATAAAATTAATTTATCATTGAGTACAGAAAGTTATCTCAAAAAGCTAAGTGAGTTAATGAGACAGAATGCAGAACTAACTAATTCACGACAAGAGTTGGCTGAATTAGTAGAACAATTAGAAGAGCAGCAAAAATTATTAGAATTAGAAAAAGCCAAAACAAATGCTATTATTGACTCGATTCCAAATGGACTATTAGTGACTAGTAAAGACGGAAATATATTCTTAGTAAATAAAGAGTTAGAAAATCTTTTAAGTCTAAAATTAGATGATGTATTAGGTAAATTTATATATAATATTTTACCTGAAATCCATCTTAATCAAGAAAAAGTTAAAAGAGATAATGAAGACTCATTTAATATTAACTCAACACATAGGTATACAAGTTTCTTTAATTATCAGTCCAGTGATAGAAAAAAGAATCTAATTCTGGAAAATACATCCAATCCCATTATTTTAAATAATGATATTTTGGGATCTGTATTCATATTAAGGGACACAACTCAGGAACGTGCGACTGAGAGAGCTCAAAAAGAGTTTGTTTCGCTTGCATCTCATCAGCTTAGAACCCCTATTACTTCTATTAAATGGAACTCTGAGATTATTTTATCCAATGATGATATTGCTGAAGAGGTTAAACTGGCTGCTAGTGATATATATAAAGAAGGAACTAGAATGGAAAAGTTGGTTAATTCACTCTTAAACTTATCTAGAATAGATTTAGGAAAAATTAAATTTAATACTCAAGAGATATATTTAGATAAATATATACAGGATCTTACCAAAACACTAAGTTCTGAAATAAATTCAAAAAATCTTGTACTAGAGACAGATATATTGTTTAAGAGTTCAATTAATAACGACCCTATATACTTAGATATAATTATTACTAATATATTATATAATGCTATTAAATATAGTAATTCAAATGGAATAATAACATTTAAAGCAGATAGAATCAAAGATACAGAAAAAATTCTTATTACAATTTCTGATACAGGCATTGGCATCCCTAAATCTCAGCAATCACAGATATTTAGTAGATTATTTAGAGCAGATAATGCTAAAAATTGTCAGCCTGATGGTAATGGTTTAGGTTTATATATAGTAAAAAAATTAATTGAGTTGATGAAAGGTAGTGTTTGGTTTGAATCTCAAGAAAATCAGGGGACTACCTTTTTTATAGAGTTGCCAATTGTCATCAACTCAGAAGTGTGATATAATAATTTTATATATAAAAATTTATGTCATATAGAGTTTTAATTGTAGAAGATGAGCCAGCTATAGCCAGAGTCTTAGATTTAAAGCTAAAACAAATTGGGATAGATACAGAAGTAGCTAATGATGGTAGTTTAGCTTTGGATGTAATTAATCAAGATGATTTTGATTGTATATTATTAGATTTAATACTACCAGGAGCTGATGGATTTACAATATTGGAGGCTATTAGAAAAAAAAGCCAAACCACTAAAGTAATAATTATGACTAATTTAGGACAGCCTGAAGATAGAGCTCGTGTAGAAAAACTAGGTATCACTGGATATTATGTGAAATCAGAGGTTTCAATTAGTCAATTAGCAGAAGTAGTCAAGCAAGTACTAATGACATAAATCAGATTATATGATATAATTAAATGTATTAAAATTAAAAAAACATATATGGACCCAAAGGAAATACTAGATCTATTAGTAAATACACAATATATAACCTTAGATGATTGTAAGTTAGCACTTTCTAGTACTAATAATGATCCAGCTATAGCTATAGATTATTTGGTTCAGAATAATATTATTACATATGATATTATTGGGCAAGCTTTAGCAGAGAGTTGGGGGGTCTCATATTTTGATTTGAACACTTTCATCCCTTCTAAAGACGATGTTATTAAAATTCCTGAATCAGTAGCCAAGGAGTTAAGATTAGTTTATTTTAAGGATTTGCAAGATAAAATACAAATTTCATCAGATAATCCAGTTGTACTCCAAGGTAATGCCAAACTAATTATAAAAAGAGAAGAAAAATCAGGCTTTATTGGTGGTAAAAAAGAAATAATAGAAGAAAAAGATTTGGAGCAAGAGCTAATAAAATTATTCCAAAAACCAATAGAGTTTGGTTACTCTCTGACACAAGATGTAGATAGGTCTTTATTAAGCTATAAAGCACCTCTATCATCTAGATTTATCTCTATTATGGATAAATTCGATACGGTTGCTCCAGAAATAGTAGAGGAGATTATAGAAGAAGCATTGGAAGAAAGGGTCTCAGATATTCACTTTGAGCCACAATATAATAAAAGTGTCAGAATTAGATTTAGGGTAGATGGAATGTTGCAAGAAGTAGGAGCTATACCATTTGCTTATTATGAAAATATACTAAATTTAATTAAAGTAAATTCTCAACTAAGAACGGATGAACATTTTATTCCACAGGATGGAGCTATTCGTTTCCAAAAAAATAATTCTGTTACAGATGTTCGTGTATCTATCTTACCAACTGTATATGGAGAAAAAATTGCACTCAGAGTTCTTACTAATTCATTGTCTAATATTACTCTAGATACATTGGGACTAAATGAAAAAAATATCAAAATCTTGAGAAAGGCATCCCAAAAACCATTTGGTATGGTATTGGTAACAGGACCAACTGGATCAGGAAAATCAACTACCCTTTATTCTATTCTAAAAACTGTCAATGATGAAGGTAGAAATATTACAACTATTGAGGATCCAGTCGAATATAAAATTGAAGGTGTAAATCATATTCAAGTTAATAAAGAGACAGATTTGTCATTTGCTCGAGGATTAAGGTCAATTTTACGTCAGGACCCTAATATTATCTTAGTAGGAGAGATTCGAGATGATGAAACTGCTCAAATTGCTATAAATGCCGCTTTGACAGGGCATCTATTGTTCTCAACTGTTCACGCCAATGATGGAGAAAGTACTCTACCAAGACTTTTGAATATGGATATTGACCCATTTTTGTTATCTACAACATTACAACTTATTGTTGCTCAGAGATTAGTTCGTAAAATTTGTCCAGCCTGTGTTTATACTTATTCAGTTAATAGAAATGAGTTGGAGGAAACAGTAGGAGAGTCTTTAGAAAGATTTTTCCCTGAAGAAAAATTAACATTATATCGAGGTAAAGGATGTGCTAATTGTGGGTTTACAGGGTATAAAGGGAGAAGTGGAATTTATCAGCTTATAGAGATGTCAGAGGAGTTAAGAGAATTAGTTCTACACAAACCAACCTCAGATATTATAGCAAAAATTTCTCGTAAACAAGGTTCATTATCTCTATTTGAAGATGGAATAGAAAAAGTAAGAATAGGAGTTACTACACTTGATGAGGTAATGAGAGTTGCTCAAATACCAGAAGAATATAATTAAAATATATGTTTTTTAATAAAAAAAATACATCTAATAAAGAAGTAAATAATAATGTAAACACAGAAATAAATCAATTTTCTACTATTGACTACGCGCAATTAAATCAAGTTACCCCGGCTAATGATAATACCCAAGATAATCCTAATCAATCCGTTTTTACTGAAATTGAACAATTATATTCGCAACAGCCCTTTAAGAATCAAGCATCAGTTAGAACTAAAGTAAAGCGAGGTAGTAGTAACGTTACTAAAGCTAAAAAAACTTTTTTGGATAATTTAGCTTTATTAGTAAGTTCTGGAATGGGGGTCAATACTTCCCTTCGTATATTACATAAAAATACACAAGATAAGGCTTTAAAGAAAATATTATATTCTATGCTTAGCAGTGTGGAAAGTGGTAGTAGCCTATCTCAAGCCATGCAAGACCATAACTTTTTACCAGACTTTTTAATATCTTTAATCAGAATTGGAGAGGAATCTGGGAATTTAGCAGATAAAATTAAAAGGACAGTTATATCTCTAGATAAAGACCAAAGAAGAAGAGCACAACTAAGGTCAGCATTGTTTTATCCAGTTTTTGTGCTTACCCTTGTTATTGGTTTGGGAATAGGAGTTTCAACTTTTATTCTACCAAGAATAGGCCAAGTGTTTTCTAATATGAATGTCAAATTACCAGCAATGACAAGAATATTAATTCAAATAGGCGAGTTTATGTCCAAGTACTGGTATATTATTATCCCTTTAATATTGGGTACATTAGTTCTATCTATATTATTACTTTTTGTATTCCCAGCCACAAGAAAATCTGGACAATGGTTGTTGTTCCATTTGCCAGTATTCAATGATTTGATAGTCAAGACTGAAGTATCTAGATTTGCATATAATTTAGCAATGTTATTAAATTCAGGTATTCCAATAACAAAAGCATTATTATCATTATCCAAAATACATGATTATTATATGTATAAAAATTACACACAATTTTTAGCTAATTATATTCAGAGTGGTAAAAGCTTTCATAATATATTTGATGTTAATAAGAAAAAAACTAACTCTATTTTACCTTTTGCAGCTCAAGAAATTATTACAGCAGGAGAAGAATCTGGTAAATTACCTGAAGTTTTGGAACAATTAGGAGAGAGATATGAGGCAGAGTCAGAACAAATTGCCAAGAATATTGCAGTTCTATTAGAGCCTGCTCTATTAATAGTAGTCTGGATAGGAGTTGTATTCCTAGCTGTAGCCATATTACTTCCGATTTATAGTCTTGTTGGTAATTTTCAAATATAAATATGAAAGCGAAATATAAAGGTTTTACACTAATAGAAATAACCCTGGTAATGGTTTTAATATCTATTTTAATTGCCATTACCACTACCTTAGTATCCAATGTAATAGCCCGTAATGATGTTGGGTCTGCCCATGAATCTCTCTATAATGCTCTCTTGAGAGCCCAACAATTGTCCAAAAATCAATATAAAGATTCTCAGTGGAGAGTATGTCTAGACAATACCAATAAGCAATATACCATCACTTCAGGAACTTGTAGTGATCCCACTAATGCTGAGATAATCAAAATGTCCTCTAATATTACAATCAGCTCCACAACACAAACTATATTATTCAAATCAATTAGTGGAGAATTAGAAAATACATCTAGCTCTATTACAATAACCTTGACTGGTGGTGGAGTAAGTAAATCTATTATCATTAATAAAAAAGGTATTTTATCTAAAAGCCCCACAGCTGAAGAAATTGCCGCTGCTATACCCCCACTAACTGTAACCTCCTGTACATATGCAGATAAAAAAATAAGTATAGATTATACAGCAGGACAAGTTGGGTATAACTATGCTAGCCAAACAATTAACTCCACAGGAGTAACCGGACTAACAGCAACATTATTAGGAGATGGCCCTATTGCAACAGGAGGAGATACCGTAACAGATATAACAGTAGGCACTGATACATATAGGGTGCATACATTTACAACAGTTGGCACATCAAGTTTGAATGTAATACAAGGTGGGGAATTTGAGTATCTTGTGGTTGCCGGTGGTGGAGGCGGTGGTATGGATATGGGTGGCGGAGGCGGAGGTGGAGGAGTTCTGACAGGTAATTTATCTTTAACACCACAATTATATAACTTAACTGTAGGAGTTGGAGGGACTGGGGCTCCTTCTGCCGGTACCAATGGTCAACCAAGTGGTCATCAATACACAATTCCTGCAACATCTGGAGGTAACTCTTCATTTGCATCTTTGACTGCAATAGGTGGCGGAAGAGGAGGAAGTTCATATAGAGGGTATACTCCTGGTATAGCAGGTGGGAACGGTGGTTCAGGAGGAGGTGCAGGTGGATACAATGATAATGCAGGTACTTTTTTGGGAGGAACTGGAGTTACAGGGCAGGGCTTTTCGGGAGGAAATTCCATTAATGCATATTATTCAGGTGGTGGTGGTGGAGCCGGAGGAGCTGGTATTGGAAGTAATAATCAACCAAACGGAGGACCTGGAATTTTAAGTAATATCTTGGGTACCCCTTATTATTGGGCTGGCGGTGGCGGAGGTTCAGGTTACTCTGGAATAGGTGGGAACGGTGGAATAGGTGGAGGAGGTGGTGGTGCTGTAGGAACTACTACTGGAGGAGTTGGTATAAATAATGGTTCTCCTGGAGGAGGAGGAAGTATAAATTCATGGGCAAATACTCCAGGTGGGAATGCTGGAGCTAATACTGGTGGAGGCGGTGGCGGAGGATCTCATTATAATGCAAATAACAAGGGAGGCAACGGAGGCTCTGGTATCGTAGTTGTGAGGTATAAGTTAGCAACAGGAGGTACCTTAGCTTCAACTGGAACACTACAATATGAAGTCACAGGAACCCCTAGTGGAGCTGGTACAGCTAATTTTAATCTTAGCAATATTGGTAATATGGGAGTTGGTTGTAATAATAGTAATATAGCTGTTAAAATATTAGATATAGTAAAAGATGGACTAGTTCTACATCTAGATGCAGGAAATCCGGCCAGCTATCCAGGGACAGGTACAACTTGGTTTGATTTGAGTGGAAATAATAATAATGGAACTCTTGTCAATGGAGTAGGATATAGTAGTGCTAATGGAGGAAGTTTAGTTTTTGATGGAGTGAATGATTATGCTTCTATCTCACATTCCTCCTCGTTAAATTTTTCAACAGCGCTTACAATTTCTGTGTGGTATTACAGTGGAGATGTACGGGGGTGGTTATATTTAAAGGGAAGGACTGATGTTGATAATTATAACCCATTAGCATATTCGAGTGGAAGATATGGATGGACTGGACCAAACGGAAGAAGTTTTTATGAACCTCCGTCAGGGTTTATTCAACCTAATAATTGGTATAATTTAACATTTTCTCATATAAGTGGAAATAATCCAATTATCTATAGAAATGCAGTAGCATCTACTTCTCATACTTATAGTGAAGGTAATGGAACTCGTACCTTAGGAACTAATTCTAATCCTGTTGGAGTGAATGCTGATATACCAAGAGGAACTATTGAAACTTTTAATGGAAGAATTGCATTACTTCAAGTCTACAACAGAGCACTCACAGAATCAGAAATCCAACAGAACTTCAATGCCACCAGAGGTAGATTTGGGTTGTAGGGTAGGGGGTACTTTGTACTCGTAGGGGCGTCACGCCCAAGGCGGATGTACTCAACCTTACAGTCGCCTGTGTTTGTATTATATTTTTTGAGCTTCTGTCCTCCTTCGGAGGAGCTTTCAGTCCCTACTATACCTTGGTTTAGGAGGTGGGTGGCACCGGTGACGGAGGAGGACAGAGATAAATTCCCCCCTTAGCTACGAAAGGATAATTATTTTTGTATTAAAAAATTATCCCCCAAAAAACTTTACGGAGTTCCATAATAATCTCTTAGATTATTTTCAATAGGTGTTCTATTGGACAATTTATTACCATCATAAACTATTAGCTCTGCCATATTCCCATTTAGAAAATTACCAGCACTACCAGCTCCTATAGAAAGAGTACTGTTAATGGCAGAGGTTCGAATAGCTGTATATATGTTGAGAGAGTTTTTAGTGTCAGCTCCAGTAGTCGCTGCTGTGTTAGATTTATTCAGGTAATAGATATTAAATAAATCTGTAGTTCCTAATGTTGTATAATTAGTAGATCTTGCCATAAATGATTGATTATTAGCACCTCTACTAGCTACAAAAAAGGCTGTAGAATTAGTAGCATTATTAAAAGAGCTACTAACTAATGTATCATCAGTCCCATCAAATTTAATTACTGGTTTATTATTCATCCTAATAATACCATTTACCCCATCTACTATTTTAGGTTGTGAACTTGTAGAAGTTTGAGTAGCATTATTGCGATTGCCAGACTGGTCATACCAAGTTGTTACATACCCATCTCCTGTATTGGCATTGGCTAAAGTTTGCTGATACGGCTTCAAGGTAGAGCCAAGATGTCGCATAGCTCCCCAGACAAATATAGAGTCGGTATTGGTTGCTACATTTACGGTTTCCAACCTAGCCGAACTAGCTGAGTTTACAATAGCTAATACCATTCTTCCAGAGGTAGTGGAATTAGCTGTAGCAGTAAGAGAAATTCTATACCAACCATTCCCAACACTTTGAATACTAGCTTGTCCTACACTTATCCCAGATGAGCTACCCAAAGTTCCATTACTAAGATTATAATTTTGATAAGAAGTTGTATTAAATCCAGTGCCAGGAGCTATCTGCACAAAATTATACCCATTATTAGCTTTGACATAATAAGAATCGGTATAGGTAGAAGCATTGGTTATATTAGTATCTTTCAATATAACTCTTTGAGTGTTACCAGTGTTCAGATTCATTTTCTCAGCTGTATTGGTACCATCAGGGGCTAGAGTATTAACTGTATTATTAACAAATCTATCCCAAAAATACCTTCCACCAAAATAATAGCCAGTTCCGTTGGCTGTTTTAGCAATACCTGGTCCAGAAAAAGCAACAGTCATTATATCTCCACCTCCATATTCTCCAAACATAATTCTAATTGGATAATATTGTCCAGCAGTTAGATTAATTGTACCTGATCTTTCCAGTACTCCATGCACTCCTCCATTATTAACTAAAGCATTATTTGCAGTATACCCAGTAATTGCATTATCTCCTAACCATAAGTGACTAGCATCATCTGATGATGTGAAGAAAGTATAACTTCCTGTAGTAGGCGGAAGGAAATATCCTCCCCATTGCCAACTATAACCATCAGAATTACTTGTAAAGTTATTAATTTGTGAAGTCACATTAGTATCTCCATGTTTAACAGCAGTATTAAAAAAATCAAGATTATCGTTATAGTATCCGTTAAACCTTTCCCCATACAAACTAGGATCTGACATTAGAGAAGTAGATAATCCGCTAGAAATACTAGTAATATTATTCAAACTCCACCCACCAGCAATAGTAATATCCTCAGAATAATTAAGGAAATTCTGATACCCTACAAAGTTCTGTAAAGCTACTTGGTCTAATTCTCCTTTAGAAGTAAAGCCGATATCCATTTCAGTTTGGTCCAAACCTCTATCTCTCCTAACTCTAATAGCTGAGCCATTATAGGCTGAGGATAGTTGATTAGGATTTGTGTTGAATCCAGATAATTTTCTCAATCCATAAGCCACTCCATTAGCTCCAGTTGGGTAAGTATTTAGAATTGGTTCAAAGGCTTGTATTTGATTAGATAGATTAATTGTTGTCTCAAAGAGTTTTTCTGCTTCATATTCATAGCTACTAAATTCAGGTTTATTATAACGGAGTGTGAATTTTAATTTTATAGATTGAGGGATACTAGATCTATTAATATTGTCTTTAGTATCAATCTTCTCAAAAGATAAAGTATTAGCAGGGGTATTGACTACTAAGATACCAGCAGGGTTAAGATTATAAGAGGGATCTCCATTACTATAGCTAACAGTAATATTATTAGAGTCTTGTTTTATAGTAGTATCTATATTATCCTTTCTCAAAATTATCTCATCATCAGCATTTGCCCCTGGTTTAGGGCTGATAATATTATCTGTTTCATTTGCTAAATTTTGAATTTGCTCAATTATAGAATTAGCTGTTTGATTCAATTCATTATTAACTCTAAAGGATGTAGATAGTCTATTTAGTTGGGCAAATGAAAAAACAGCTATAACTAAAGTAACCCCGCCTATAACTACATACAGCAATATTTCTAACAATGTAAATCCAGAGTATTTTTTCATATATATTTTTTATAGTTATCTTATATAAACCTCAACTCTAGCAGATCTATTTATACCAGTATTATCTTGACAGCATCCAACAACATCTCCAGCTGAGTAATTACCTGCTCCCGAATCCATACCAATACCACCAAATACATCATTAGATCCTTTCACTCCACCAACATCAATTCCAGGATATAGTCCTTCGCCATTTTCATTCCATCCAAACCCCCATCTTACTCCTCTAGTTGAATTTCCAAAATATGTAGGATTATTTTTATAATTAAATCCATAAAATCTTATATCTGTTTGACTACTAAACCTCCCAGCAGCCCAACCACTGAAAGTTTTAGCATCTCTTATAAATTTACCACTACCTCCATTTGTCATAGTAGGATAGGATATATTAAAGAAGTCAATAGGGGCTATTCTTGTACTATCATTAAAATTATTCTCCAACCATGTCCAACCCAAAGTAGATGTAGGGATAGATCCTCCATTTGGTATATCTGGCCAAATAGCCATCATATCTTTGGCTTGGAAATAATTCATTGTATTAAATTTAGCATCAGCATTATTTCTGGTGGTATCCGTAGGGTTAAGTGTATTGGCTGTAGTCCAATAATTAGAGTTATAATTAAAAGTAGTACCAGTAGTTGCCTTCATGGCCATCATCCAACCCCCACCATCATAAATTGGATTTAAAATACAATACACTTGAGTAGGTCCAATTGTAGGTAAGTTAATCCAATATACTCCGTCTATTGTGATACCCATTGAAGATAGGTATGCTGCACTAGGAGCTGCTTTTGCTGCTGAAGATCCATCGGTTAAGATGTTATTCGCAGGTATATATTTAGTATTTAGATAGGTTCTAATCTTATTTAATTCATTTGTACTTAATTTTCTATTATAGATTAAAATCTCAGCTATATCCCCATTGAGAAAACTTGTACTTCCTTGTATGCTAGATCCAATTATAATTGGTTCAGGAGTGGCGTTTATACTATTTGATCCATTTAATGTAGATTCTATAGTATTATTGATTGCCATACTAAGCTGAGGGCTGCTTGGTGACCATATGGCAGCTAATATATTGAAATTTGTATTATTATTTGAGAAATTAAGTGTATTATTAACGACATTAAATTCATCATTTTGTAACCTCCATTCTCTATTATTGTTACCAAATTTAGATATATAAGTTTGGTCATTATTAGAAGTGCTTGATGTTTTACCTATTACAATTACACTAAGACCATTAGTAGTATGTATAGAAGTTGTAGTACTAGTTAAGAAATCATCTATTCCATCAAATCTCAGAGCAGGTCTATTATTAATAGCATTAGTAACTAATGTAGGAGCAAGATTGGGAGATGTAGTAACTTGAGCAAAATCTATCAAATCATCAGTAGCATTCTTAACGCTTAATACGGGCTGACCATTATTAGCTTCAGCTCTATCTGCTTTTAACCACAATCTCAGTGCTGACGGTGCAATTATATAGGGATTATTCTCTTGGCTTTGATTTAGTTCAGCTGATGTAATTTGTTTTTGATAATCTATTATTATATTAGGGCTAATTTGGTTGATTTTAGTCTCTAATATAGTAGAGTCTACTTTGGTATGAATTATTCTCTGTCCATTCCCAGTTCCAGATATTGTATATACTCGACATCCATCCTCAAATGTCTCATCACCACCATAAAATTTGTAAGCTCTTAGCTTAGCAAACACTTTTTCCACACAACTTGAATTTTGTGATTGATTTAACGCAGCATCAGTAATGTTAATATTAGTTTTAGCAATTTGAGTGCTATTACTAAGTGCATTAACAGCTAAAGCTACTCCTATAGCTGATATGATGATTGTTAGTAATAATACACTATACCCGGATTTATACATTATTTTAATATTTATTACCTATGTAATGCATTATATCATAAAAATAAAATTTCTGATATACTAAATTTAGATAATATTTATAAATTAATATGATAGAATCACAAAGACACATAAAAAAAATCATAATTGCTTCAATATATTTATTGATTGCAGCTACAATTATATTTTTTATCGTAATAAATTTCTTCCCTCCCACTCCAATAGTAGTTGAAGATAAGCCTTTGATACAGTCATTACAAGTTACAAGATCTGGTAAAGTTGACTTAGGAAATGGACTTGTTGATTTTTGGGCTGAAATTAGCAACCCTAACGATGATTTTGGTGCTTCTAATCTAGAATATAGCTTTGTTCTAACAAACTCTAATGGGGAGGAAATTACAAAAAATGGAGATACATTTATTTTGCCCGGAGATAAGAGGAGATATGTATTGTTATTTGATATTTCATCAGAATATGAGCTACAGAGATTTGAGATTAATCAAGATCCAGAATGGACACAATTATCTAGATTTAATTTGCCAGAATTAGTGATTAGAAATACAAAAATAGGTGATTCGCCAAAGGTTGGGAATGATTTTACGGCTTTTGGTACTTTGACCAATGCAAGTCCAGTAAACTTAAAGAATATAGAAGTCATAGCTGTCATTACCGATGATAAAGATAATATAATAGGTGTTAATAGAACCATAATCAGGGATGTTCTGACTCTAGAGGCAAGAGATTTTGAGATGACTTGGCAAAATGAGGTTGTTGGAACTTCTATATTTAATACCAAAATATATGCCCAAAGTAATGTGTTGAATAACCGAGCTTTATTAATTGAATTACAGCAAACTCCTATTTTCGATAGATAAGTTATGAGAAAGTTTTTCTTAGAAATAGATTGGTTGACAATCTTACCAGTACTGGCTATTACAATTATGGGGCTAATTATATTGATTAGTCTAAATATAAATGGAGTTACAGTAGTTAGTCAGGGTTTAATTATTAAGCATATTATATCTATTTTACTTGGACTGATTATAGCTATTATAATTTCTAAAGTTGATTATAGGAGCTTTTCAACTTTAATACAGCCTTTATTTTTTGGTATTAGTGGGTTTTTATTATTAGTTTTAATATTTGGAGTAAGACTTAATGGAGCTAAGAGCTGGTTTTCTATTGGTCCTATGAATTTACAACCAGGAGAATTTGCAAAAATAGTATTAGTGTTGATAGTAGCTCATTATTTTTCTAGATATAATCATAGATTGAATAATTTTTTATTAATTTTATTATCATTATTGCCAGTGTTAGTAATAGTTACTTTGATTTTATTACAACCAGATTTTGGAACTGCTATTATTTTAATTTTTATCTGGCTTGGTATGTTTGTTTTTGGTGGTATCAAATTCAAACATATTTTAGTACTTTTTACTTTTGGTGTTGCTAGTTTTGCCACTCTCTGGTTTTGGGTTTTTAAAGAGTATCAAAAACAGCGAATCCTAACTTTATTTGATCCAACTTCTGATCCTTTGGGTAGTGGCTATAATACATTGCAATCCATGCGAGCTATTAGTTCTGGTGGAATGATGGGATTCAAAGAACAGATTATATTAGTACCAGAAGTTCATACCGACTTTATCTTTTCAGGATTTGCTCAGCAATGGGGTTTTGTAGGGGTTTCTATCTATTTTTTAATTATATTAATAATTATTACCAGAATAATGTATATAGGATTTAAAGCTCAAGATAGTTTTCCTAAAATGATTATATTAGGAGTGATTTTATCTATTTTAATCCAGCTAATAATTAATATTGGTATGAATATAGGTCTTTTACCAATTACGGGTGTGCCTCTGCCATTTATGAGCTATGGGGGAAGTGCAATGTTGGTATATTGGATATTGATAGGTCTAGTCTTATCAGTACAAAAGCATAAACTCTCACAAGGGACAGTATTTATGAAAGATGATTATGATGTATTCGGTTGATTTTGAAATATATAAAATTATGATATAATAAGATTATAAACTTACTAGATAATATAATTAATAATATGTCTACAGAATTAAATCAACAAAAAATAGCTAATATAGTTTTGATAAGTGTTTTAGCTTCATCTCTAACTGGGTTCTTGGGGGGAGGGATAGCATTCTCATATATAGATAGAGTGCAAAATACTACTACTCAAACTAGTACTCTTAATGTCTCAGAAGAGCAGTCCGCTATTATTGATTTGGTAGAAAAGTCTAATCAATCAGTTGTTAGTATATCTATTTCAAAACAGATTCCTCTGAGAAGATCTAATCCCTTTGATTACTTTTTTGGCATTCCAGTACAAGAAAACAATCCACAAAATGAAGATGTAAATAGGACTATAGGAGGTGGAACTGGGTTTGTAGTCTCATCAGACGGTCTTATTGTCACTAACAAACATGTAGTCTCTGATTCAAAAGCCAAATATAAAGTATTATTTAATGATGGTTCTGAAGTCCAGGCTGAAGTAAAAGCCTTGCATCCTACTCAAGACTTGGCCATTATAAAAGTGGATAAAAATAATTTAAAACCAGTTGAATTTGCAGATTCTGATCAACTAAAAGTTGGTCAAACTGCAATAGCGATAGGAAATGCTTTGAATGAATTTGATAATACAGTTAGTAGGGGAGTTATTTCAGGTTTGAGAAGATCTATTGTGGCTTCAGACAATATGGGTAATTCTGAGCAATTATCTCAGGTGATTCAAACTGATGCTGCTATTAATCAAGGTAACTCAGGAGGTCCTTTACTAGATATTAATGCTAAAGTAGTAGGGGTAAATGTAGCCACAGCTACTGGGGCACAGAGTATTGGTTTTGCCATACCCTCTAATGTGGTTGTCAGAATGATTGAGGACTATAAAAAATTTGGTAAAGTAAAAGTCCCTTTTATTGGAGTTAGATATAATATGATTGTACCTGGTTCAGAGCAAGCTAAAGAGTATGGAGTAGAAAATGGGGCTTTAGTTATTGGGGATGCTCAGGCTCCTGCCATAGTGCCTAATTCACCTGCATCCAAAGCAGGTCTAAAAATAGGGGATGTAATCATTAAAATTAACGATAAAAGTTTGTCCTTAAAGCAACCATTAGTAGAAATAATCTCACAGTATAAAATAGGTGATAGAATCGATCTTTTAGTTATTAGAGACGGTAAAGAGGAAAAACTATATTTAACTTTAGAAGAAAGACCAGAGTAATATATGTCTAATCAAAATAATATAAATAAAATATCCATATCTAAAACATCATTCTTTGTTCTTACCCTATGTTTTATTGGATTCATATTCTTGATATATCTTAGATATTTGATATTAACTATTTTAATATCATTTATCATAGCATCTTTTGCTAAATATTTCGCCAAATTAGTAGAGGGTAAGTATAAAATAAACTATAAATATGCGCTTATAATTATATTTATATCTTTATTAATAATTTTAATTGCTAGTGTAGCTTTGCTTTTACCTTTACTCATCAAAGAGTTATATGGTTTGGTTGAATTTGTTAGTACTATTTTTAAGAGTATGGAATCTAGTGTACTTGATACTGGTATTCCGTTAGGAGATTTTCAGTTAAGTCAATTTGCAAATTTGCTACCTAATTTAGGGCAATTAACATTAAATATTGTATCTGCACTAGGGCAAATCCTGACATATACTCTTTTAATTTGTGTCCTGTCATTTTATATCGCAGTTAATGATACTGGTCTCCAAGCTTTGATAAGGTTATTTGTTCCTACAAAGGCAAAAGAAAAAATACCTAGTATAATAAATAAATTACAATATCATATAGGTAAATGGGCATTTGTAGAGGCTAGTCTTGCTCTTATTATGGGAATATTTGTATATACAGTCCTTTCCATTTTAGAGATACAATATGTTGCAATATTGGGAATTATGTATGGTATATTACAACTTGTACCAATCTTAGGCCCTGTACTAGTGAATACAGTAATAATTGTTCTTGCATTGACACAGTCTCCTATATTGGGACTAATTACATTTACTTTAATAATCTGTATACAATTAATTAAACAATTTTTACTTTTACCTATTATTTTTAAATCATTAAACTCGATAAATAATCTTTTAGTAGTGATTGCATTGATGATAGGCGGTATATTAGCAGGACCTTTAGGAGTTATAATAGCTATGCCTGTCGTCTCTCTAGCTCGTATTGTCTATAAAGATATTAATTTTTATGATAAGCAGTAAATTTTCTAATATATTAGTATTTGATATTGAAACTATTGGTAATATAGCATCACCAAATTTTGTAGATGAAATGCAAATCACTGTAGTAGGAGTATATAGTTATGCTAAAAATGAATATAAAACTTATTTTCTAGAAGAGTTATCTGAATTGGAATCAGACTTGAAGCAAGCAGATTTATTAGTTGGTTTTAATAATGATCATTTTGATACCCCAATCTTAAATAAGTATTATCAATTTGATTTATTTAGTATAGCTTCATTTGATATTTTGAGGGAATTTAGGGTAAAAACTGGTAAAAGACTTGGGTTAGATGCTATCGCTAGTATGACATTGGGGGTTAATAAATCAGGTACTGGATCTAATGCAATGACATTGTATCAGGCAGGTAAGTTAGAAGAATTAGCAGAATATTGTCTGAATGATGTTAAATTAACTAAAGAAATTTTTGAATATTGTATAACCAAACAACATCTAATATATCCTTCAAAAGATGGCTGGTTGAGACTGAAAGTTGATATGAAATACGATGTGGATAACTTTATAGAAACAAATACCAAAAAATCTCAATATAGTCTTTTGTAGATTATAATACTTTAATCATTATATATATTTGTATCAAATCTCAAGTTATGATATAATATTGTTATATTAATAAATATAATAATCAATATGAACAAAATTCATAAACAAGTAAAAAAGGATTCACCCTTTTAGAAATATTACTAACTATAGTAATTATAGGTATATTAGCTACTATTGTTTTAATAGCTATCAACCCTAATAATCAAATTTCACAGTCAAGAAATCTTACTAGACAAGCTGCAATTAATGATATTTATAATGCGTTACAGCAATATAAAGCGGTGAATAGAGGCAATTTAGATATTAATTTATCTTATAATTATACAGAGATATGTGATACAAGTTCATTAACTTTAGATGATAGTTTGCCTAGTTCTAATTATTGCGACGGTAAAATAGATTTGAGATTTTTAGTGCCTACATATTTGAATGAGATACCAAAAGATACAAATACAGTAGAAGGAGAGACAGGTTATCAGTTAGCAGTAGATTCTTCCAATCAAATTAGCCTAAAAGCTAATAACTCTGAATTAGAACAAGAGATAGTCATTAACTTTGTCACTCCATCCCAGACATTTTTAACTCAAGCTGGGGGATTTGATGGTGCTGATATACAAGCCGATATAGAGAAGTTATCGGATGGTTCTTCTATAGTTGTTGGAGCATTCACAGGTACATATACATTTGGACAAGGAGAAACTAATGCAACCACTTTAGTTAGTGCAGGTAGTAGGGATATATTCGTAGCTAAATATAATCCAAATGGAACCTTGGTCTGGGCTAAAAGAGCCGGAGGTACTAGTGAAGATTACGGTGCAACTAAAGTAGTTGTATATCCTGATGGCTCTAGTGTAGTTACTGGTTCTTTCACAGATACTGCTGTGTTTGGACAGGGAGAGACTAATGCAACCACCTTAGTTAGCGCAGGTAGTAGGTATATATTTGTAGCTAGATATAATGCTAATGGAACATTAGCTTGGGCTAAAAGAGCTGGTAGTACAGGTGCTGCAGAGTATGGCTTTGGACTAGCTATTAATTCAGATGATAGTGTATTAGCTATTGGATATTTTGAGGGGTCAGCAACATTTGGGCAAGGAGAGACTAATGCTGTAACCCTTGTTAGTGCCGGTAATGTTGATACCTTTTTAGCAAAATATAATGCCAATGGAACATTAGCCTGGGCTAAAAGCGTTGGTGGAGATTCTTTTGAATGGGGGTATGGTATTAGTAATAATATAGATGGAATTTGTTATTACAGGTATATTTACTAGTAGTTCTATAATTTTTGGACAAGGAGAGCCTAATCAAACAACATTATCTTCGGCTGGTAGTTATGATATGTATGTTGCAAAGTACTCATCTGAAGGTAATCTGATATGGGCTAAAAGTGCAGGAGGGACAAGTCAAGATTGGGGTAGATATATAGTAATGCATAGTGATGGAAGCAGTACAGTACAAGGATTTTTTATAGGATCTATGACTTTTGGGCAGGGAGAGTCTAATACAACTACTTTAGTTAGTGCTGGAAGTTATGATATATATATAGCAAAATATAATGCTAATGGAACATTGGCATGGGCAAGGAGAGCTGGTGGAGCTGGGCAAGATGCTGGAAGAGGGCTTGATATTCATACTGACGGTACTATATTTTTTACTGGATACTTTCAAGGTACTGCTAATTTTGGACAAGGTGGTAATATTAGAGAATTGACTAGTAGAGGGAGTACAGATTACTTTATAGCTAGATATAATTCAAACGGAACATTAGATTAATAGAGCCTAATAAATTTTTAATAAAATATATCTGTATATATATTTTACAGCTATATTTTATTATTGACATGTTGTTTTATTTACAGTATAATAATTTTATTAGCAGTCTAATTATGTAACTGCTAAAATAAATCCGATATTAAGTAAAGATATAAAGATATGAATATACAGCCATTATTTGATAAAGTTTTAATTAAACCTCAAAAATTAGAGGAGAAGACTGCTAGTGGTATTTATATCCCAGATACTGCCAAACAAGATAAACCTCAATTTGGTGAAGTCGTAGCAGTGGGTGGTGATACTAAAGTGGTATCAGTGGGTCAAAAAGTCGTATTTGCAAAATATGGTCCAACTGAAATTAGTATTGAAGTAGAAGATTATCTAATTGTCAAAGAAGAAGATATATTAGCTACCTTATAAAATAAATTATTAATTATAATTAACATTAACTTATAAATATATGTCTGCAAAATTAATTTCATATAGTGAAGAAGCTAGAAGAAAGCTCTTAGTAGGAGTAGATAAGATAGCTGATGTTGTAAAAGTAACTTTAGGGCCAAAAGGAAGAAATGTAGTTTTGGACAAAGGATTCGGAGTGCCTGTTATTACTAAAGATGGTGTGGGGGTAGCCAAAGAAGTTGAACTAGAAGATAAATTAGAGAATATTGGAGCCTCTATTGTAAGAGATGTAGCTTCTAAAACTGCAGATATTGCAGGAGATGGAACTACGACATCTACTATTTTAGCTCGTAGAATGGTAGCTGAAGGATTCAAAAATGTGACCGCAGGAGCTAATCCAATGGAGATTAAAAAGGGTATTGAAAAGGGAGTCGCAAAGGTTGTAGAAGCTTTGATCTCTTCTTCCGAACAAGTTAAAGACGATAAGTCAAGAATTCAACAAGTAGCTACAATTTCAGCTAATGGAGATGAGGTAATTGGTAAAGAGATTGCCGATGCTATGGAGAAAGTAGGAGCTAATGGAGTCATTACCGTTGAAGAAGGTCAAACCTTTGGAATTACTAGTGAGGTAGTAGAAGGAATGCAGTTTGAGAAAGGATATATTTCTCCATATATGGTTACCAATACCGAGAAAATGATTTCTGAAATGGAAGATGCCTATATTTTGATTACTGATAAAAAGATTTCATCAATTCAAGAGATATTGCCAATTTTAGAAAAAGTTACTCAAGCTGGAAGAAAAGAAGTTGTAATTATTGCTGAGGATGTAGATGGAGAAGCTTTGACTACTCTTGTACTTAATAAGATGCGAGGTGGATTTTCTGCTCTTGCTATCAAGGCTCCTGGATTTGGTGATAATCGAAAAGAATTATTGAAAGATATTGCAATCTTAACTGGAGGTCAGGTTATATCTGAGGAAATTGGACTCAAATTAGAAACTACTGATTTATCATCTCTAGGAAAAGCTAAAAAAGTTATTTCAGAAAAAGAGAAAACTATTATTGTGTCTGGGGATAACAATGAACAGGCAATTCAGGAAAGAGTAGAGCAAATCAAAGTACAGATTGAGCAGACTGATTCTGAATATGATAGAGATAATCTCAAGAAAAGATTAGGTAAATTAGCTGGTGGAGTAGCAGTTATTAAAGTAGGAGCTGCCAGTGAAGTAGAGCAAAAAGAAGTTCAAGATCGAATCGAAGATGCTCTTGCCGCTACTCGTGCCGCTGTAGAAGAGGGAATTGTGCCAGGAGGAGGAACAGCTTTGATTCGAGCTATTGAAACTCTTGATACATTAAAATTAACTGGAGACCAAAAAGTTGGACTTGAAATTCTAAAAGTTGCTATGGAGGAACCAGTTAAGATGATTGCTAATAATGCAGGAGTAGAAGGTTCAGTAGTAGTAGAGAAGGTTAAAGAAACCAAAGGTAATATTGGATATAATGCTGCTAGTGGAGTGTATGAAGATATGGTAAAGGCAGGAATTATTGACCCTACTAAGGTAACGAGAACAGCTTTACAAAATGCTGCCTCAGCTGCTGCTACCTTGCTCACAACTGAAGCCGTGATTACAGAATTGCCAAAGTCAGATGATGATAAGGGAATGCCCCCAATGGGAGGAATGGGAATGCCAGGTATGATGTAATCAATTAGATAAAGATAGGAGGGTTATAATCCTCCTATTTTGATTTATTTAATAAGATTAGAAACATAATATATAAGTTGATATTTATGTAGGAGCTACTTTATATCTGCTTGTATTGTCATAACAAAATAGGTCTTACTTTTGTCACCCTTCGGGGGGGGGAAGCCTGAAAGGTAGACTTTAAGTCTGTGAAAGGGAAAGTGATTCCCCTAATTAGGAAGTCAGCGAGGAGATGTGCTCCGAGTGTCGGAAACCGAGGGTGTCCGAGAAGGGTTTTTAGTGGGATTAGTGGAAATGGTGAGTTTTACCGTGGAGGAAGGCTTGGGAAACCGTGAGGTTTCACAGGAGCAAATCCTATTTGCGACGGAGGTGGATAACTTTTAGGGTATACTATATTCTTAACCATATCCACCCTCCCCCTACGGGTACTCCCTCCAAAGGGAGACAAAAATACAAGTTACAAAATTCTATCCACCTCCGGTACTCCGTGCCACCTCCTCCAAAGGAGGACAATTTTCATACCAATTTTCTGCGGCACCTCTATATTGTAAAAAATACAAATGCAAGGTATAATAGAATTATTAAATAATAAGATATACTTATGATTAAAGAAAGAACATTAGTAATTATAAAGCCGGACGGAGTTCAGAGAACTCTAATTGGAGACATTATCTCTAGAATTGAGCGTACTGGACTCAAAATTATAGCCCTAAAAATGCTTTTAGCTAACGAAGATACTCTGTGGAAACATTATAATAAAGATGATGCTTGGTTTATAGAGAAGGGAACAATTGCCGTTGAATCAAGAAAAGCACAAGGACTGGCTATTGAAAAAGAAGCTATTGAATATGGAAAAGATATTATGAGAGGGAATATTGAATTTATGACCTCTGGACCTATTATAGCCTTTGTAATTCAAGGTAATCAAGCTGTGGGAGTAGTTAAAAAATTAGTTGGTGGAACTGAACCACTTACCTCAGATGTAGGTACAATTAGAGGTGATTATACTGTTGACACTTATTCTTTAGCTAACTCCTCTTCAAGAGCAGTTAGAAATTTGGTACATTGTTCAGATAAAGTCTCAGAAGCAGAAAGAGAAATTAGTCTCTGGTTTGATGAATCAGAAATCATCAAATACAATTTAGCTAATGAGAGGATTCTCTATGATGTGAATCTGGATGGGATTCTAGATTAAGTAAAAGCTCTCCTAAAATGGAGAGCTCTTTAGTTTTAGTTAGCATTATTTTTTATCTTTTTTGACTAAATCTTCAGCTTTTCTTCTCAAAAATACTTTGAGTACTATAAAAATAGAAAATGATACAATTAGAAAATTGATGACTTGATTGATAAATAAACCATACATAATAACAGGAGCTTTGGCTGCTTGAGCATCTGCTAAAGAATTAAATGAGCCATTAAGAGAGATATAAAGACTAGAAAAGTCAGTTCCTCCAATAATCCATCCAAAAATAGGCATAACTAAATCTTTCACCAAAGACTGTACAAGAGAGTTAAAAGCAGCTCCAATTATAATACCA
>JBEAQD010000059.1:0-6069 GCA_041164045.1 Candidatus Parcubacteria bacterium
TTTTGACAGAACTCAATATTTTTATGTATAAAAAGAGCTTTATTAGCTTGTCTTTGTAACGGAGAATCTAATTTATATCTTTCTTTTAAATCCAATGTTCGTTTTCCATTAATTTGTTCAAAAATTGAGGTATAAAATTCATTAAATGTATCATTTTGGAGGCTATTTAATAGTTTTTTAGTCCCATATATTTTTTATAATCTTGAGCGAAAGTGTTGCTGTTTTGATTCACCAAATTGAGGGAGTACTTGATTGTATGTCGAGACAATTTTTTCAATTAAATTAGAATAATCCTTCATATTTTCATCTTATATAATATATTGTGTATAGTAATTTATAACATAAAGCAATTGTAGCATATAAAAATTTTAATGTATAGTAGAGTAGTGTTTCTATGAACTTTATTTCCTTGGGTCTATAATAAATCTCTTCAGGGAGTTTTCTCCTAATATCATTGGGTATTCCAAATCTTGTCTAGTTATAATATTGGTTTTTGTTCCAAAAATCTCATTACCAACTTTAAGTTTGATATAAATTATTGGTCTATAGGAGTATCCGTGACTACTTTTTACTTTTGAGACTCCCACTATATCGGGGTGCTCTTCTATTTTTTGCCAGACTTTATTTTTGGATAGTTCGTTAATTTCATCTAAGGTTAGAACTGGTTTTATTTTAAACTTTTTCATATGTTCCAACACTCCAGCATAACCTAATTCTATAGCTAACTTTTCATCAATAGATGTTTTGCCTGCTCCTGTATCAACCTTAGCTAGAATTGTCTGCTTTTGATTGTCTTTGCCAAAAAGGGTTATTTCCTCAATCAAACCTATCACTTGTCGTCCGGTGATTTCCTCAATTTCTTCTTCAATTTCTCCTCCGAAGAGGTCTTTTGCTAGTCGGATAGCTCTTTTGATAGTTTTGACTTTGAGCCCTTTGACTTTTTGTAGTCTTTCTTTTAAGGGTGCCAAATTGGCAATTTGAATGGCTAGTCCCGGTCGTGCATTGGCCTCTAATACTACTGGTCCAGCATCTCGGTCTATGGCTATGTCTACTCCAGTGAATCCTAAATTAGTCACATCAGCAGTGCGAATTGCAATATCTAAAATTGTATTCCAATAGGGTATTCTAATTCCGGCTAAATTAATTTTGGTGCCTGGTATGGTGTCGATGAATTTTTCTCTCATAATGGCATTAGTGGTGACACCTGTGGCCATATCTATCCCTACTCCAATTCCTCCAAGATGCAGATTAGCTTTGCCGTCGGATTCTTTGGTCGGGATTCGCATCATTGCCATGACGGGGATGCGATTGAAAACGATAACTCTAATATCAGGAATACCTTTATAGGCTAGGTGTTTGAAGGATTTGTTAAGTTTAATTCTCTCTTCAAAGAAGGCTATATCAGGGCTATTGGTTCGAGAATATGTTCCATCTAGAATATTACTAATATGGTTGTGAATCATAGTCTCACTGAGTTTGACTCCTTTAGTTTTGACCCATTGTCTCTCGCCGTCGGCTGTTCTCTTTTTGTGTTCTCCAAAAATTACTATAATTCCTTCTCCTCCAAAGCCAGATGTTGGTTTTAGAACAAAGCTTTTTGGTAATTTATTATAATCAAAATCATTAAGCTTTTCATAAGAGCGAATTGAAGCTAAGAGTTTTGGGGTTGGTATATTATTTTGTTGTAGGGCTTTTTTGAACTTGATTTTATTGTCTACTAGCTTTACCCATTTGCGGTAATTGTAGGGTTTGATATAAGAAAGGTTGCGGGCATTCATCCCGAGTATTTTTTGACTAAATACGAATGCTTCTAGCCAATTCATAGCTTATTGATTGCTAATAATTCTTCTAAATCGAATATATTCAGATATTCTAAGCCCTTCATAGCGTCCTAAGAATATAATTCCAGCGAAGACAATTAGAATCACCCATGGATTATAGAATACCAAGTCTCGAAGTCTGGTGGTGGTCATTATTAAGTTTCCAATAGAGGCTAGGATTAAAGTTTCTAGAGATAGAATTACCGCCGTACGATAACCTTTTTCCATCTGAGCATTGATGAATTTCTCTACTAAGGTTATAATAATTAAAATCTGGTAAATTGAGGCTTGTACAAACATTGTGCTATCTGAGAATATGCCCCAGATTAGACTAAAGAACATAGACAAGGCTGTAATAGATAGTATCAAAGCCATTTTTGGTAAATACAAAATTCTAATTTTTCTAAGTAGGAATCGTACTATTGAGGCTACCAGAAGGGATACTATAAAAATACTAACTCCATATTTGAAGCGAATTTCAGTCAAGGCAAAAGTTATAATCAGTGGAGTATATATACCAAAAGCTTTAATTCCAACAATTTGTCTGGCTGCCACGATAAAGCCAGCCATAATAGGAAACATCAACAAAATGTCAATTGTTTCTCTAGGCACTCCATTTCTCATCAGATAGTCAAAGAAAATATCCATAGAATTAATTTAAGTTAATTGAGATTATTTTATTATTTTGCTATAGTATAACATAATAATATATTTTGGCTAGTAGCAAATTTATGAATCGATCAGTATACGACAATTATAGCTTACATAAGGGGAAATTTCAAACCAAACCTGGATTGACTCGGGAGGTGGTTGAAGAGATATCCAAACAAAAAAACGAACCTTCTTGGATGTTAGCAAAGAGGCTTAGGGCTTTTGAATTATATAAGCAAACTCCTCTTCCCAATTGGGGTCCCAGTCTGGATGGTCTTGATTTAGAGAAAATTATTTATTTTAGTCGCCCAGATGCTGATGAATCTACCACTTGGGAGGATGTGCCGGAGGATATTCGTGATACTTTTGATAAATTAGGTATCCCTGAGGCGGAAAAACAGGCTCTAGGAGGGGTCGGAGCTCAATATGACTCAGATATGGTCTATCATAATCTAAAGCAGGATTTGAAGGATAAAGGGGTGATTTTTGAGAATATGGACACGGCTTTGCAGGAATATCCAGATTTAGTACAGAAATATTTTATGACTCAATGTATTCCGATCAATGATCACAAATTTATTATGTTGCATGCTTCAGTTTGGAGTGGGGGAACATTTATTTATGTTCCAAAAGGGGTGGAAGTCGAATTACCGTTACAAGCATATTTTCGGATGAATATGCAGGCTGGAGGACAATTTGAACATACTTTAATTATTGCCGATGAAGGTTCAAAATTAACTTATATTGAGGGTTGTAGTGCTCCAAGATGGAATGCTTCGGCCTTGCATGCAGGAGGAGTTGAGATATTCGTCCACAAAGGAGCTCAAGTCAAATATATCAGCATAGAAAATTGGAGTAAAAACACCTATAATCTCAATACCAAAAGAGCTCTCGTCGATGCCTATGGCACCATTGAATGGCTAAATGGGAATATGGGTAGCGGAGTTACAATGTTATATCCTTGTAGTATTCTGCGGGGAGAATATGCTCGCTCGGATAGTCTTGGAATAGCCTTTGCGGGTGAGGGGCAAGAGCAGGATACAGGTTCTAAGGTAATTCATGTTGCTCCTTATACCAAATCCACCATTAGTGCTAAAAGTATTTCTCAAGATAATGGGATATCTTCTTATCGGGGTTTGGTTAAAATTACTCCCAAAGCTATCGGTAGCGAATCACATATTGTCTGTGATGCTCTCCTGATGAATGACGGAGCTAAATCTGATACCTATCCTGTAATGCAGGTAGAGACTAGTGATGCTCAGATTGGACATGAGGCTAGAGTGGGTAAGGTAGGGGAGGAAGAGGTTTTTTATCTTATGAGTAGAGGTATGACTGAGGGAGAGGCTAGGAAAATGATAGTCAATGGTTTTATAGAGCCAGTAGTCAAAGCTTTGCCACTAGAATATGCAATTGAGCTCAATCGTTTGATTGAACTTGAAATTACTGATTCAGCTACCTAAAATATGGCAATTTTTACTACCACCACTGTCTTGGATGAGCAATACCTAATTATAAAATCTAGAAATCAGGAGCAATTAAATTTATATGAATTAAAACCAAATAGTCTAATTCATATAGCCGAACAAGCAAATTTAGATCTCTCAATCGGAGCAGGGGAGTATAATCACAATATACATCTAGTACTAACCAAAGGAGCAAAATTAGAAATATTAGAACAAGAAACTTGGAGCGGTACTATAAACTGGACTATTGACCTCATTGAGCCATATTCAGCAGTAAAATATATTACTAGACTAGATATAAAAGCAGATTCTAAGAATATAATCACAATCAATCATCAAGCTGCCTATACATCGTCCCAGATTGACTCTAGATATTGTCTTACTACGAGTAATAAATTAACCCAACACACTATAATCCAAATTCCAGAGGCTATAACTCATTGCGAAGCAACTCAATCAGCTGAAGTATTATTACTCACCGACCGCCCGCAAGTCCAAATCATCCCTGAACTCAGAGTGGCTACCGACAATAGTAATGCCAGCCACGGAGTCTCTATACATCCAGTTAGAGAGACAGATATATTCTATTTAATGACAAGAGGCATCAGCCAAAGCAAAGCCCTCCACCTACTCAAGTCAGGTTTTTTGGAAGTAAAATAAAACCACCCCGCTCAGTGCGGGGTGGGGGATAGGTACTTTCTGATTTCTCGCCATTCTTTTAAGAGAATAGTAGGAGGATTTATAGGTGTCCCATTTTGATTGCAGGGTAATATAAAGTAGCAGGTTTCGCTACCAATTATTTCTCCATTTTCTCCATAAATTCTTAAATCTGTAAAGTTATTATGATATTTCCAATAAGAACTTAGACCTATACTTGAATCTGGAGGGTTAATTGTATTTATTGTTTCAAATATGTCAAATAAATTTGGCCAAATTTCAAGAAATTGTTGATAGTTCAAAATTATCCTCAAATGGACACATACAATATCATATAAAACTAATTTTTGCAAGGTTTTATTTTATAGATAGTCCCAAAACTGTTTGAGCTGCAATTTGAAAATGTACTCGATTAAATTCCTCAGCTTGAGGATCTCCTGAGTGATGATATTCTCTAGCTAAAAACCCAACTTTATCAGCGTCTACTGCCACTTTACTAGTTGCATAACTTTCTGCTGCTCTAGACATTTCGCTAGCTTGAGTTTTGATTTGTATTTTGTGAATTCTTAAAATTTGTGACAAATCTATATCCTTTTCTTTTAAATTAGCAGCAATATTATCTAATTTTATATTACGGTTGACCCTAATAATATTTCCTAAAATATTATCTTTTGGGTTAATTAAAGAATTTTCACCCTGCTGAACCATATTTTCTAATAATATTTTTCTATACTCCTCAATTAATGTATATACTGCTAGCTGAATTTCTTCATCAGTAATAGAATTTACTAATTCAGGATTAAGAGTAATTGCTATAGTGTCAGCCTTGTGCCTAGTATCTCCAATAGAAAATTTAGGTATGTCTATGGTAGCTAGCACTCCTGGAACTTGGGATAATTCTTCAGTGACTATTCTCTCAGATTCTGCTCCTTTGAGATCGTCTTGCATAGTAATCTTTTGCCCATCAGTCAGTAAGCGAGAATTTCCCTGAGTTATTTGTGCAGCTCTCTCTCTATACCTAATAAACTCAGGATTTTCAGTATCAGGATTAATCAGATGACTTAATTTTTCTAGTGATAATGGTCTAGCTTCAGCAGTCCCAAATCCATATTTTTTGTCGACTCCAGTTTCAGCTATTATTTCTAAAATCTTGGTATAATAAATATCCATAATAGCTTCAATATCTGTTTTAGCAAGACTAGATTCTGATTCATCTAAAGAATCCAGAAGTACCTGATATGTACGATATCTTTCTAATAAAAATTCTACAGAATCACTTTCTAATTCTAAACTACCTTCTAAATGATATGAATTCAACTCTTTACAAGTCACATATACTTCTTGAGATGATTGAATTTCTTCTAATTTTTGTTTTAAGGTATGGACTTGTTTTTGAATTCTGGGATTAGAAGATTGCTTTTCAGAAGAGATTATAAGTTGTTGTAATGTCTCAGACTCCTTTTCTTTTTGAAGGGACA
>JBEAQD010000060.1:0-6804 GCA_041164045.1 Candidatus Parcubacteria bacterium
ATGCCATATTTTCCTCCGCTCCGCAAGCTCTTAGCTTGCTATAGCTCCCGGAAAATTTTGACATTCATCCCCGCCCTTAAAAGGGCGGGGTTTTCTATCTTTTTAATAAATACTTAGAGGCTTGAGTGTTTTTTAGGAAAATTGTTCTAGGATTATTATTCATAAATATATAATTATTTATAAGCTTCTGCAATATCTTGCTTTGAGAGAGTAGCAAAATAATTTGGTAATAGATTATTATAGATAGCTAGCCCAAACCAAGCCCAATTACTATCATAGTAACCTAATTCTTTACTCCAATTCTGAGTATCCCTATTGTATAAAGGTAATAATTTTTGCTCATATATATCTTTTGCAATATCTGGATTTACAACTGCAAAATATCCAATATTTGTTCCAACTACAGCTGGAGATGAACCGCTATCTAGTACAGTCCCATCATGAGAATAAGTATTGTAAATATTTTGCTCTTGATTCCAAATTGAGTACAAGAAGTTATTCTTCTGAAAATAGCCTTTTACTCTACTATCTCCATACCATATATAATCTAAGTATAATCTCCACTTGACCCTGTGAGCATCAAAACTATAATTAGTCGTAATATTAGAACTTTGCGGAGCTCTGAGCCCACCAGTATTTCTATCCAATATAACCCAATCTGGTGGTAAACCTACAGCTTTCTCTTTATCTAAATCTAAAGCTGATGATTTGATTATTATCTCATAAGATGTATCTACCACACTCTGCCAATCATTATCTGTATCTATACTAGCAAACATTCTGTATGCATAAGGAGCATAATAAGATGGGTTTAATAGGACTTCATTTGGATTAAATTGTTCAATATCATTAGAGGTAATGTATGGTCTATCATTAACCATAACAATACTTTCTCTCCAAATAGCCTTAATTATGCTATCAGCTTCCAGTAGATAGGTAGAATCTCCCCAACGAGCATAAGCGAATAAGAGAGCCATTGCAATATCTGTGTCTCCGTCTATAGCTGCATTATTACCACCAATATCATTTAATACTCCATAAGATCCGTCTTCTTTTTTACCAAATAACCAGGCAAATAACTTATTTTCCTTCCACAAATTATCTTTAGTCCATTGCCAGCTTTTATCGAAAGTCTGTTTGTCATCTTGCCACACAGCTCTTAGCATAGCATAACTCTGCCCTTCAGAAGTTGTAATATTATCTCTTTGCTTATCTAATGTTCTAAAAGTATTATCTTCAATATACTCTTCTTTATAATTTTCCCATAAAGCTTCCAACATAGCTTGATTTGAGAATATATAATTATTTCTTAATGATACCTCTTTCAGAAAAGATGTATTACTAAGACTAATTGATAAAATAACCATCAAAAGAACAAATACACCTATCCAAATTGTTTGATTGAGTATACTTAATATATTATTTACCATTGCTTATATCTATAATAATTGCTATTAATGAGAGTGCATTATCAAAATTAGCATAAACAATAACTTTTGTCAAGAATTGACAAAAGTTATTGTAAAAGAACTCTTTTACAGCTAATATAAAACAAAAAATAGATATTTTACATAAAAATATCTATTACTGATACAAAATAAAAAGTTTTATTGCTCCAAAATATCCTCTATTGAACTTAAAAGAGCTTCTTTCTTTTTCTTGACTGCTAGTTCTAATAAATCATGCATACTACTAGCATCTTGAATAATCATAGAACTAGCATGTTTCCTATGATAAACTCCTCCCGCTCTGAGTACATCGGGATAATCTCTTTTACAAATTGTAGGGACAGTTAGAAATTCATCTACCTCAAAAATTAAGAGTTTTTTACCCTCATAATCTACTGTTTTCATATTATATTTTGGTAATGGATCAAGATATTGACTAAGGTGATTATCTATCCAAGTTCTATCTATACTTTCCAAATCCTCTGGAGCAAGCCCCACAACCATCTTAGAGTCTGAAACTCCGAATATAAGCATTCCACCATTAGGCATATTAGAAATAGCAGCAATATGCTTAGCTAATTTAGTTTTATGATAATCATTGAATTTATGCCAATTAAAATTCTCCTTAAAGTCAATATGATTATCCTCATAACTCTCTTTGATAACTTTATCTAATAACTCTGGAGTATATTGCATAAATTTAGAATTAATATAATGGTCTTGGCATTGGGATTACCTCATTCATCCCAGATTGGAAAAGTAATAAATATAAAACTAATATAATCACAAACCAAATAAATTGTAGGATGATAACAGATAATATATTCCCCCAACCTTTTCTCAAGCCAACCATAATAGCGGGAGCGATCAATATAAGAGCATATAATAAAGTTGTAATAACCGATATAAGGGAGCTAAAAGTTGGATCATAAAGAATATATTGCCAGCTATTATATTGACTTAATAATCTAATTATAATGCTTACTATAATTAGCAAGATAACAGTTCCAAGACTTACCAATACATTAGTCAAATTTAAAAGATTGATAGAATTTTTATTGACAATATTATTAGCATTATCTTGGGTTTTGATATTAGTATCTATCCCCTTTTTAGGCTTAGAACTTATATATTTTGAGATAAGATAAATCAGAACAATAATTATCAATACAGCAATAATAATCTCATTACGATAGAGCTGAAACCAATTTTTGGCATATTCTCCTTTGACATTGAAGCTCTCATTAGGAGCGAGACTCTTAGATTCTTTGATCAAAGCTCCTGAGACTCCAATATTACTAACTACTCTATCCAATTCCCTACTAGATACAGCTGAGGAATCTCCCAATTTAGCCATAGGCATAGCTCCAACACTTTCATTATAATTAACTGAGGACTGTTTGCCTTTTAGTAATAAATCACTATCTACATCTACGGCTACTATGACTGATTGTATTCTAGAATTGACTTTGATAGTCTCAAAATTAAATTTATATAGACCAAAAATATTATCCACATAACCCTTGGCAGCATAAGATATAATAATAGCGGTAGATTTGGAAGGCTCGACTGAATTAGGTAAAGTCAAATTATAGATATTGCCTGATTGAGTATATTTGATTCTGGTATATTCAGCTGTTTGTCCTGAACCATAGTAATAATAATCTTGTCCATAATCTGGGTCTCTATATTCTACACAAGGATTATTAGGGTCAGTATAATTATATCTAATACATTCTGGAGGCAATTTCATCTGATACATTATCATCTCAGATGGGTTTATTTTGGAAATTTCAAAACTAAATTCACTGAGAGCCTGCTCCTCACGATTGGGTATAACTATTTTAGCATAAGTAATAGCCTCTCCATTACCACGAAAGACTACACTATATGAATGCTTTTGCCCAAATAGAAGTAAGTTGGAAGTATCTGGAGGAATAGGAGGCATAATTCTACCAATATCTGGAGCTACTGAACTAATATCTTCCTGAGCTAACAATACTACACCAAAGTTAGGTAAAAATAGACCCAAGACCAGTACTAGAGCTATAGATTTTTTGATTGTTTTATACATATTTTTATTTAGTAATTTAATACTAAATATATTATAGCATGGATTTTGTTTTGAGGGTATAGGTTGTATGAATAAGATGAGATGCATCGTAGACAAGTTGTGATTTGTAAGGTGATACTTTATTGTAGTTTATATAGTTATAAAAATAGTTCTTAATTTTGTCTCCCTTAGGAGGGAGTACCCGTAGGGGGAGGGTGGATAAAACACAAACTAGAATTCAATCCACCTCCGGCACTTCGTGCCACCTCCTCCAAAGGAGGACAAAAGTAAACATTATTTAACACTCAATGATTATATTGCTCTATATTACAGATATGAGTATGCTCAGCTGGTGAATCTGGAGATAATAGCAATAATTCTGAATTGCCAAAGTGAAAGGACTCCAAAACCTCTCTCCAATATAGATTATAATATTCAGCATATAACATTTTACCCAAGTCCCCGTGAGTGACTAATAGTAGATTTTGGTCATTATGATTATTAGCTAAAAACTCCAATACTTTACTAGCTCTATCTTGAACTTGAGGGAAAGTCTCTGCTCCCTCTGCTTCTAGAAAATAAGTAATAGTATTAGTTTTGAGAATATGAGGTGAGCATAAATTTTCTATATCTATAACTTTTTGGCCAGACATAATACCAAAATCTCGCTCAATTAGTAAATCTAGTTTATCAGGTTGTGATAAGTGTAATTTATCAGCTATAATCTCAGCAGTTCTGTAAGCTCTCTGTAAAGGTGAGCTATAAACTTTATCAAAGACAAGATTAGCACCTTGGATTTTGGTAGCAATTTGATTAGCTTGCTCGATACCAATCTCTGTCAATGAAGTGTCTCGATGCCCATTTAATAGACCATTTGCATTGTCTTGATCCTGACCATGACGAACTATGTAAATTTTGGTCATAATTATAGGTTTAGTTAAAATTGAATATTTGCCTACAAGTTAATTGTAAAGGTAGTGAAATTTGTTCTGGATTTTTAATGAATATTTTTTGTAATTGATCTAAATTAAGCCATTTTTCATTTACTTGTTCACTATTTAATATAATTTTACCCATAGATTCATTATACTCTGCTTCGAATATTTCAAATCTCTCTTTTTCAATCCGATTTTCATAATCATATTCAAACCAAAAGCTATCTAATAATTTAACTTGATTCACTTTAATCCCACATTCTTCCTCTAATTCACGAATTGCAGTCTGCATATAGGACTCACCAGAGCAAACATGTCCAGCTGAGGAATGAAATAATTTACCAGACTCTACTTTTATACTAGAAGCAGTAGGAAAAAGATATTTACAATCTTCTCTCTTTAATAAAACAGCACTGACTCTATGTCTAAGTCCATTTTTATGAGCATCTGATTTTGTAGCTCTATTGATTATATTATTATTTATATCAATTATGTCTAAATATTCTTCTTTCATTTTAAGGATTTAGTATTTAATTATATTATATCACAATACCCTCAGCCAAAAAACTTTCAATATCAGGATATCTCTCATTAAACATCAGATATAAAGTCTCTGGTTTTTCTACTTCTCCGATTAGGATGAGATTTTTGTTAAGTCCAAAAGCTACTCCAGCTTCCATATGTGCTGCTAGTCCAGCTGGTAAAAGCATTATGATAGTATTAGCATTTTGTAGACCTGCCATATCTGTTTGGAAAGTTGCCTTATAATCAGCTGAATTCCAAAAATCAGGGTGAGACTCTGCTATCTTCATCTGCTCATCCCAAGATAAATCTGGATTCTCAGGACTAGCCGGAATATTGAGAAAATTATAGCAACTATAGCCTTTAGCCTCTATCCCATCCACAAGTCGCTGAATATTATGAGCATTTCGTGACCTCCCGATTACCATATAATCTGTTTGCATATCCCTGCTCTCCATCTTTTATAAAAATTATTGAGGCCTATTTTTTGGAGCACCATTTATAACTATCAATACATCTCAATGTATTGAGTTCAGATTCATTAGGACAAATATTTTCACTAAGAGGAGTACCCTTTTCATAAATAAGCGAGTTGGCCTGTTCTGCATTATTGACTGAAGATAAGCAACAATCTGGTGATTCAAATCCTTCGCATTTTTTTCTAAAACTTTCATAATATGCTTTTGATTTTAGATCTATTTTTGCTTGTTGGTTAGAGACATTATTCTCCACAGTTTTGTGATTGATATAGATAAACAAAATGATGATACAAAAAAATATTGCAATACCTAGTAAGATTTTTTGTAATTTATTCATAAAAATTTAACTAAATTATTATATTAAATATATTATATCACAAGTTCAACTATATTTGTTATAGTTTCCCGTCAACTCCCCTTGTCTTGCATACATCCAATACAAAAATAAACTCTTAAGGATAAATCCTAAGATTTTATTTTATATAGTGCGCAGAAGAGGACTTGAACCTCCACGGTACTTTGTATTTTCCCACAAGCACCTCAAGCTTGCGTGTCTACCATTCCACCACCTGCGCTTTGTTTAGAGTTTAATTTTTACTCTAAATATTGTGAATTTACTATTTACTCAGCTGATTGTACTTCTGTTGCTGTAGTAGCTTCAACTGTTTTGCTTGATTCTGTAGTAATAACTTTTTTAGCCTTTTCTTTGAGGCGATATTTTTTACCTATGGCATTTCTTAGGTAGAATAGTTTAGCTCTTCTAACTTTAGCATGCTTTACAATTTCAACTTTAGCAATATTAGGAGAATATACAGGGAAAATTCTCTCTACACCTACTCCAAGAGAGACTTTTCTAACTGTAAAAGTAGCTGAGATATTTGTTCTCAAATGCTTAGCAATTATAATTCCTTCAAAAATCTGGATTCTTTCTTTATTACCTTCAATAACTTTTTGATGTACTCGAACAGTATCTCCAATATTAACTGGTTCGAATGGTAACTCTGTAGGTGTGGCTAGTGTACTCATATCATTATCTTATATATTCTCCCTTATAATCTTAATTTGGGGTGGGCGATGTAGGATTCGAACCTACGACCCCCTCGGTGTAAACGAGATGCTCTGACCAGCTGAGCCAATCGCCCTTATTATTATGTTCAATGAATTTCTCAAGGATAAGCTCACCTTGGTAGCGATAGGAGGGATCGAACCTCCGACCTCGGGCTTATGAGTCCCGCGCTCTAACCAGCTGAGCTATATCGCCAATATGAGAAAGATACATTTTTGTGGCGGGAGCAGGACTTGAACCTACAACCTCCGGGTTATGAGCCCGACGAGCTACCATTGCTCTATCCCGCGATTTATATAGT
>JBEAQD010000061.1:0-7847 GCA_041164045.1 Candidatus Parcubacteria bacterium
CCAAAACCTTCATATAGAGACGGGTACACGAAGACTCTAGCCAATTTATATACTATCGGTTTATCTAGTATATCTACAAAACCAATTCTAAGAATCCTATCTCTAAAGGGTGAATTGTCTATACTCTGATGAATTTGTTTGTATAACCATCCATTGACTCCAGCAATTACTAGTTTTACATCTTTATCTTTGGTGGCGATTCCCTCAAAAGCTTGGATTAGTAATTGTATATTTTTCCTAGGCTCAATAGTGCCTAGATACAATATATATCTATCTGGTAAATTATATTTTTGTTTGACTTGTTGTATAGCTGGCTGACTAAATTCTTGTCTAAACAGCGGGTCAATTCCTGAATAAATCACTTTTATTTTCTCACTCTTTACTCCATAGATATCTATCAGATCTCTTTTGGTAGACTCTGAGATAGCTATAATTGTATTAGCTCGGTCTAATAATTTATCTATACCAATATATTTATGCCATAGTCGCATCTTTTGGGAGAAAACTTCCGGCAAAACTCGAATAGATACATCATGCACTGTCAAAATCAGCTCCGCCTCTGAGCTCAGAGCCGTAATATTCCAATTTGGCATCCAAACTTTATCTGGTTTTTGGCTAAAAGTTTTATCCAGATATGGTCTATTTATAGTTTTGAGAGACAAATTCAATAGTCTATTTGGGTATTGTAGCCAAGTATTTTGAACCCCTGCAATCTCAGAATTTTTCCTCATTCCAGTGGCTAAGAACTCCAAATCTAAATCCTGATATTCTCTAAGCGATTGAATTATATGTTGAGTATATTCTCCCACTCCTCCCTTGAATCCATCCGTAATCCCGCGGGCATCTATACCTATTCTCATTTTTCCCAATAATGTTGTCTAATAGCAGCTATAATAATGCCTAAAGCTAATGCCAAAAATCCTCCTCCTAAAGCAAACAAGATTGGATTATAATCTACTTGTCTAATAACTGGAGTTCCAACGAATATATTATAATCCTTAATATCCCTAGTCTGCATATATGAACCTATACTACTTGAAATTGATTCTGTTAATGTATTACCAAGTTCGTTTTCATCTACCCCAAATCTAACTTCTACTACATTAGCTGAGACTTGTTCTGAAGTAAATATTCTTCTAAAGTCTTTGACCGATAACTCTGCTATATCTGATTTATCTGCATTCCGCAGTACATCTTCCACAAAATCAGGAGTTACAAACCAACTAGCCACACTTTTACCAAATAACTCAGTAGCTTGAATAGCATAAAATCCATCATAAGTATAAAATTCTCCAGTGTCATTTACCTTTCGCTCAATATTGAGAGCCAAAGACACATCATAAGAGACTGGTAATAATCTAGTCATTGCTAGCCCAGAAGCAAGACCTACAACCACTATTATACTCAAGAACAGTGCATTTTTTTTGAAAAAAGTCTTATATATATTCATAAGGATTTATTAACTATAATTACATAATATCATATTTTTCTAAAAATTTATAGAAATTATGCTTGAAGGTATCCTTAGAGAATTTTTGAGCATAATTATGAATATAAGTAGCATCAAAATTCATTTTTTCAAATCTATCAACGGTTTTTATGATGCAGTCTGCACTCTGATCATCAAAGAATATGCCCGTCTTACCATCCTCCACAGTCTCCAGAGCTCCTCCTCGCCCATAGGCAATCACTGGTTTACCAGCTGCCATCGCCTCCACTGGCACAATTCCAAAGTCATCCTCAGAGGCAAATATAAAAGCCCTACAGTCTCGGAACTCTCGCTGGGCATCCTCATCATTTAATCTACCCAAGAATTTAATATTATCATTACCACGAGCTATTTTTCTTAACTTTTCCTCATCTGGACCAGAACCTACTAAGTGTAATTCCTTACCATTTCGAGCAAAAGCCTCCACTACAATATCATAATGTTTATAGGGAAGAAATCTACCCAACATCAGATAATATTCACCCTTAGAATTAGCATCAAATTCCACTTCAGTATTAACAGGTGGATATAGAACTTGAGCCGGCATACGATAATATTTATTAATTCTCTTAGCTACATTATTAGAATTGGCCAAATAATAATCCACTCTATCGGCTGAAATCTTATCCCAAAGACGAATATAATTCATCGCAAAAGGCAAGAGATTTCTAATCCCAGCTACAAAATTAAATTCCTGAAAATGTCGATGATAATCATCCCAAGCATATCTCATCGGAGTATGACAATAACAAATATGCACCGCATCTGGCCTTGTAATAACCCCTTTAGTATAGCTGTTAGATGATGATATTACCAAATCATAAGCTGTCAAATCCAAATCCTCCACCGCTAAAGGCATCAAAGCTGGGAATAACCTGTGATTGGTTTTGGCAAAAGGTAAATTTTGCAAAAAAGAAGTACGGATTTTTTTATCACTAAAAGCTCCATATAATTGCTCAGGATCATAAATCAAAGTATAAATAGGAGCCTGAGGGAACATCTCAGCCAAAACCTCCAAAACTCTTTCTGCCCCACCATATTGCACCAAATAGTCATGCACCAAAGCTACTCTCATAAAAACAAATCATTTAATCTATCTATAGTATGCCTTTTTTATAGATTTTAGTCAATTATGCCCCGATAATAGCTCCAATTATAAAGGCTATACTGGCCGAAACCCCACCTAATAATAAAGTCTCGCCCAAAGCTCTGGTAAGGCCATAACCTACCACTTTCCACCTCAGTAATCCAAGTAAAATCAGGGAAGTAAGGACTCCAGTTATAGACAATAAAAAGGCTTGAGTTGGGTCTGTAACTCTTATTACAAAAGGAATAAGCGGAATAAATCCAAAGAATATAAAAGAAACAAAAGTAGCCAAGGCCGAGAATACTGGACTACTGTTTCCTGGATTTGGTATACCGTGATATTCTCTCATTAGCCACTCAATCCCAAAGTCTGGGTTTTTATGAAATAACTTTACAATTTCTTTGGCATCACTTTGATTAAAACCTTTAAGAACTAATTGCTCTTTTATTCTATCTGTAAAAGATTTACTACTATGCTCAAGATGTTTGAGCTCTTTTTGATAAGTTTTATTATACAAATCATCTTGTGACCTAATAGACATATAATCTCCCAATCCCATAGACACCGCATCGGAGAAAAGATTAGCCAAACCAAACAAAACAACCGCTCCCATAGTCAATCCCATCAAATCCGATCCTGTAGCATTAGCCCCTGTAAAACCTGCTACTACCGCAAAAGTAGTCACAATCCCATCACTACCACCATATACAATCTCTCTCAAGTATTGCTGAGATATATATTCTCTTACTTTTAAACGATATCTTCTCCAAAGTCGCCAAATTCCAGCCATAAGTTTATGTTTAATTATATAAATAGTATAGCATACTTTATGCTAGTATGTACAAAAGTTAATAAATATGTTATAATATAGTGTATAAATGGAAGTGTGGCTGAGCGGTTGAAGGCGGCAGTCTTGAAAACTGTTGTAGGTTTACCCCTACCAGAGGTTCGAATCCTCTCACTTCCGCATATATTTTTATCTTTTGGTATTTATGCCAAGAGATAAAAATAATATTTGAAGAAGTAGTGAAGAGAGTAATAGTATTGCTCTCGTGAGGATGAGAAAGTCGGAGCCAGTGTGAGTTTGTACGAAGTACAAGGCGAACACCGCGAGACGGGGTCGCGAGAATTTTCCGTCAGGAAAATTACTTGTGACCGAATCCTCTCACTTCCGCATAGATTTTTATATAAAAAACATTCAATTTATGCACCCCAAAACTCAAATATTTATTGTGTCCGGTGGGATGACTTTCAAAAGTAAAAAGGATTATATAAATTTCCTTCAAAACCGCGAAGTCTCAATTGAGAAAAAAGTTTACTGGACTGATGAATTTCTGAGACAAAGTCTCGGCCAGAACTTTGATATAATCAAACCAAGAATGCCCTTACAAGATAATGCAAAGTATACTGAATGGAAAATTCATTTTGAAAAATATATTCCATATTTACAAGATAATCTGATTCTAATTGGCCAATCTCTAGGTGGTATATTCTTAGCTAAATATCTATCTGAGAATAAATTCCCCAAAAAAATATTATCTACCTTTTTAATTGCTCCACCTTATGATAATACTTTACCAGGCGAAGATTTGGTCGGAGGCTTTAGACTGAAATCAGATTTATCACTATTAGAAAAAAGCTCCAAAAATCTATACTTGATGTTCTCCAAAGACGATGAAACTGTCCCCAGCTCTCATGCTAAAAAATTCCAAAAAAAGCTAAAATCTGCTAATTTTATTATCTATGAGAGCAAGAATGGACACTTTAGAATATCTGAATTCCCTGAAATAGTGGAGCTTATTAAGAGAGATGCTGAAAATTTATGATATAATAAAACATATCATCTAAAATCCAAACTTATGAATACATCATCTTGGTATGAGGAATTGATCAAACCCTCTTGGGCTCCGCCTACTTGGTTATTTGGGACGGTCTGGTCTGTGCTGTATATTCTGATTTTTATATCTTTTAGTGCGGTGTTTTATCAGGCTATAAATGGTAAAATTAGTTGGCCGGTGGCTTTGCCTTTTATTCTTAATATTATTTTTAATATTGCTTTTAGTCCCCTCCAATTTGGACTTCGGAATAATTTACTGGGGGCTATAGATATTGTTTTATTACTCGCTACGATTATCTGGGCAATTTTTGCTATTTGGCCATATATGAAATGGGTGGCTTTGATGCAAATTCCTTATTTAATCTGGGTTTGTATAGCCACAGCTCTACAATTATCTATTACTTATCTTAACTGGAAATAGTTTTTGTGATATACTATACTTACTATGAAAGATGCGACGAATTTAGTAATTATATCCCATGCCTATGTCTATGCTCCTTATCGAGCTAAGATAGAGGCTTTAGCAAAGTATAAAGATCTTAATATAACTCTGATTACTCCAGAATTTGGACTAGAAGGTGGTGGTCAAAAAGTTTATAGTACTCCTTATGAGGGTAAGGCTTATAAACATATTACTCTTTCTGGATTTTTTACTGGGAAATTGAACTTTTTTATATTTAGAAATCTTAAAAAAACTCTACAATCACTAAATCCAGATATTATTCTCTTAGAAGAGGAATATTGGACTCAAGTGGCAGCCCAGGTCAGCTATGTGACTAAGAAATTTTTACCCGAGACTAAGTTAATATTACTCTCTCAAGAAAATATCTGTCATATTTGGGAGAAAGAGGCTCAATCTCCTTATCAGAAGTTTAGATATGCCTCATTTCATTTACTGGAGAAATTTATTATTCCTAGATTAGATGGTTTGGTGTTTCAATTCCCAGAAGTTTGGAAAGATTTCGAGCAAAGAATGTTAGCTCTCAAATTCAGAGGTATAAAGGGTACTTTCCCACAGCTTGGAGTAGATTATGGTAGATTTGCTAAACCCATTACTCCCAAAAAACTTAATCTTATAAGACAAAAGTTCAATATTGAAGATAAAGATTTTGTATATGGCTATATCGGTAGATTAACTTTAGAAAAAGGCATTGAGGATATGATTTATGCTTTTGCTGGATGGAATAAACCTAATACAAAAGTACTGATTATTGGCAATGGTGAGGAGAGCTATATAGAGAATCTAAATACTCTGATTGATAAATTAAACCTAAATCATATTATTAGCATTCACCCTGCTATTGCTTTTGATGATATACCAGCTTATTTTCAAATTTTAGATATTTCTATTTTACTCTCACATACAACTCCTATTTGGAAAGAGCAATTTGGTAGAGTTTTGGTAGAATCTATGGCAGCTGGGACTCCTGTGATTGGCTCAGATAGTGGAGCTATTCCTTTAGTTATTGGTAAAGCTGGGTATATTGTAATAGAAAAAGATATTCTAGCCATAAGAGAAGCATTAATTGAGGCTTATGATAATAAATCTAAATATAAAAAATTGGTCAAGTTAGGGCAAGAAAGGTCAGAAAGTAAATTTTCTTATACAGCTATTGCCAAGCAAACTTATGATTTTATTAAAAAGATAAAAAAGTCAAGCTAATGTACGAGATGAGCTTTGTCTCCCTTAGGAGGGAGTCCCCGTAGGGGGAGGGTGGATAAAAGTTAAATAAGAGTGATACTAGCAGAAATCCACCTCCGGCCTTACGGACCCCTCCTCCAAAGGAGGACAGCTTCTATGCTAATTTACTTATGTAAGATGCTTCTCATCTAATTAGCCCGATAAATGACTTTTTGATCCTGATAAGCTTCTAATAATTTAGGTTCTCCATCAGATTTTAGTTCTACTTTTACCACGGCTCCGACTAAAGATTCTGCTTTGAAGTTAATATTTTCTATTCCATACTCAATAATATATTTGGTAGGCTCACCTTGTTCTGGTTTACCTGGTTTAATTTCTACTATCTCTCCCTTGATAAATGGTTTTTCTAAATCATTAGAATATGATTTGGTAATAAATTGTATCCCAGAGGTTCTACCGCTATATTGGTCTAACTTCACATACACCATATCCCCTACTTTTAAGTCTAAATTAGATGTGTCAGGATAAGGTATAGATTCTTTATTTGGAGCATCAAACTGTTGCAATAAATACTCATCAGCCACCCCTATATCTAATCTTAATTTATCTGTCTGCTCACTAGTATTATTCAGAGATAAATACACAATAGGATTAGACTCTCTCTTTTGAGTATAAAAATAAGCAAACAGCCCGACAATGACTGCAAATTGTAAGATAAATACTATAATCAAATTCCTTGTTTTCATACTAATTATCTATACTAGCTAATATGTTGCGCCTCAATCTCTCCAACCCCCAACCAGTAATCAAGAATATGACTCCTAAACTCAAGAAGAATAAACTCCTATCAAGTTCAGTTCTCTCCACCCAATCAAAATACCTCACTAATACGAATATAAATAAAGCTAAAATACTCAAATTCAATCTCCAAATTTCTTTTAATTTATAAGAACTATATAATAACCATAATACTCCAGCCAAGAACAAAATATTCATTGATATAATATGTGGTAAAATTTCTAGATTTTTCTGAGTCCAATCATTGACTTCATAAGAATATTGATTATTAGGATCATATAATAATGAAACATTGGGCAATAACAAAACTAGACTAGCACCAATAATTCCAATAACAGATATTATAGGCTGATATAAGTTTTTCTTAAAATATGTAATAGATTTGATATGACTAATTATTAGCAAACCAATACCTCCAGTTAGAATCAAACCAGTTTTGAAATTACTCCAAATTGCTGCATCTTTACCGTTGGCGATATAACCCCAAACTTCTCTTGCGCCAAATGAGCCCAGGAAAAATGTTACTATACCTATACCCAATATTCCAATTAGATTAAAAATTGTATAATATCTCTTAGCTCTATTATTAGTAAAGAAGCTAATAGATAAGCCATAGAAAGAAGCAAAGATCAGAAAAGCTGACATATAAGCAAGTCCCCGATCTATAGTATTGTTAGTGGCTACCTGATAACCTCCAAATGTCACCCCAATCGTAGCTATCAAGAGTCCCACAATCAAAGTAATTGGACTATGTTGTTTATAAGAGACATATGTTGTCACAACTCCACCAATAGTAGCGAACCAATACCAGCCTATTTCAAATCCCAGAGAATGAGAGCTAGAATATAGAGCTGTAATAGCGATTATAAATCCAATAGATAATAATAGTTGCTTTAATAAATCATCATAAGATATAAATAAATTAAAGCTAGACTCAGCTATACTTTTTTTAGTGCTAATATTTCTAATACCTATTATAATTGCAATAATGAAA
>JBEAQD010000062.1:0-22069 GCA_041164045.1 Candidatus Parcubacteria bacterium
TCATTCATCTAACATATACTAATCTTATAAGGGTAATTCTAAATTCTACCTTAATTATCTTACTCATCTTCAGTTTCTTGGATCCTTATATCCTCATTTTATATTCTACCCTCATCTCATACAACACCTATACAAAACCCATATTTTATGCTAATATAGCCTTAATTATTTATATTTTATTCTATGCCATATCCTGCCAAAAAGAAGTCTAAGTCAAATCATAGACCAGCCAAGAGTAAACTCGTCCCAAAGTCAGCTCTTCCTACTACCAAACATCGCCGTAATCCAGCCAATCAAATAGCCAAACCCAGTAGAGGCAAGGTTCTAATTGATAAAGACAGTAGCCAATATATTTATGGTAAGAACTCAGTCCTAGAAGTTTTGAAAAAGTCCCCAAAAAGAGTACAGAAAATTTATATAACTAGAGAGAATCAAGTCAGAGACAAGAGATTAGAGCAAATTCTAGAACTTGCCAAAGAATCTCTAGCTCTAGTCCAATATGTACCAATTCAAAAAATCACCGGCTTATTAGAAAAAGAGATAGCCGAAGCAGGGGATTATATTCATCAGGGTATAGTAGCTCTCATAACCGCTGAGCCAATGCTTGGGTTAGAAGATTGGATAGAAAGTATTAAGCCTCAATTAGACCAGAATGCTGGAGGCTTGGTTATAGCTCTAGATGAGATTACCGATCAGCATAATATAGGAGCTATTATTCGAGTAGCTGAGACTATGGGAGCTCTTGGAGTTTTATTTCCAAAACATCGCGGAGGTATTATCTCACCAGTAGCCTCTAAAGTTGCCTCAGGAGCAGATAAATATGTTCCTCTAGTGCAAGTAGGAAATATGAATACGGCTCTCAATACTCTCAAACAAGCGGGATTTTGGGTAATGGGTAGTGAATGTAATCCAGAAGCTACACCTTTTTATCAATATGATTTCCATAGTTTACCGACCGTTTTAGTAATGGGTAGTGAAGGTAAAGGTTTGCGACCCAGTATAGCTTCTAGCTGTGATATGCTTGGGTATATCCCAATGTATGGACAAATTCAATCCCTCAATGTAGCCACTGCTACCGCCATTATGGCCTATGAGATAGTAACCCAACAAAAAACTCCTAAATAGGTTTTGTATTCCGTAGGAGCGACCTCTAAGTAGCCCGTGATATTTTTATAGAGTCAACGGGGTGTGGGTTGAACTAAATTCCCCTCTTGAGGGGGTGGCAGGCTTTGCCTGACGGGGTGGATGAGTTTGTTTTCGTAACGTAAGGCTTATTCCTCCATTCATAGGGGCGACCTATAAGTCGACTGTATTCTTTTTTGCCCTCCTTTGGAGGATGTGGTCTTTAGGCCGGAGGTGGATATTTGTCTAGGTTATAATTGAGGTTTTAAATTTTATCCACCCTCCCCCGTCGCAAATGGTATTTGCTCCTGTGAAACCTCTCGGTTTCCCAAGCCTTCCTCCACGGGAAAACTCCCGTTTTCCCGACCCCTTTCCCAGACCTTCAGTCTATTACGGGTACTCCCTCCAAAGGGATACAAAATACGCAACATAGGCGACTGAAATGTCGCACCTACAATTTAACATTCATAATTAGTAATTTACAATTGTAGCGAACCTTTCCTCTACTAAAATACATTTACTCCTTGGCCCTGATGTTAAATTTTTTTCTGGTGGATATGGGTGGACTTGAACCACCGACCTGTCGCTTATAAGACGACTGCTCTAACCAGCTGAGCTACACATCCATCTATACTAGTATATCATAAAATTATATGAAAATACTAGTATTTTTTTCTTAACTTTTCTTCTCTGGTCCTATTTCAGTAGTTTCAGATTGAATTTTTTCTCCATTCATCAGAGCTTCGAATTCAGCTCTTTCAATTGTTTCGTGCTCTATCAAAGCCTGAGCTAATAGTTCTAGCTTGTCTCTGTTATCAGTGAGAGTTTTTTTACAAGTTTTATAGGCTTTGTCTATTATAGCTTTGACGGCATCGTCAATTTCTTGTAAAGTCTTTTCACTATGATTGGTAATCTCACCAGTTCGATTATTCCTATAATCAGAATAATGTATAGGTCCTAGATTACTCATTCCATAGTATCTAACATATTGCTCAGCAATTTGAGTCAATTGTTGTATATCATTGGAAGCTCCTGTTGTCATCTCCCCGAATATCATCTCTTCAGCAACATATCCACCAAGAGCTACTGCCATATCAGCTTCAAAGTGAGACCTAGCTATGAACCTTCTATCTTCAGTTGGCATCTTGAGAGTATAACCTCCAGCTCGTCCACGAGGGATAATAGTTACTTTTTGAATAGGGTCTGATTGTTCCAAGAAATGTCCAGTCACAGCATGCCCTGCTTCATGATAGGCGACAATTTTCTTTTCTTTCTCACTGATAACTCGGCTTTTTCTCTCTGGTCCCATCAAAACTTTATCTATTGACATTAAGATATTATCCTCAGATACAGTTTTTTTATTCTTTCTAGCACTTACAATAGCAGCTTCATTTAATAGATTAGATAAGTCAGCTCCAGAGAATCCAGGAGTTCTCTCAGCAATAGTTCTCAAGTTTACAGATTTTTCTAAAGGTTTCCCTTTGGCATGAACCTTCAAAATTTGCTCTCGCTCCTTGATATCTGGCAAATCAAGAGTTACTCTTCTATCAAATCTTCCTGGTCGCATTAAGGCTGAATCTAATACATCTGGGCGGTTTGTAGCAGCAAGTACAATAAGTCCCTTATTAGCTTCAAATCCATCCATTTCTACTAAAATCTGATTTAAGGTTTGTTCCCTCTCATCATTACCTCCACCAACTCCAGTTCCTCGAGATCTTCCGACTGCATCTAGCTCATCAATAAAGATAAGTGCAGGGGAGTTCTTTTCAGCAGTTTTGAATAAATCTCGAATACGACTAGCTCCAACTCCGACAAACATTTCTACGAATTCTGATCCAGATGTGAAGAAGAATGGTACTTCAGCTTCATTAGCTACGGCTCTTGCTAGCAGGGTTTTCCCAGTTCCGGGAGGTCCTACTAATAAGACTCCTTTTGGAATTTTAGCCCCAATATCTGTATATTTTTGAGGGTTTTTGAGAAATTCTACAATTTCCTCTAATTCTTCCTTAGCTTCTTTGAGTCCTGCGACATCAGCAAAGGTAATCATTTTTTTACGGTCTTTGTCTGGCATAATCACTTTTGCCATTGAGCGACCAAACATCATTGCTTGAGCATTACCTTTTTGAGCTTGTCGTAGAGAAAACCATAATAATCCACCAATCAAAATAATAGGGAATAGTAGGTTCAAGAATATAGATAAAGCTAAACTACTTCCTTCATTATTTTTGACTTCAATTTTGAGACTATTGATCTTTTCTTCAGACACTCCATAAGCCTGTAGAGATTCTATAAATGTTCCAGAGGGTTCCTTTTGAGCTTCTTTGATACTATCATCCTTTAGAGTAGCTTTAATATTATTATTAGAAACTACTATGGAGGATATATTATCATTTTGAATATCTTGTACTATGTCGGATAGAGCTACTTTACTAATATTGTTATTATTCTGTGTAACCAAATATCCAAATATTACTATAATAGCCAAAATTGATAACAGTCCGGAGAGAATGTTTTTGGTAAATTTTTTCATATAGCAGTTTTTAGATTAAACTTATCTAGACTAAAGCTAGGCTGATTCTATGTTCTTGAGGGTCTATAGATAAGATTTTGAATTGAGCAGTACTTCCTTCTTTTAATTCAGTATATCGAGGTCGTTCCTTTTCAATTTCAGAATTATGTACTAGTCCTCTTACTTCAGGGTCAAGTTGTACGAATATTCCAAAATGATTCATTCTAGCTACCTGACCTTCTATTATTTGGTCTACTGAGAATTTCTCAGTGATTTTATTCCAAGGGTCTTCGGTTAATGCTTTTATAGATAGAGATACTTTTCCATTTACAATTTCAATAACTTGAGCTTTTACTTGATCTCCTTCTTTGTATAAGTCTCTAGGATTTTCTACTAATTGCCATGATAACTCAGAAATATGTACCAAACCTTCTAGTTTTTGTCCATTTTTTCCAAATTTTACGAATACTCCAAAGTCTACAACTCCAGTTACTTCTCCTTCAATGGTATCTCCTTTTTGATAGCTATTTACAAGATTCATCTCTTCGCTCTTACGAGCTGCTTTTTCAGATACTATCAATTTATTTTCCTCTCGATTAACATTGATAATAGCTACACGGAAGGTATCTCCAGTATATTCTTTTAATCTACCTAGAATTTTGGTCTTATCCCCACCGTCAACTCGTGGATAATGGTCATAAGCTAGCTGTGATACTGGTAAGAATCCACTAATTCCATTTATACTGATCAACAGTCCTCCTTTATTAGCATCTATAATCTTTACATCTACAGGTTCCTCTGAAGCTTGTTTTGCAAATAAATCATCCCAAACTTTATCCTCAGATGCTTGTCTTAGAGATAACTCAATATATCCATCTGCAGTATTTGTAGTAATTACAGTAGCAGTAACCTCATCTCCTTTTTTTAGAGTTTTGATAGTTCCAAATCCATCATGTAGTTCTTCCCCTAATACAACACCAGTTCCAATAGGTCCTAGGTCTACATACATTGCATTAGTCCCAATATCTAAAACTTTTCCTTTTATATCTTCTCCAACTACAGGTAAATCTAGAGGGTTGTTTTGGAGTAAAGACTCCATTATATTAATATCTTTTGCCATATTGATAAAGTATCCAAAGTTAGTTAATAATATGATATATTATGATACATTTCATAATGATAAAATGAAGGCACAATAATATGTATTTGATTATATCATAAAAAAGCTAAATATTCAAGGGTTATTGTGGGCGCAGGAGGGCTCGAACCTCCGACCAAAAGATTAAGAGTCTTCTGCTCTACCAACTGAGCTATGCGCCCTATACTTATACTATTATAATGATTTTTAGTAAAAAAGCAATATATTTGGCAGAATATAAGAATTTATGATATAATGATTTTATCTTAAAATATATAGATAAAATTATGAAATTAAAAAATGAATTTGTAATCGCAATAGCTGGTAAGGCAGGACAGGGTATATTGAGTATGGGGGATTTTATCCAACATATTGCTCAAAATGTTGGGCTTTATAGTTTTGTTTGGGTTGATTATCCTAGTTTGATCAAAGGAGGTCATAATGTAGTGTTTATTAGAATTTCTGACACTCCGATTTATGCACCTGTGGAGCAAATTAATTATCTCATTGCTCTTGATGCGGAGAGTCTTGAGATTCATTGGGATGAAATTTTCAAAAAAGGTGTATTGATTTATGACAAGGATATTGTCAAGAAAGAAATTAGCCAAAAACCTAATAAAACTCAACCTTTCTTTGGGGTAGGAGTACCCTTTAATGCTATTTCTAGAGGTATTAATAAATCTACTCGCTATGCTAATACAGTTGCTATTGCTACTCTACACTATGTATTGGGTTGGGAACTTGCTACATATGCTAAAATTTTAGAGAAAAAATTCAAGAAAAAAAGTCAGCAAATTGTAGATGATAATATCTCAGCAATGAAGCAGGGTTATGAATATGCTGAGGAAAATTATGATAGTATATTTACTCATCAACTCAATAAAGGGCAAGCTGAACCATATTACTCTATTGATGGTAGTCAGGCTTTGGCTTTTGGAGCTATTAAGGCTGGAGTAAAGTTTACCGCAGCTTACCCAATGACTCCAGCCACTCCAATTTTTGACCACTTAGCTGCTCACTCTGACAAGTATGGAATTATTGCGAAACAAGCAGAGGATGAGATTTCTGCTATTTGTATGACTGTTGGAGCTTCTTATGCGGGAGCTAGAGCTTTGACTATGTCGTCAGGAGGAGGCTTTTCTCTGATGGTGGAAGCTCTGGGACTGGCTGGTATTACGGAGACTCCTTTGGTGGTGGTAAATGCTATGAGAGGAGGCCCTAGTACGGGATTGCCTACTAAAACCGAGCAGTCAGATTTGAGATTTGTATTACATGCCTCTCAGGGTGAATTCCCAAGAGTAGTGCTAGCCCCAGGAGATAGTGTGGAATTATACCAATTAATACAAGAATCCTTTAATTTAGCTGATTTGTATCAGTTGCCAGTAATAGTTTTAACTGATAAATATTTAGCCACCTCTCAAATGATATTCCCTAAAGACACAGATTTGGATGCTATCTCAGTAGATAGAGGTATTTTGATTAATAGTCAAAAAGAATTGGGCGGAGATGAAAAATATGCAAGATATTTATTTACTAAAGATGGAGTGTCTCCACGAGCCTTGCCAGGATCGAATGGAATTACTTTTCATAGTGGCTCGGATGAACATAATGAATATGGGGAGATCTGTGAAGATCCTCATAATCGAGTGAAAATGATGGATAAGAGAATGAGAAAAGAGAAGACAATGTTACCATCCATCCCTAAACCCAAAATTTATGGACATACCAATGCAGATATTACTTTAATTAGTTGGGGTTCTACAAAATGGGCAGCTATAGAGGCGATAGAACTATTAGCTAATCATAATATTTTGGCTAATGTAATGCATTTTAATTATATTTATCCTTTTAATATAGCCAAAACTCAGCCCTTATTAGATAAAATCAAGAGGTCTATAATTATTGAAAATAATGCTACAGGTCAATTTGCTGGGCTTTTGAAACAATATTTTAATTTCGAGCCAGAACATTCATTGTTAAAATATGATGGTCACCCTTTTTATCCAGATGAAATTGCTAAAATTATTCTTAATCAAATGTTTTAAAATATGAAGCCAAAAAAAGATTTATCATCACATTATACTCAATCTACTCCAAACTGGTGTCCGGGGTGTGGTAACTATGGGATTTGGGTTTCCCTTAAAAATGCTCTACAAGAGTTAAAATTACCAGCTCATAAAGTCGTGTTGGTAGGGGATATAGGATGTTCTGGTAAATTAGCTTATTGGACTGATTATAATGGTTTTGGTAGTTTGCATGGAAGGTCAATTCCAATTGCAGAGGGTGTCAAAATAGCTAATTCGGATTTGACAGTCATTGTAGTTGGTGGAGATGGGGGGTTGCTTGGTGAGGGGTTGCAGCACTTTTTGCATGCCTGTAGGAGAAATGTCAATATTGCCGTAGTTTTGCATAATAATCAGGTATATGGGCTGACTACGGGGCAGACTTCTCCAACTTCTGACCCTGGATATCAGAGTTCTACCACTCCTGAGGGATCTTATGAAACTCCTCTTAATCCATCTCTATTAGCTCTGACAGCTCAAGCTACTTTTGTTTCAGCTAGTTTTGCAGGGAATACGCCTCATCTAACTCAAACTATTAAATCAGCTATACTTCATCCAGGATTCGCATTAGTTGATATTTATCAGCCTTGTGTGACTTATAATTATATCAATACTTATGAATATTATTCCAAAAGGGTATATGATATTACAACCACACCCTATAAGCCAGATAATAGATTTAGAGCAATGAAAAAATCGATGGAAATCGAGGGGGGCGAAAAATTTCCAATAGGAATATTGTATCAAGATGAAAGTAGACCATCGCTACAAGATAATATTCAAAATCGAGTAGCACCTCTAGTCAAGCAATCGATTAACAATATCACAGTAAAATCTTTATTCGAACAAGATTAAAAATAAACTATGTCAGTCAAAATTGGGAAAGTCGAGGTAGATAGTTGGAGTAGAAAGGAGGTAATTGCCAAAATTGACAAAGCAATGGATCAAAATAAAATCTTGCAAGTAGTTACCCCATATTCGGAATTCATTGTAGAGGCAGAGTATAATCTGGCATTTAGAAAAGCTCTTAATACAAGTGAAATTAGAGTCCCTGATGGAATAGGTATATTATGGGCTGGAGCTTATCTTGCTGGCAAATGGAATAATTTATGGATGTCTTTATTGGGCATTATTAATCGAGATATTAGACTTTATTCGGTATTCACAGAAAAAATTAGTGGCTCAGATTTGATTTATGATGTTCTAGATTTAGCTAAGCAACAAAAAAGCAGGGTATATCTATTGGGAGGAGAGGGTGATGTCCCAGCTAAAGTCACAACTTATATTCAAGACAATTATCCAAGAATTAATATTACAGGCACATATTCTGACAAAATATCTCTTGGAGACAAGGATCTATTTCAAAAAGTATTGGACACTCAATCAGATATAGTTCTAGTAGCCTTGTCATATCCTAAACAAGAAATTTTTGCATCCCAATTAAAGCAATATTTTAAAGATAATGACCATAAAGGAGTAATTATGTGTATTGGAGGTACATTTGACTTTTTGGCAGGGTCTCAAAAGCGAGCCCCAAAATGGATGCAAAAGCTAGGATTAGAGTGGTTATTTCGTCTAATTCAACAACCCAAAAGAATTAGAAGAATTTATAAAGCGACCATAGAATATATTCTCCTAATATCTAAGTACAAATCAAATATTGACAAACATAAGCATAATACGCTATAATTAACAATAATTAAGTAATTATATTATATGGCAGTACCTAAGAAACGACATAATCATAGTAGAACTGGTAAAAATCGTTCCCATCATGCTCTAAAACAGGTAGAAGCAAGAGTTAGAGGAATGTCTCATCGTCTCAAAAAATTCTTATCTAGAACTAACGGTTAAGCTCAGATATTATCAAAACTTTAAAATAAGCTCCTAATAATACAAAAAATATATGGCAAATCGTCACCTTATGAGGTCAGTAGCAATGCAAACACTTTATCAGATTGATGTATCTGACCTTTGGGATAATGAAAATTTATGGGATATTATTCAGGAATCTATACACAGATTATCTGAAGGAGTAGAGGATATTTCTTATATTAAAGAAGTAGTCTCTGGAGTTTTGCAAAATAAAGTCAAGATAGATGAAACTATAACTAAATATGCTACTGGATGGATTGTAGATACAATTGCTCCAGTTGAGAGAAGTATTCTGAGATTGGCTATTTATGAAATTGAATATTATAATGATAAGGATATCCCACCAAAAGTAGCGATTAATGAGGCTATTGAGCTTGCTAAAGCCTTTAGTGGACCAGCAGCTGGTAAATTTGTAAATGGAGTGTTAGGCGGTTTGTATAAAGATAAAATAGGATCTGAAGTATGATTCTACTCAGTGATTTACAAGACAAAATAGGATATCACTTTCATAATTTAGACTTATTACAGCAAGCTTTGACCCATCGATCCTATTTAAATGAGAACCCTCAGTTTACGCTAGGGCATAATGAAAGATTAGAGTTTTATGGAGATGCTGTATTAGAAGATGTAGTAACAGCATATTTGTTCCATAATTATAAAGACAAAAATGAAGGTGAATTGACTAATTTGAGAGCAGCCTTGGTCAGAGGTGCTCATTTAGCTCAAGTTGCAGATAAAATACAGTTAGATAAATGTCTTAATATATCTAAAGGAGAAAAAAACGATGCAACCGCTAAAGCCTATATTACAGCTAATGCTATTGAAGCATTAATAGCTGCTTTGAGGCTTGATGGAGGCTATGAAGTGTCTCAAAAATTTATTGAAGAATTTATTATTACTGACTTAGAACAGATTATTGCCGAGGAATCTTTTATTGATGCTAAAAGCTTATTGCAAGAGAAATCTCAAGAACAATTTAGTATTACCCCTAATTATACAGTAGTATCAGAAGAAGGACCAGACCATAACAAATTATTTGAAGTAGCTGTGTTTATAGGCTCTAAAGAATATGCTAAAGGTATAGGGAGCTCCAAACAAAAAGCAGAACAAAATGCCGCCAAGAAAGCTCTTGATAAAATTTAGTATATGCATATAGGTTATGATATTGATGGAGTGCTTACCAAAAGGGATTATACTCATCTCTCTAGATTAGGCGTGAGAGGTATATTTGCATTGTTGCAAAAATATTTTCCCCAAGTTATAGAAAATTGGACATTATCTCAACCTTTGCAAGATGATATAGAAATAGCAAGAGAAATTGCTTCCAAACATAAAATATCAATTATCACCGCAAGACCAGAGTTAATGCAACCATATACAGCTCAGTGGTTAAAAAATATTGCTCATATAGAATATGACAATTTATATTGCGTGGGGCTAAAAAGTGGTTTTTCTGAGAGAAAGTTAAAACTAGCCCAAGATCTAGAAATAGATGTATTTTTAGATGATACATTAGAGACTATAGAGTTATTTGAGGCTAATGGTATCAATGCTCATAAGTTTGAGACTTGGCAGGAAGTAAAAGAATATATGGATAGATTATGACTATTTTAGAGGGATTTATTTTGGGATTAGTACAGGGTATTACTGAGGTTCTGCCAATTTCAAGTACAGCTCATCTAATCCTAGCTCAAAAAGTGATGCAACTTGATAATATATCTTTGTCATTCGATGTAATGATGAATTTTGGTAGTTTGATTGCGATCATAATATATTTTTGGGATATTTGGCTAGATTTAATAGTAGGTGTTTTGAACTTTTTTAAAATAACCATTAATGTTTGGTTATCTAATAAACCAAATCTAAAACCATATATTCCAAGATTTAATAAAATAGAAACAGCTTACTCTAAAAATACAGAATTTTATAAGCGTTCATTACAATCTTTTCAACTAGCTCTATTCTTGATCTTAGCTACTATCCCAGCTCTTGTAATTGGATATTTGGGACAAGAATGGATTAAAAATAATGCTAGAACAACTATAGTAATATCCATAGCCTTGATTATAGGTGGAATAATGCTTGGATTGGCAGATTATTGGGCTCGACAAAAATATGCATTATCTACTCTTAATCCAGCCAGGGTTTTAATCATAGGTTTTTTTCAAGTATTAGCCTTAATTCCAGGATTTTCTAGAACAGGATCCACTATGACCGGAGCTTTATTTATGGGACTTAATCGTAAGGATAGTGCAGCCTTTGCTTTTTTATTAGGAGCCCCAGTTATTTTTATAGCTACCATTGCTACTTTGCCAGACTTTATAGCTGAGTATAGATATTCTAGGGCTAGTCTAGTAGCTTTTATTTCCTCTGGAATTATTACCTATATAACTATTCATATTTTGTATCATATTATTCAGAAGCAGTCATTTAGAATTTTTGTTGCTTATCGTATAATTCTTGGTATACTATTATTAATAGCAGTTTATACTAAAATTTTATGAAAACAGTAATCTTTAACTGGAAAATGAATCCAAGTTCACTAGATGAGGTGAATAAAATTATAGGAGTAATTGAAGCAGAATCTTTAGCAGTTGGTAGGTCAGAAATAGTAATTCTACCACCAAGTATATATATCAATTTATTACAACAAAAGCAATCTAATATCTTTGCTTCTCTTGGAGTACAAGACATTTCTGATTCCGAGAATGGAGCCTATACTGGGCAATTATCAGCAGAAATGGTAAGTAATTTAGGACTAGAATATGCACTAATAGGTCATTCTGAGACTAGAAAATACCAACATTATACAACACAAGATATAGCTAACAAATTAACTCAAGTACTCAAATATAATCTGACACCAATCCTATGTTTAGGTTATGAAGAAAATCCTACATCCAATGAAATAAATATAGATCTTATTAAACAAGAATTGTTTGACATTATCATCCCAAATAGAGAATTATTAGCTAAAAACCAGATACTGATAGCCTATGAACCAATTTGGGCTATTGGAAGTGGTATAACTCCTAGCTTAGATAGTATAGAGATTGTCAGTATATTTATCAAAAAAACTTTTCAAGATATAGTCCCTGCTGAATTAGAATCAACAGCTAATATTCTATACGGAGGTAGTGTTAATAAAGATAATATATCAGAACTCAAAACCATAACATCAGTCTCAGGATTCCTAATAGGAGGAGCTTCACTAGATACTAATCAAATTCCAAGTTTATTGAGTTAAGTGTTTTGGTAGCTGAGGAGAGCTATAATTATAAATTGTGAATTCTGAATTGTAAATTATTTTTTATTCGTAGGGGCGACCTTTCAGTCCCTGTATTTTTGTTATTTTTTTTCTCTTTAGAGGAGGTGTATTGTATTTCTGTCCCTCTCTTTTTAATCCACCTTGGGCGGAGAGGGGGGAAAGTTTTTTGCAATTTGAGATTTTGTCTTCCTTTGGAGGGAGTACCCGAAGGGGGAGGGTGGATAGAAGCAGAAAAGAAGTATGCTTTATACTAATATAGTATTTGCAATCATAGTTTACTAATCATCCACCTCCGGCACTCCGTGCCACCTCCTCCAAAGGAGGACAGAAGCTCGAAAAACATAATACAACACAGGCGACTGAAAGGTCGCCCCTATGAAAAAATGGATGTGTAAACCATTTGCTACGAATACCAACTCACCCCTTATATCCTTTACGAATATATTCTAGTACCATTCTTTGGGTATTATAGTAGCTGCCGATTAAAGAGATGGCTGACCTTTGCATTTTACTAAATTTATTTCGATCATTATAGAATATATCAATAGCATTGTTTATATTATCATACATACTATTAATCTCCTGATATTCATCATTACCTGCAATGGTCCATCCATTTACATTATGGATTCCGCTTTCTGGCCACCAACCATCATAGGTAGATATATTCAATACTCCATTTAGTGATGCTTTCATACCACTTGTACCAGAGGCTTCATAACATATTCGAGGGGTATTGAGCCAAACATCGACTCCGCTCACTAATAGTTTTGACATCTCCATACTATAATTTGGCAGATAAATTATTTTTAGATATTCATTATTATATTCCTTAGCAATAGTTAGAATTCGTTTAATAATGTCAGCTCCAACTAAGTCAGTATGGTATGCTTTACCTGCAAATATAATATTAATACCTTTATATTTCTCAGCTAATTTTAGCAATCTTTCTATGTCCGAGAAGATCAAATGAGCTCTTTTATATTCGGTGGCTCTTCTAGCAAAGCCTATTGTAAAAGCATTGGGTAAAAAGTCTATATTAGGCTGTTGTCTTAGATATTGAGCTAGATTATCTTTATTAATTTGATGTGCTTGTTTTATATCCTCATAAGGGATTCCTTCTACATATCTTAATATTTCGGGGTGCATTTGCCAATTAGGGAAATATGATTGTAGGACTTGATTAATTGAGTTAGAAACCCAAGTAGGGCTATGTATTCCATTGGTAACATAATCTATACTGTGCTCAGGAAACATTGCCTGAGAAACTTCTTGATGTTTGGCTGAGACGGCATTAGAGTAATCAGCTAAGGATAAAGCTAATCTAGTTAAATTAATGGTATCTTCGGCCTCGAAGGCTGCAGGTGGAATATTTTGTAATTGTTCAGGTTTACATATATTTTTGAGCCATTCTATCGGTAATCTAGTATGTCCACCTATAAGAGGAGTATGAGTGGTGAATACCACTTGAGCTGTTGGATGATTGATTTCAAGTGCAATTAAGGCACTATGACTTTCATTAAGGTGAAAAGTATTAATCTCATGGCAACCTAGACTATTGAGAGCATATTTACTGCCAAGTCCCAATACTAATAATTGCCTTCTGAATATTTCTGAGTTTGGAGAATAAACTTTATCTGAGACGGCTCTAAATTCTGCTGAATTTTCTTCCACATCAGTATCTAATAGAAGTATAGAAACCGATTTATGAGATATGGGTGAAGTATATATATATTCCCAGATATTCACTGATACAGTCTCATTTGCTAATGGAATTGAGGTTTTTCCAATAAGATTTAGTATTTTGGTATAATCCCATTCCTGTGGATGAGCAATTTGTCCATCCATCTCGTCCAAAGTCTGGTCTAGATATCCATGTTTATATAAAATTCCTACTCCTACTACGGGTAGTCCTAAATCAGCAAAGCTCTTGATGGTGTCTCCTGCTAATATCCCAAGCCCTCCAGTATATATTTTTATATCATCAGATAGCCCAAATTCCATACAAATATAGGCGGTGTTTGGTGTGTAATTCATTTTTATTAATCTTTATTATATGATACCTGTTACATTATACCATATGTTTTAAAAAATAAAAAATCCCCAATTGGGGATTAGTTTTTTATGGAAGTTTAGAGTTTATTAGACTACTGATACAGTCTTTACTACTTTTCTCTTCCCAGTAAAGGTGGTTTTCTTAGTATTCTTAAATGCAATTACTCCATTTGCTACAGAATATAATGTATCGTCAGCTCCACGAGCTACATTATGCCCTGCATGGAATTTAGTACCTCTTTGTCGAATAATAATTTGTCCTTTAGCTACTTTTTGTCCAGCATATAATTTAACTCCAAGATATTTTGGGTTTGAATCTCGTCCTAATGCTGTAGAACCACCAGCTTTTCTATGTGCCATATCGAATATTATTACTATATATGTTATAATAATACATATGAAACATAAATTTGTCAAGCATATCGAGGGTTTATTACTAATTATGTCGGCTATATTAATAGGAGGCAGTGCTTATCTGATTGGGAATATGAATGCCTTAGAGTCTAATCTCAGTGAAATTCAGGTAGTGTATCCAGATGCTATTGCTATTAAATCTGATACTAAAGTAGAAGAAATAAAGTCAAATGAGGTGAGCTCGGCTAATAATCAAAAAACTAATTTAGCTACTGGTAACATAGTGGCGAGTAAAAATGGTAAAAGATATTATTATCCAAATTGCGGTGGAATTAATAGAATTAAACCATAAAATCGTATATACTTTGAAACAAAGGAGCAAGCTGAAGCCAAAGGTTTGACTCTTGCTTCTGGTTGTAAAGAAATATGAGAAAGACATATATCCCAAAGACATATAAAAAACAATCTAGGTCAAAATCTAGAAATTTTATTATAGGATTTCTCAAATTCTTGATTTTTATAATTATTGTGGGTGGGATTGGATATTTATTATATTCTCCAATTTTGAATATAGCTAAATTTGAAGTTTCACTAGAAGATGGAACTTTGAGAGATAATGTTATGTCTAGAACACAAGATTTGGTAGAAAGTAAAACCTATTGGTGGTATAATAATAAGAATATATTTTTATTGAGGGGTAATGGCTTGGAGAATGATTTATTACAAGAATTCCCACAGATCAAAAGTATGCTAATCAAAAGAAATTTATTAGATAAAACAGTTAATCTGGATATTACTCTTAGAAAACCAGTTTTTTATCATTGCTATGACTCAAGTTGTTATCTTATTAGTGAGGATGGGTTTAATATGGGAATTTCTGAAAGTTCTAATGAAGATTTGGTTGAAATCAAAGGAATATCACAAAAATCAGCTGGAGAGCCAGTCTTGATTGAAAGAGAAATTACTTGGCTTATCAATATTGTAGAAGAGTACAATAAAATAGATAGTCTAAAAATTACTTCTATTGATATTCAGCAAAAATCCGGAGATAATATATTGAGTATTTTTGTCTATACAGATAAAGGATATTATATTATGCTAGATTTAGATACAGATGTGATTTATCAGGCACAAGTATTAAAACAAGTCTTCATTTCTCAAATTCCCCTAGAAAGACAAGATGAATTGGAGTATATTGATTTGAGAATCAAAGATAGAGCCTATTATAAATTAAAATAATTATGGTAGATAAATTATTACAGATATATAACCGTATTCCTTTGAGGGTATTTACCATTGCTATTACTTTGATTTTGGCTATGTTAGCTTTTGGGGCTAGTGCTGGGGATTCGCTTACTGTAGATGAGAGTCCACATATTGCAGCAGGATATTCTTATGTGGTAGAGGGTGATTATAGACTAAACCCAGAACATCCACCATTGCTCAAATTATTATCCGGTATATCTATTTGGGTAGGGGATAAATTGACTAATCAGAATATATATTTTCCTAATAATATCCCAGCTTGGACAGATAGAGTCAATGCTCAATGGGATATGGGCTATGCTTTCTTATTCAATTCTGGTAATGATGCTAATACTATTATTTGGTGGGCGAGACTACCTACAATTATAGTTTTATTATTGGGGCTCCCATATATTATTTATTCAGTATTTTATCATACTAAAAACAAATCCATTGCTTTGATTAGTGGTATATTGTATGCTTTTTCTCCTAATGTTATTGCTCATGGGAGATTGGTTACTACGGATCTAATTGCAAGTCTTTCTTTTCTAATTGTAATAGATATTTGGATTAGATATTTACAAAACCAAAGTGTTAAAAATATTTTTTATTTAATTTTAGCTATTGCCTTTGCATTTTTATCTAAATTTTCAACTATATTATTATTACCTTTGCTAGTCTTGACTGGTTTTGGATATATAATAATAAAAGATTGGGGAGATAAAAAAGTAGTAAAGAGAAGTTTAATATTAATTCGCGACTTCATAATTATAGCTTTGGGAGTTTTTGTGGTGACTAATTTGGTTTATTTTATCACTATGAGGAATATGAGTATAGAGACTCAACTTCAATTAGTGCAGGAATCATTTCCGCAAGATAATCAAATTTCAGAGGTCACGAAACAAACTTTATCTAGTATTATTCAATTTCCAGGGCTACAGTATTTTGGACAATATCTATTAGGGCAAGCGATGGTAGTACAAAGAGTTGGGGGAGGTAATACAACTTTTCTTTTAGGTAAATTTACTAATCAGAGTTTCATAGAATATTTCCCTTTAACATATTTGCTAAAAGAGAATTTGGTTATTATTTTGAGTTTGTTCAGCACACTTCTAGCTTCGATATTGATAATTCCTATTAAGTTAAAGTCAAAAGGTAAAAAGTGGCGTTCATCGATTCTAAATAACTGGTATATTATTAATATTGCCATTATGATATTAATATATTGGTTTATTAGTATTAGGGGGAATCTCAATCTTGGTATTAGGCATATTTTGCCAGCTGTTATGCTAACTTATATTATAATTGCTTTTGGCATTGTAAAAACACTAATCCAACTAAGGTTCTCCAAAGTTTTATTGAGTGTGTTTTTGATTTGGTATATAGCTGCCACAACACTCGTATACCCAAGCTATATCTCTAATTTGAATATTTTGGCTGGACAAAATCAAGGTTATCAAATTTTTACAGATTCAAATTTAGATTGGGGTCAGGATTTGAAAAGATTAAATGATTGGACTAAAGAGAAAAATATTGATACACTATATATAGATTATTTTGGAACTGCAGATGTTCAGTATTATTTGCCTAATACCAAAATAATACCAGTCAAATCAACTGATGGTCCCCAAATTGGCTATACTGCTATTAGTGCTACTATGTTCCAGGACTCTTTCTACAAGAGACAAAATGACCAGAATTATCAAGAATATTGGTGGCTCGCTTGGAGAAGTCCAGATTATATCATTGGAAACTCGATTCTTATTTATTACAATGACAAATATTAAATAAACCTATGCCAGAAATACACAATAATTCAGAAAATAACAATATCATAGAAAATAATACTCCCTCTCCAGAACAAAATTCTGAAGTTTTGGGGTCTCAAGAATATAATAGAGTGAATTCGGAAGTTGAAGTGCCACACCCTATAGTAGAGCAGAGTACAGCTTATGAAGCAGAGAATCATATCAAACAAGTTGTAGAGACTCAAAAAAATATATATCAATCAGCCCCAATAACCAAACCATTATCACCAAAAATACAAGAAAAATATGGTTGGCTACTCAATGTCCCAGAAGAGCATAGAGTAGAGGTATCAGTCAAGCTGATTACTACTAAAGGCAAAGACATACTAGATGTAATCTATGCATTTCTAGCTATTGAAGACTATGTAGCTTTAGATAGATTAGAAGAAAGTTTGAGTGCTATTTATCCTACTTTGGTTGAGGAAGGATTACTTCCCGATGTACACGATAAATAAAAATTTAATATGCTTATAAGTTTATATATAATTCTAATAATTTGGGCATTATCAATGGTATTTTTGATAATAAATTTAATTATTCAGCCATTTTGGGAAAAAAGACGGGTCAATAGAGGCTTGTCGATGGCTCAATATCAGATTATCGTGCCAAGGAATATTCCTAAGCCAGAATCTAATATAAAAGATTTGATTAGTATAATGGAACAGGTTTATGCTGGATTTTCTTATTTAAAATTAGAAAGTTGGCTTAATAAAATTCGCTATGGTAGTCCATATATTTCTCTTGAAATTGTAAGCCCTACAGAGAGAGATGAGATTAATTTTTATATAGGAGTGCCTAAAGGTTATGAATCTATTTTTGAAAAACAAATTCATGGAGTATATCCAGAAGCTGAACTAAGAAGAATAACAGACTATAATGTACTTGTCCCAGGGGCTGAGATTAGAGCTGGATATCTAAAGTTAAAAAAACCGTATATTTTACCAGTTCGAACCTATAAAGAATTAGAAGCTAATCCTCTTAATGTGATTACTTCAGCCCTGTCCAAAATTCAAGAAGATGAAAGTGCCGTAGTACAAATATTAATTCAAAGAATCTCAGATAATTGGATCGATAATGGGCAGAAAGTAGTCAAAAAAATGCAAAAAGGGGAATCCTTCAAAGATTCTTATAGAGATGTTTTTGGAAGTTTGGATAAACAATTTATTAAAGCATTGGGAGATGTTACTAAATCTAAGAGTTCATCTAATGAGCCCAAAATGCTTTTGCCTCAGGAGTCTATGATGTTGGAAAAAATTAGTCAAAAGACCTCCAAAGTAGCTTACTCCACCAATATTAGATTGATGACAATATCAAAAGATAAACAAAGAGCAGATATTTTATTTGATCAATTAGAGGGTGCTTTTGCACAATTTGCTAACGGAGATCTCAATGAATTCAAAGTTGTCAAATATCCAACTTATAATGTAAAACAATTTATCTATACTTTTATATTTCGTTTATTCTCAGGTAAAGAGTCAATGATTTTGAACACAGAGGAATTAACCAGTATATACCATATCCCCGCAGTAGGAGTAGAGACTCCAAAAGTTACTTGGATTACTTCCAAGACTTCACATCCACCTGTCGATTTACCAAAGGAGGGATTGCTTATAGGGAAAAATGTATATCGTGGAGAAGAAGTTGAAGTTAGAGTAAAGGAAGAAGACCGCCGTCGGCATATGTATCTGATCGGACAGACCGGAACAGGTAAAAGCTCTCTGATGAAAAAAATGATTCAAGAAGATTTACAAGCAGGGCACGGATTGGCTTTGCTAGATCCAAATGGAGATTTTGCAGTAGAAGTATTAGGAATGATACCCCCACATCGTATGGATGATGTGATTTATTTTAACCCAGCAGATACCAATTATCCAATGGGACTAAATATCCTAGAAGCTAGAACTCATGAGGAAAAAGACTTTTTGATTCAAGAAATGATTTCTATTTTCTATAAATTAGTCTCGGACCCAAGTATGATAGGCCCAATTTTTGAGCATAATATGCGAATGGCTATGTCAGCCTTAATGTCGGATGTCAATAATCCTAGAACTTTAGTAGAAATACCGCTTATGTTTACTGATGAGGCTTTTCGCCGAGAAGTTTTGTTGACTGTTGATGATCCTGTAATTCGGCATTTTTGGGAAAAAGAATTCCCAGCTACTCAAAAAGGTTCTCAGGCGGGAGATACTCTGGGGTATTTATTGAGTAAATTAGGTAGGTTTATTGAAAATGAAATGGTCAGAAACATAATAGGGCAGTCAAGGTCAGCCTTTGATTTTCAAGATATTATGAATTCAGGTAAAATTCTAATCGGGAATTTATCCAAAGGTGGTCTAGGAGAGCAGAATAGTAATCTATTAGGTATGTTATTAGTCTCCAAATTACAAATGGCAGCTTTCAAGAGAAATGAAATTCCAGAAGAGCAAAGGCGAGATTTTTACCTGTATCTAGATGAGTTTCAGAATTTCACCACAGATAGTATCTCCACTATATTGTCTGAAGCTCGTAAATATAGATTATGTCTAATTCTAGCTCATCAATATATTGGGCAATTATCTGATGGAATTCGCAATGCAGTTTTTGGAAATGTTGGAACGGTAGTCAGCTTCCGTATTAGCTCCGATGATGCTGAAGTGATAGCTCAGAGAATGCAGCCATATTATACGGCTGAGGATTTGGTATTAGTAGACAATTTGAAGGCAGTCATTACCTTAATGATAAATGGTAAGACCAGCAAGGCTTTTAATTTAGAAGTTATCTTTGCTGATAGGTCAGATTTGTCTCTGCAACAACAAGTCATAATGCAATCCAGACAAAAATATGCCAAACCAGTGGCAGAGATTAGGGCAGATATTGAGAATCGTACCCATAGTATGTTAGAATAGATACTGTACTAGATGAGTATATAGTAGACAAAAGGAATTATATAGATTACTAGACTAATAACAGTAAATTGGATAGTAATTGTCCTCCTTTGCCTGCCTGCGGTAGGCAGGGAGGAGGTGGCACAGAGTGCCGGAGGTGGATTGAGTTCTAGTTTATATTTTATCCACCCTCCCCCTACGGGTACTCCCTCCGAAGGAAGACAAAATTAAGAACTCTTTTTATAACTATATAAACTACTTTCATGTGTCACCTACAAAACTCACAACTTGTCTACGATGAACCTCATCTTATTCAGATAAATTAAACTATATTTTTATGAGCAATATTTGTGTGACAGGAATACAGCCTACAGGTAAAATCCATATTGGTAATTATTTTGGGGCTATGCATCCTTTATTAGAACTCTCCAGAAAACCAGAATTTGATAAAGTTTTGATGTTCGTAGTCAATTTACATTCTCTCAATAGTATCAAAGATGCAGAGACTCTCAGAAATTATACCAAGGATATAGTCCTAGACTTTTTATCTATGGATATAGATATGAGCAAAAGCAGTTTATTTTTACAATCAGAGATTAGAGCTTTGACTGAACTTACTTGGATATTCAATAATCTAGTCACTGTAGCCTATCTAGAGCGGTCCCATGCTTATAAAGATGCAGTAGCTAATGGTAAAGAGGCTAATATGGGATTATTTGATTATCCTGTTTTGATGGCAGCAGATATTCTATTATATCAAGCTAATGTAGTCCCAGTCGGGCAAGACCAAAAACAACATATTGAAATTGCCCAGACCATAGCCAAAAAATTTAACTCTCAATATGGTCAATTCTTTACTATTCCAAAACCATATATCCAAGATAATACTTCTATAGTCAAGGGACTTGATGGAAGGAAAATGAGTAAATCTTACAAGAATACTATTGAAATCTTCGAGCCAGCCGATTCAATTCGAGCTAAAGTAATGAAAATCACCACTGACTCTAAAGCTCCCAATGAACCCAAAGATCCAGACACTTGTAATATAATGGCAATTTATAGACTGCTAGCAACTCCAGAGAATTTAGCAAATATGGAGAATAGATATAGAGCAGGACAAATCTCTTATAAAGAAGCTAAAGAAATCCTTGCTGAGACAATTTTAGAATTTTTCCAACCAATGCGAACTCGCAGACAAGAACTATCCCAAAACCAAGAATATGTAGCCAAAATCTTAGCCAAAGGAGCAGAGGAAGCCAACTCAATAGCTGAGACCAATATACAACAAATCAGACAATTAGTCGGGTTAAAATAATAATTCAAACCTTTCGTAGTTGAGCTAATTCCCCTCTTGAGGGGTGGACAGCTTCGCTGGACGGGGTGGAGTATTTTATAACTTGAGTTTCTGCCCCAATTTGGAGAAGGGAGTCTGAAAGATGGAGGGTGGATTGTACTTGTTTTATGTTCTCTGTCCTCCTTTGGAGGAGGTGGCACGGAGTGCCGGAGGTGGATAATTTACCAGTCACCATTAACCACTCATAACCAAAAAACCCAAACATATCCACAATCCCAGCCCTTCCAAAGAAAAACAAAATATGATATAATAAAATTGTAGATAAATACCCTCAAAAAACTTGACAAAATTCCGGGGGGGGTAAAATAATATAAAGATACAATATAAATTAACACACATATATGAATAAAATTCATAAGAGAGTAAACAAAGGATTTACCCTACTCGAGATACTCTTAGTAATAGCAGCAATAG